>CAZXAR010000022.1:0-31227 GCA_964638135.1 uncultured Enterobacteriaceae bacterium | reverse complement strand
ACAACGCCCAGACCATGGAGTTCGGCGACCTGGTCGAGATGGGCGTCATCGATCCGACCAAGGTGGTGCGGTTTGCACTGCAGAACGCCTCCTCCGTCGCCGGCCTTATGCTCACGACCGATGCCATGGTTGCCGAGCTGGTCGAGGAGAAGAAGGGCGGCCACGCTCACGGCGGCATGGGCGGCATGGGCGGCATGGAAGGGATGGACATGTAATTCGCGCCGCGCGCGAATTGCTTCCCCAAGGGGCGCTGCGGCGCCCCTTTTTCATGTCAGCGGCGGCCCATTTCCCGCAGCACGCCGACCGCGAGATCCTCGGCGACGCGCCGATCCATCCCTGCGTCGCGCAGCGCCCAGAGGAAGCGGTTTCCCAGCCGCGAGCGCTGGAAGTACCCGAGGCGCTTCGCTTTCGCGTACTCGCGCGCGCGCCCCTGAACGCGCTCGATCGCGCGCTCGACGGCGCGGTCCGCCTTGTCCGGCCGCATCGGCCGCCTGCTCGACTTCGGCAGGCTCTCGAGCAGCTCGGTCGCGAGCGACGCCGCGAACGCATTGGTTTCCGACGAATTCAGCCAGCCGAACACGCTGTGTGCTCCGAAGAAACGATTATATTCGCGAGCGCGCCGCGCCCGGCCGCTGCTTGACTTGGACCGCCGGGGACAGGTCTAATACGCGCCTTTTTCGCGGCGCCGTTCGTCGCGCACGCGCAGCAAGGCCAAGTAGCTCAGTTGGTAGAGCAGAGGACTGAAAATCCTTGTGTCGGTGGTTCGATTCCGCCCTTGGCCACCAATACTTCAGGCACTTACAGATTCCGATTCCGGCGACTGTTCAATGCCGGAGAGATCCGATACGTAACGCGAAACGTTTCCTCTACTCGCTCGCGCTACCGGCTCGGATTTACCTTGAAGCGGGAACGGTCTGGCAGACGGCACACGGTAAAGTCGCTGTCGATGGTCCACACATCGCGGATCTTGGTGCTCCATGCCGCGTAGAGCAACGATGCGTCCGCGAAATCGCAGGGCAGGTCCTCGTAATCGGTCATTTGCCCGCGCATGAACTCAAGACCCGCGTCGATCGAGACGATCTCAACGCCTTGCTCGGCAATCCAGTCGAGAACGCGAACCTGGGCGCGCTCCGAGACGAGCGCGCAGGCCTCGCCGATCACCGGCCAGGTGGTAAGCAGCCGCCCTTCGAAGCCCTCCAGCAGCTCGAGCAGCTCGGCGTGGTGACGGTCGTTGCGGTTGAGGATGGCAACCAGCGCCCCGGCGTCAAGCAGGACGCTTTGCACGCGAGGCCGTACGCAGGTACTTCTTGCGATTCTCGGCGAGGTCGCGCGGACCCGCGACGCAGCCCACCAACCCGACCTTTACGGCGGCTTGGTAGGGTGTCAATTTTCGCGCCGCACGGCGCGCATGTGCTGTTTTCATCGGGGACCCGCTCTTGACCGACAACGACCGCATTTTACCAACAGAAGCGGCCTACTCGTTGGGGCCGAATGGCCGCCGCGCGTATGTGCCGAAATTGTGCTCGCATGATCGAGTGAACACCCCGTTTGATCTCCCCTTGGCCGCCAAGAGTTGGAAGCTCGCCAATCTCGAGCGGCTGGCACAGACGAATCCGAAGAAGCTCAAGGACCAGGCGCGGGCGCTCGAAAAGGCGCTTGGCAAACGTTCTCGATGATAGCGGGGCGTCCAGTCATCGACTCACTGGAGCGTGGCGGCAATCGTCCGGATCTGTTCAGGCGTTCGCTCGCCCGCAAGCGGTGTTCCGGGGATCAGGTGTTTTCCCATCGCAAGAGCGCCGATCAGGACCGGCTCGTAGCCGATATCGCGCACCAGCGGCGCCACGATGGCGACCGCGGCCGCGTCATCGCTCGCCATCGGCATGCCGACCCGTTCCGCCTGCTGATGCGCAACCGCCATCCGCGCGTAGCTGATGGCATTGAATGCGCGGACGATCCGCGCTCCGCGAAGAAGCTCCGCCGAGGCGAGGCCCGCGCCCTTCTCGCGCGCCCACGCTGCAATCTCGCCGTCGCGCGCGACAAAGGGGTTGCACGTGTCGATCACCACTTTGCCCTTGAGCAGGTCGGCAAGGTCCCGGCCGATCCCAGGGAGCGCGCTGTAGGGCACCGCGATCAGCAGTACCTCGCCGAATGCCGCCGCCTCGCGCGGCGTTCCGGCACGGGCATTGGGCCCGAGCCTCGCGGCGAGCGCCTTGTCGTGCTCGAGGTCGAGCGACGAGAACATGACTTCGTGCCCGGCTTTGACCCACAGGCCGCCGAGCGTACTGCCGATTCTTCCGGAGCCAATCGTCCCGATCTTCCGTTTTTCACTTGCACCGCCCGCAGACCGTGCTCCGAGCGGCAGACTTGCCAGGATAGGCGTGGCCATGGCAGCCACGGCGAGCTGAAGAAATCCGCGACGCTCTTGCTTCATGCGATCGGAATCATAGCGCGCAAAATGCCGGCCCGGCGTTTTGATAGCAAGGTGGCTCACGCGCTAGCCGCAGGTCCCCCCCGGTTCGCTACGCCAACCGCTCGATCAGCTCCTTCGCCACTCTTTCCGACATCACCAGCACGAGCTTCATGGTCGCGCGGGTCGCGCCGACGAAGAGCTTGCGCGCGGCAAGTTCGTCGAGCGCCTCGAAGTCGATCTCGGTGAAGACGACCACCGGCGCCGACTGCCCCTTGAAGCGGTAAACGGTCTCGACGGCGATCTCGCCCTCCGTGTAGATGGGCGAGCCGATCAGATCGTAGCGGCCGGTGAACGCGCGCAGCGTGTAGTGGCCGAGCTTCGCGCAGGACGCGAGCGCGGAATGCTCCCGGCCGCGGAACGTCAGGACAGCGACCATCGGTCGCTTGAAGCCGAGCCCGAGGCAGCGGCTGATCGCCCGCTTCGTTTCCTCGAGCAACCCGTCCTCGCCGCCGTAGGTGAAGATCTCGACGCCCGAACCCGATAGCGGGCTTCCCGCTTCGACCGGCCGATCGAGCTTCACGAGCCGGTTCAGATCGGAGAGCACATCGCGCGGGCTGCGGTAGTTGGTGTCGGAGCGGAGCACCGTCCACCCGGGAAGCGTCGCCGGCGCGCGGCCGTACAGGTTTTGCATCGGGTCCTCGAGCCACCACGCGCGCCCCGGCGGGCGCAGCAGCCGAAGCAGCGAATCGAGCCACGAGGAATCGAAATCCTGGCCCTCGTCCACGAGGAGATCCGTGTAGCGCATCCCGTCGTGCACCGGCGCTGCCGCGAAACCCGCCTCGATCTCGCGAAAAATCCCTGCGTGCGTGAAATCCGGCACGACACCGTTCGCCCGCACCGTGCGGTCGCAGAGCTGGTGGTAGGTGAGCACTTCCGCTTCGCGCGGCGCGATCTGCGCAAGGTGATCGGCAAGCGGCCGGTTGAAGCACACGTAGAGCGGGCGGCGGCCGGCGGCGACCGCATCGCGCAGCACCGCAAGCGCGAGCTGCGTCTTTCCCGAGCCGGCGGTGCCGATCACGCGCAGGCGGAACGGCTCGACTTCGATCCTCCGCGCCCAGGTCGCCAGTCCGCCCGAGATCCGCGTATAGAGCGATCGCGCCTCGTCGGAAAGCGCGCCGATCTCGGGCACAAGCTCGAGCACGTCGCCCAGAAAGCGGCAGATCCTTGCGGCTTCCGGCGACTCGGGCGCGTGGGCGGGGAGGATCGACTGGATGATGCGCGCAAGATGCTCGCGCCTGCCCGCATCGACGATGCGCTCGGGATCGATCCCTGCGACCTGCGGCTGCCCGACCGCGTAATCCGGGCAGTACAGCAGGTAGTCGACAAAGAGCGGCGCTCCCTTGTGCGCCTTCGCATAGCGCGCGCGCAGCGCCTCGACCGCGCGCAGCATCTGCGTGGCGACGATCTTCGGCTTCCCGGCGTAGATTTTGGCGAGGCCGTCAGGGGTTTCCTCGAGCACCCCGGACTTCTGCTCCACCAGAAGGAGCTTTCCGCTCGGCGCGACGATCGCGAAATCGACCTCGCCGAATTCCGAAAGGCCGTACTCGACGCGCGTCCAGTGCACCCCGTGATACACCGTGTAGGCGTCGGGCAGCGCGTCGGCAAGAAGCGCGAGCGTTTCCAGCTCGCGCTGCGCCGCACCCGTCGCACGCAGCTCGCGCCAGCCTCCCGGGACGATCTTCGCCATCGCTTGGTGCCTCCCTTGGCCCTGATTCCCGGATGATCACACGTCCGGCGGCAGGCAACCGGCCTCGCGCCCTGAATGGATCGCCGGCGAGGATTGGGGATCGACGCGATACCAACGGACGTCATCGGCCGCCGGGGCTCGCGCGTTGCCAGGTGGAGCCACATGTCCCGCCTCGCCTGTCCGCAAGCGCCCGGTGTCGTGCTGCACCTGGTCCAGCGCGGACGCGGAGGCGCGTCCTGCTTCGGCGCCGCGCGCGACGCCTGCGCGTACCTGCACGCTCTGTGCACCTGCGCGCAGGACTGCGAGTGCGCGGTGCATGCCTACGTGCTGATGAGCAACCACGTGCACCTGCTCGTCACGCCGGCGCGCGAAGCGGGCGCGACGCAGCTGATGGGCTTCGTGGTCGAGCGCTACAGGCGCCACCTCGCCGAGGGACGCGGCCGCGCGGGCGCCTTGTGGGAGGAGCCGTTCGACGCCTCGCCCGTCTATGCGCCGCGTTACCTGCTCTCGTGCATGCGCTACATCGAGGACAATCCGGTGCGCGCGGGGCTCGCGCGGGAGCCGGGGGCCTGGCGCTGGTCGAGCTTTGCGGCAAATGCGCTGGGCCGCGAGGACCCCATTGTCACCCCGCATGCCGTCTATTGCGCGCTCGGCCGCACGCCCGAGGCGCGCCGCGCGCGCTACCGCGCGATGTTCTGGCGCACCGCCGCAGCGCTTCATGCAAGTCGTCGCCGGGGCATCGAGCCGCCCGTTTAGCCTGGATCAACCGCCGCTCTTGACAGCAGGGGGTAAAATCGCCCCGAAACAAGCGCTTGCGCCAAGGATCGCGTGACCCTGTACGCACTCGGGCTGAACCACCTCACCGCGCCGCTCGAAATCCGCGAGCGGGTGGCCTTTGCCGCCCATGCGCTGGAGGGCGCGCTCGGGGATCTGGTGCGCGGGCGCGGCGCCAAAGAGGCGGCGATCCTCTCGACCTGCAACCGCACCGAGGTCTATCTCTCGGCGCTCGAAACCGAGCCCGCGACCGCGTGGCTCGCGGAATACCACAAGCTTCGTCCCGACGACATTTCGCCCTACCTGTACATGCTGCCGCGCGAGCAGGCGGTGCGGCACGCGTTCCGGGTCGCTTCGGGCCTCGATTCAATGGTGCTGGGCGAACCGCAGATCCTCGGGCAGCTGAAGGAAGCGGTGCGGGTGGCCGAATCCGCGGGCACGCTCGGCACGGTGCTGCACAAGCTTTTCCAGCGCTCGTTCGCGGTGGCGAAGGAAGTCCGCAGCACGACCGAACTCGGGGTACACAGCGTTTCGATGGCGGCGGCGTCGGTCAAGCTCGCGGCGCGGATCTTCTCGTCGCTTACCGAGCAGCGGGTGCTTTTCATCGGCGCGGGCGAGATGATCGAGCTTTGCCTGACGCACTTCGCGGCGCAGAACCCGGCGCGGATCACGGTGGCGAACCGCACGCTCGAGCGCGGCCGCGCGCTCGCGCACCGCTTCAACGCGCACGCGGTCGAGCTGCGCACGCTCCCCGAGCACCTGCACGAGCACGACATCGTGGTGAGCTGCACCGCGTCGTCGCTGCCGATCCTTGGGAAGGGCCTGGTCGAGCGCGCGCTCAAGGCGCGCCGCCGGCGGCCGATCTTCATGGTCGATCTCGCGGTGCCGCGCGACATCGAGCGCGAGGTCGCGGATCTCGACGACGTGTTCCTGTACACGGTGGACAACCTGCAGCAGATCGTCGAGGGAAACCTCGATGCGCGGCGCTCGGCGGTCGAGCAGGCCGAGGCGATCATCGAGACCCAGGTCGGCCAGTTCATGCACTGGATGGCGGCGCGCGAAGCGGTGCCGCTCATCCGCGCGCTGCGCGAGCAGGCCGAGCAGGCGCGCCGGCACGAGGTCGAGCGCGCGCTCAGGCTCCTGCACAGGGGCGAGGATCCGCAGAAGGTGCTGGAGGCGCTCTCGCAGGGGCTCACCAACAAGCTCCTGCATGCGCCGACGCAGGCGCTCAACGAGGCGAGCGGCGAGGAGCGCCGCGCGCTCGGCGAGACGATCGCGCGCCTGTTCCGCTTCCGCTCTTGAAACCGTCGCTGCGCACCCGGCTGGAGAGCTTCTCCGGCAGGCTCGAGCAGCTGAACGGCCTGCTCGCCTCGGAGCATGCGGCGCGCGACCTGGATCAATTCCGCAAGCTTTCGCGCGAGCACGCCGAGCTCACCGCGCTCGTCGAGCTGTACGCGCGCTACCAAAGGGCCGAGCAGGACGCCGCCGCGGCCAAGGACCTCGCCGCGGACGCCTCGATGAAGGCGTTCGCCGACGAGGAACTGAAAAGCGCCCGCGACGCGATGGAGGCGCTCGAGCGCGATCTGCAGGCGCAGGTGCTGCCCAGGGACCCGAACGACGAGCGGAACGTCTTTCTCGAAGTGCGCGCCGGCACCGGCGGCGACGAGTCGGCGCTTTTCGCGGGCGATCTTTTTCGCATGTACACGCGCTACGCCGAGCGGCAGGGCTGGCAGGTGGAGCTTGTCTCCGAAAGCGCCTCCGAACTCGGCGGTTACAAGGAAGTGGTGGCGCGCGTCGCGGGCCAGGGCGTGTACGCGAAGCTCAAGTTCGAATCGGGCGGACACCGCGTGCAGCGCGTTCCCGCGACCGAAGCGCAGGGGCGGATCCACACTTCGGCCTGCACCGTTGCCGTGCTTCCCGAGGCGGACGATGTGGACGACGTGGTGCTCAACCCGGCGGAACTCCGGATCGACACCTTCCGCGCCTCGGGTGCCGGCGGGCAGCACGTCAACAAGACTGAATCGGCGATCCGCGTCACGCACCTGCCGACCGGGATCGTGGTCGAGTGCCAGGATTCGCGCTCGCAGCACAAGAACCGCGAAAAGGCGCTCGGCGTGCTCGCGGCGCGCATCAAGGACAAGCGCGAGCGCGAGCAGGCTGCGAAGACCGCATCGACGCGGAAGCTCCTCATCGGCTCGGGCGACCGCTCCGAGCGCATCCGCACCTACAATTTCCCGCAGGGCCGCGTGACCGATCACCGCATCAACCTCACGCTCTACAAGATCGAGCGCATCGTGGACGGCGAGCTGGACGAACTGATCGGCGCGCTCGTCGCCGCGCAGCAGGCCGAGCAGATCGCGCAGCTCGCCGAAGAGTCGGCCTGAATTGAGGATTGGCGAAGCGCTCGCGGCAAGCGGCATCGCGCCGCGCGAGGCGCGGTTGCTCCTTGCCGAAGCCTGCGGCTTTTCCGAGGCGAGCGTGCTCGCGCATCCCGAGCGCGAGCTGCCGGAGGCGGTGGCGGCGCGCTTCGAAGAGATGGCGGCGCGGCGCCGGGCAGGCGAACCCATTGCCTACGTCCTCGGCAGGCGCGAGTTCTACGGGCTGCCGCTCGCGGTCGGCCGATCGGTCCTCATCCCGCGGCCGGAAACCGAGCTGCTCGTCGAACTAGCGCTGGACCGTCTCCCGGCAGACGCGGAGGCACGGGTAGCGGACCTCGGCACCGGCTGCGGCGCGGTTGCCCTGGCCATTGCCCGCAACCGGCCGCGGGCGCGCGTTGTTGCGATCGAGCAAAGCGCCGCGGCGCTCGAATTCGCGAAGCGAAACGCGACCCGGCTCGGAATCGCGATCGAGTTGCGCCACGGACGCTGGTTCGAGCCGCTCGCGGGCGAGCGTTTCGACCTCGCGGTTTCCAACCCGCCGTATGTGGCGAGCGGCGATCCGCACCTCGGCGAGGGCGACCTGCGGTTCGAGCCGCGCTCGTCGCTTGTCTCTGGCGAAGACGGGCTCGATGCGATCCGGGAAATCGTGCACGCCGCGCCGGCGCATCTCGAGCCCGGCGGCTGGCTTTTGCTCGAGCACGGCATCGGGCAGGAGCCCGCAGTGCGCGGGTTGCTCGAAGCCGCCGGCCTGACGCGGATTTTCAGCGCGCCGGACCTTGCCGGCATTGCACGGGTGAGCGGCGGCACGCTAAAATCCGACTAACCTACTCGGTTATTGGAGAAAGCGAATGGACGCGAAGCAGGTCATCAAGGAGCAGGTCGCCGGCCACCCCGTGGTGCTGTACATGAAGGGCACGCCGCAGATGCCGCAGTGCGGGTTTTCGGCCATGGCGGTGCAGGCGCTGAACGCCTGCGGGGTGCGCGAATTCTTCAGCGTCAACGTGCTCGAGGACCCCGAGATCCGCGAGGGCGTCAAGGAATTCGCCAACTGGCCGACGATTCCGCAGCTCTACGTGAACGGGGAGTTCATCGGCGGCTCGGACATCATGCGCGAGCTGTACCAGTCGGGCGAGCTACAGAAGATCCTGGAGGCTGCGAAGCAGAAGGCGTAGCGTTGCCTTCACCTGTCCGAGGTACGACGACCCGAACAGGTTCAGGTGGTTGAGCAGGTGGTAGAGGTTGTAGAGCGCTTTTCTTCGTTCGTAGCCCGCATCGAGCGGCCAGGCGCTTGCGTAGGCCGCGTAGAACGAGGCGGGAAAGCCGCCGAATAGCTCTGTCATCGCGAGGTCGGCTTCGCGGTCGCCGTAATAGACCGCAGGGTCGTATACCACCGGTCCCTCGGCGGTGAAGCCGGCATTCCCGCGCCACAGGTCGCCGTGAAGGAGCGAGGCGGGCGGCCGGTAATCGCCGAAATACCCTTCCAGGCGCTCGAGAATCGGGCGCGCCTCGGAAAGAAGCCCCGCTTTCGTGAGCTGGGGAATGAGCCGGCAGTCGCGGTAAAAGGCGATCCAGTCGTCGCTCCAGCCGTTTTTCTGCGGCGCAAGTCCGATCCAGTTGTCGCGCTCCCAGCCGAAGCGCGGCCCGGTGTGCCGGTGGAGACTCGCGAGCATGCGGGCGAGGGCGGGCCAATCCTCGCGTCCGCCGAATTCGAGCCGCTCCATTTCGAGATACGCCTCACCGCCCTTTACGCCCTGCGCGTACGGTTCCGGGGCGCGCCCCCCGGCTGCGCGCAGGGCGCGCAAGCCTTCTGCTTCCGCCGCGTACATCGCGGCGTGCCGCGGCGGGCCCTGCTTGCGGAAAACGCGCGGACTCAGGAACGCTCGCGGGCAAGGCGCGCGCGGGCGCGCCTTGCCGCAGCCCTTACTTGCGCGGGTGCGGTGCCGCCAGCGTGGTTGCGGCTCGCGACCGAGCCTTCGAGCGTGAGCGCGCGGTGCACGTCCTCGCCGATCGCGCGCGAGAAGCGCTTGAGCACCTTGAGCGGGAGCGCGGCAAGCTCGCACCCCTTGCGCTCTGCTTCGCGCACCGCGCGCGCCACGATTTCGTGCGCGTCGCGAAAGGCGATGCCCTTGCGCGCGAGGTAATCGGCGAGATCGGTCGCGGTCGCGTGGCCTTCCAGCGCCGCAGCGCGCATCGCCTTGGGCTGCGGTTTCATGCCGGCGACGATCTCGGCGAACACGGCGAGCGAATCCTTCAAAGTATCCACCGCGTCGAACACCGGCTCCTTGTCCTCCTGGTTGTCCTTGTTGTAGGCAAGGGGCTGCGCCTTCATCACCGTGAGGAGCGCCATGAGATGGCCGAACACGCGGCCCGCCTTTCCCCGCACGAGTTCGGGCACGTCCGGGTTCTTCTTCTGCGGCATGATCGAAGAGCCGGTGCAAAAGCGGTCGGGCAGGCGCACGAAGCCGAAGCGCGGGTTCATCCACAGCACCAGTTCCTCGGCCAGGCGCGAGAGGTGCACCATCGCGAGCGAAGCGCAGGCGAGGAATTCGATCGCGAAGTCGCGGTCGGAGACCGCATCGAGCGAATTGGCGGCGATCTGGTCGAACCCGAGTTCGCGCGCGACCTGCCTGCGGTCGATCGGGAAAGTGGTTCCGGCGAGCGCCGCCGCGCCGAGCGGGAGCACGTTCAGGCGCCTGCGGCAGTCGGCGAGCCGCTCGCGGTCGCGGCTGAACATCTCTGCGTAGGCAAGAAGGTGGTGCCCGAACGTCACCGGCTGCGCGACCTGCAGGTGCGTGTACCCCGGAAGGATGAGCGCCGCGTGCTTTTCCGCCTGGCCGATGAGCGCGCGCAGGAGCGCGGCGAGCCGCGCGCGGATCTCGTCGATTTCCTCGCGCAGCCAAAGCCGCAGGTCGGTCGCCACCTGGTCGTTGCGCGAGCGCGCGGTGTGCAGGCGCTTGCCCGCCTCGCCTGCGAGTTCGGTCAGCCGCCGCTCGATGTTGCCATGCACGTCCTCGGCCTCCAGCGACCAGGCGAACGACCCCGACTCGATCTCGGTTCGCACCTTGGCAAGACCGCGTTCGATCGCCGCAAGGTCGGCCGCCGAAAGGATGCCGCGTGCGGCGAGCATGCGCGCGTGCGCGGCCGAGGCAAGGATGTCGTGTTTGGCGAGGCGCCGGTCGAACCCGATCGAAGCGGTGAACTGCTTCACCCGCTCATCGACGGGCTGCGCAAAGCGGCCGGACCAGGTTTGCGGCCTCGCCTTGCGGCCGGTGCGGGAAGGCCGCTTGGTATCAGGACGGGCCATGGGGCATACTCGGAACACGCGGCGCGTTTGCGCCGCATGGCAGTGATGGCAAGTATAAGGCAAAACGTCCATCCGGACGTCCTCCCCGACTTCCGCAATCTCGGCGTCATCGCGCGCATCGTGATCGGCGTGCACGTGCTCGCGCTGGGCGCCGTGCTCTATTCGGAGTCCGGGTGGACGATGTCGATCGAGCGCTACATGCGCGCCGCGGCGATGCTCGAGCCGGTGCTGCTCGTGAGCCTGGTGGCGCTGTACGCGATCTCGACGCTGCTCTCGCGCGTGACCTACTGGCAGGGCTGCGGCGCGGTGTTGCTGCTGGTGCTCCTCGTCACGGCGCTCGTCCACGGCTTCGTTTCTCCGCGCATCGGCGGCCTGACGCCCTCCTATCTGCCGCGCTCGCTCGCCCTTGCTGCGTTCGTCACCGCGCTCCTGCTTGGCTATTTCCGCTTGATGGTGCGCGCCTACTCGCCTGCGCTCGCCGAAGCGCGGCTGCAGGCGCTGCAGGCAAGGATCCGCCCGCATTTCCTTTTCAACAGCCTGAACGCGGTGCTTTCGCTCGTGCGGCGCGATCCGCGGCGCGCCGAGCGAACGCTGGAAGACCTGGCCGACCTCTTTCGCGAACTGATGGCCGACGGCCGGCGCTTCGTGCGGCTTGCCGACGAGATCTCGTTGCTCGAGCGGTACGCCGCGATCGAGCAGCTGCGCCTGGGCGAGCGCCTGCGCATCACCTGGGACCTCGACGATGCGCCCTCGGATGCGCTGCTGCCGCCGATGGTGCTGCAGCCGATCCTGGAAAACGCGGTGTATCACGGCATCGAGCCGGCGGCCGAGGCCGCGGAGATCACGGTGCGGATCGAGCGGCGCGGCGACCGGGTGCTGGCGCGGATCGAGAACCCGTTCTTCGAGAGCGAGACCGGCCATCGCGGCAACCGCATGGCGCTCGAAAACATCCGCGAACGCCTGCGGCTGTTCTTCGATGCCGAAGCGCGGCTCGAAGCGAGTATCGAGGCCGGCCGCTACCGGGTCGAGATCGAAATCCCCTACCGGAGAACCGCCGCGCACGCCGCATGAATTCCGGGCAGCCGACCGCATGACCGAGCTCAAAGTCTTCATCGCCGACGACGAAGCGCCCGCGCGCGAGCGGCTGAAGGAGCTGCTTTCCGACGTCGCGGCCGAGGTGCCGACGCGGGTCGTGGGCGAGGCGCGTAACGGCAGGGAACTCGTCGAGCTGCTGCCCGAGAGCGGAGCGCAGGTGCTGCTGCTCGACATCGAGATGCCGGGAATGAGCGGTCTGGAGGCGGCGCGGCACCTTGCGCCGCTTCCCGGCGCGCCGGCGGTCGTGTTCGTCACCGCGCACGACGAGCACGCGGTCGAGGCGTTCGAACTCAATGCGCTCGACTACCTGCTCAAGCCGGTGCGGGCGGCGCGCCTTGCGGCGGCGCTGCGCCGGGCGTCCACCGCCGGACCGCCTTCCTCCGATACACTCGCGCGCGCGGCGGCTGGCGCGCGCGAATATTTCTCGGTCACCGAGCGCACCCGCATCGTGCTCGTGCCGGTGCGGGACGTGATCTACCTGAAGGCGGAACTCAAGTACGTGACGCTGCATACGCAATCCGGCGAGCACCTGATCGAGGAGCCGCTCATTGCGCTCGAGCGCGAGTTCGCGGACCGGTTCGTGCGCATCCGTCGCAATTGCCTCGTCGCGCGAAATGCCATCCGCGGCTTCGAGCGCGGCGGCGGCAGCGACGAGGAGCCGCACTGGAACGTGGTTCTGGAGGGAGTCCGCGCGCGGCTCCCGGTGAGCCGCCGGCAATGGCACGTGGTGAAGGAGCTGGTCACGGAGCGCCGCGAGTGAAGAACCGACTTGTGATCTGCACCCGCCGCAGCCGCCTCGCGCTGTGGCAGGCGGAGCACGTAAAGAGCCGGCTCGAGGCGCTGCATGCAGGCCTCGAGGTCGAGCTGCTGCCGATGTCCACGCGCGGCGACGAGCTGCTCGAGGCGACTCTTGCGACCGCGGGAGGAAAGGGTCTCTTCGTAAGAGAACTCGAAACGGCGCTCGCCGACGGGCGCGCGGACATCGCGGTGCACTCGATGAAAGACGTTCCGGTTGAGCTGCCGCCAGAGTTCACGCTTGCCGCGATCACCGAGCGCGAGGACCCGCGCGATGCGTTCGTGTCGAATCGCTACGCGAGCATGGCCGAGCTGCCCGCGGGCGCGGTCGTGGGCACTTCGAGCCTGCGGCGCCAGGCCCAGATCCTCGAGCGCTACCCGGCGCTCGAAGTGCGGCCGCTGCGCGGCAATCTGGAAACGCGCCTTGTGAAGCTGGACCGCGGCGATTACACGGCGGTCGTGCTTGCGGCGGCGGGGCTAAAGCGCCTGGGCCTTGCCGGACGCGTGCGCAGTCTTCTCGACCCGGCGACGAGCCTTCCTGCGGCCGGCCAGGGGGCGCTCGGCATCGAGTGCTTGGCGGCGCGCGAAGAAGTCCTGGCGCTCGTGGCGCCGCTTGGCGACGCCGCGACGAGCGCCTGCGTGCGGGCCGAGCGCGCGGTGAACCGTGCGCTCGGCGGCAACTGCGCGATTCCGCTCGGCGCCTTTGCGGAACTCGGCGGAACGACGCTGCGGCTGCGGGCGCTGGTCGCCTCGACCGACGGGCGCAGGATCGCGCGCGCCGAAGGCGAGGGCGATGCCTCGAACCCGGAGCGGCTGGGCGATCAGGTGGCCCGCCTGCTGCGCGAGCGCGGTGCCGACGAGATTCTCGCGACGCTCGCGCAACCCGCGGCTTGAGATCCGGTTGACCTTCGTGAGGTCCGATTGAACTCTGCGCCTCCCGCAGCGCCGCTTCCGCTTGCCGGCAAGCGCGTGGTGCTGACGCGGCCGCGTGAACAGGCCGAGCGCCTTGCCGAGCAGGTGCGCGAGGCGGGCGGCGAGCCGATCCTCGTGCCGGCGATCGAGATCAGGGACCTCGGCGATCCGGCGCGATTTTTCGCGCTGGCCGACCGGCTCGAAGAGTTCGATCTGGCGATCTTTGTGAGCCCGAATGCGGTGCGCAAGGCGCTCGGTCTCCTTCGCAGCCGGCGGGCAGGCAAACCGTGGCCCGCGAGCCTGCGGCTTGCCGCGATCGGCAGCGGCAGCCGCGAGGAGTTGCTGCGCGAGGGGTTCACGGACGTGCTTGCGCCCCGAACGCGGGCCGACAGCGAGGCGCTGCTTGCGGTGGCGGAGCTTTCGCACCCCGCCGGGAAGCGGATCGTGATCTTTCGCGGCGCCGGCGGTCGCGAGGTGCTCGGCGAGACGCTCACGGCGCGCGGCGCGCAGGTCGAATACGCCGAGTGCTACCGGCGCGTGCGCCCCGACGCGGATCCTGGCGTGGCGCTCGCGGAGTGGGAACGCTGCGCAGTGGACGCCGTCGCCGTATCGTCGGGCGAGGGTCTCGCAAACCTGTTTGAAATGCTCGGCGCCGAGCGAAGGCACTGGCTGGTCGAGGTGCCCTTGTTCGTGCCGCACGAGCGCGTCGCCGAACAGGCGAGGCGCCTCGGGGTACGCGAACTAGTGCAGTCGGGCGCCGGCGATGCGGAATTGCTCGCCGCGCTTGTTGCATACTTTCGCAGCGCGAAGTAAAAGCTTGCGCATGGATCACCCCGAATCCCGCGAAACGAGCGAACCGCAGAGCGCCGGGCGATCCCGCTCGGGACTGCTGATCGGGCTCTGGATCGCGCTCGCGCTCGCCGCCGCGACCGCGTTCTGGCTCGATGCCCGCACCCGCATCGGCCAGACGCAGGAGGAAGTGGCCCGGCGCCTGCGCGACGTGGAGGCCGAGAGCCGCGATGCGCGCGCCGCCGCACGCCAGGCGCAGGAGGCGCTGCGCGAGGCGCAGTCCAAGCTCGCCGCGCTGGATCAGCGATTGAGCGAATCGCAAAGCCAGCAGGTCGCGCTCGAGGCGCTCTACCAGGAGCTTTCACGCAGCCGCGACGAATGGCAGCTCGCGGAGATCGAACAGGTGCTCGCGATCGCGCAGCAGCAGTTGCAGCTCTCGGGCAACGTTCGGGCGGCGCTGCTCGCGCTGCAATTGGCCGAGGGGCGGCTCGCACGCGCCGACCGGCCCCAGTTCCTGCCGGTGCGGCGGGCGCTCGCGCGCGACATCGAGCGGCTGAAATCGGTCCCGGCGGTCGACCTCTCGGGCATGAGCCTCAAGATCGATGGTCTGGTCGCGGCGGTCGATTCGCTGCCGCTCGCGTTCGAGGAACGAACCCCGAGGGCAGGCGAGGAACGCCGCGGAGCGGAAAAGGGCGCCAAGGAGGTGCCCGCGGACGAAGGATTCCTCGCCCGGTTCGGCGCCGAAGTATGGAAGGAGCTGCGCCAGCTCGTCGTGGTGCGCAAGGTCGAGGCGCCCGAGCCGCCGCTCCTGCCGCCGACGCAAGGGTATTTCCTGCGCGAGAACCTGAAGCTGCGGCTGCTGAACGCGCGGCTTTCGCTGCTCACGCGCGACGAGGCCGGATACCGCGAGGACCTGCGCGTATCGCAGGCGTGGATCCGGCGCTACTACGACGTGCGCGCCAAGCAGACCCAGGCGATGCTCGGGCAGATCAAGCAGCTCTCGGCGGCTTCGGTCACCTTCGAGCCGCCCTCGATCGCCGAAAGTCTCGAGGCAGTGCGCGGCTTCAAGCTGCGCCGCGAGCGCGGCAACTGATGAGGTCGCTTTTCTGGCTGGTCGCGGTGTTTGCCGCCGCCGCGGCGCTCGCCGTGTTCGGGCGCATGAACGAGGGCTACGCGCTGCTCGTCTATCCGCCGTGGCGGGTGGAAGTGTCGCTGGTTCTCGCCGCGGTGGCGCTGCTGCTCGCCTTCGCGCTGCTCTACGCCGCCGTGCGCCTTGCGCATCACGCGCTTGCGCTGCCGTCGTATGTGCGCTCGTTTCGCGAGCGCCGCCGGCGCAACCGCGCGCAGAACGCGCTCGCCGCCGCGCTCCAGGCGCACTTCGAGGGGCGCTTCTCGCGCGCCGAAAAGGAGGCGCAGCAGGCCTGGGAGGACGGCGCCGCGCCGGGTGTCGCGGCATTGATCGCGGCGCGCGCTGCGCACGAGTTGCGCGAGTTTGCGCGCCGCGACCAGTGGCTCGAGCGCGCGGCGGAGGCGGGCGAGTCGCTGCACGCGGCGCGCCTCGTGACGCAGGCGGAGCTTGCGCTCGAGGAGCGCGATTTCGCCGCCGCACGCGAAGCGCTCCGGACCCTGCACGAAAGCGGCCCGAAGCATATCGCCACGCTCCGGATGCTGCTCCGGGCCGAGCGCGGGGTGCAGAACTGGGAAGAGGTGCTGCGGATCGCCTCGATGCTCGCCAAGCGCGACGCCATCGCGCCGCATGCGGCCGAGGAGTTCAAGGTCCAGGCCTATGTCGAGCTGCTCGGCGAGGCGGCCGCGGACCGGCGCGCGTATGAAGAGCGCTGGCGCCGGATTGCGCCGCGCGACCAGGTGCTGCCGCGCATCGCCGCGACCGCGGCGCGAAGGCTCACGGCGCTCGGCAACGCTGCGCTTGCGCGCGAGGCGATCGAGCGCGGCCTGGCGCACGAATGGAGCGGCACGCTCGCCGCGCTGTACGGCGAGCTGCCCGAGCTCGAAGCGCCGGAGCGCTCCCGCGAGGCGGTGACGCGGATCGAGCGCGCCGAGCGCTGGCTCTCGGCGCACGCCGAAGATCCCCAGCTTCTCGCCGCGCTCGGCCGTTTATGCGCCGCGGCCGAACTGTGGGGCAAGGCCCAGCGGTATCTCGAAGCGGCGCTCTCGTTCGAGGAATCGCGCGCCGCGCACCTGGACCTCGCGCGGCTCCTCGAGCGGCTCGGCCGGCCGGCGGAGGCGCAGCAGCACCTGCGCCGCGCTGCCGAGATGCCCTAGGCACCCGGCTGCGGGAGCGAGCGCAGCCGCGCAAGCGGCGAAGTGCGAATGAGCACGAGCCCGAGCAGCACGCCCGAACCTGCCGCGACCCAGAGCGTGGCGCGCAGTCCCGCCCATTCGCCGAGCGCGCCGCCGAACAGCGATCCGAACGGCGCGGTCAGCACGGTGAGAAAGATCATGGTGGAGATGACGCGCCCGAGGAGGTGGTCCGGCGTCACCGCCTGGCGCAGCGACAGGTAATTGATGAAAAAGAGCATGCCTCCGAAGTCGTAGGCGAAGATCCCCGCGGCGAGCATCAACGCGGCAAACGGGCTTGCTTCCGGCGTGAGCGCAATCACGCCCCAGGCGATTCCGGTGAGAAACACGCCGCCGAGCATGACCAGGCCCACGCCGCCGCGGCGGTTGACGCGGGGCGCGACGAACGACGCGAGGATGCAGCCCAGCCCGCCTGCCATCCAGGCGATGCCGATCGTGCCCGCGGAAAGCGCGAGATTGCGTGCCGCGAAGAGAATGATGACGGCGAGCACCATGTGGCGAAGCAGGTTCCACGCCGCCACGCCCCACGCGATCGAGCGGAGCAGCGGTGTGGTGCGGATCATGTGCAGCCCTTCGCCGATCTCCTGCCACACGGAGCGGCGCTCGGACGGCCGCCGCGGCGCATCCGCCGCGCTCGGTGCGATGCCGCGCAGCAGCCACGCCGAGAAAAAAAACGACAGCGCGTCCAGAAGGATGGCGATCGGCGCCGTGAGCCACTGGATCGCCACTCCCGCGAGGCCCGGGCCCACGAGCTGCGCGCTCGATTCGGAGAGCGCGATCTTGGAACTCGCGGCGAGCAGGTTGCTGCGGCCGACGCGCTCGGTCATGAACACCTGGTAGGCGGCCCAGCCGACCACGCTGAACGAGCCGACGAGGAACCCCACCGCGTAGAGCACCGGCATCGAGAGGGTCCCGGTCCAGGCGGCGATGGGAACCGCGAGCAGCACCGCGCCGCGCCCGAGGTCCGAGCCCACGATGAGGGGCAGCTTGCGCGAGCGGTCCACCAGCACGCCCGTGAACAGGCCGAACAGCACGAACGGCAGCGATTCGAGCGCGGTGAGGACGCCCATCTCGAGCGGTGTCGCCGCGAGGAGCACCGCGGCGGTGAGCGGCAGCGCAAGGAAAGTGATCTGCCCGCCGAAGTGGGTGATCGTGAGCGAGATCCAGAGACGGCGGAAGTCGCGGTTTTCCCACAGCCCGTCGAACCACGCGTCGAGGTGACGCGCGAGGCGCGTCTTCATGCCCTGGCGGCGCGGGCGCCTCGCCGGGAAGATTTCGATGCGTAAGCAGGATCGAAACGCCGCAGCCAGGCGAAGAACTCGCGGTACCAGAGGCGCGAATTCTGCGGCTTCAGGATCCAGTGATTCTCGTCCGGAAAGTGGACCAGGCGCGTCGGCACCTTCCTCGCCTTGAGCGTGTTGTAGTACTGCAGCGCCTGCGTGTAGGGAACCCGGTAGTCGAGCGCGCCGTGCACCACGAGCGTCGGAGTGGCCATCCGGCGCACCATGGCGCGCGGATTCTGCGCTTCGACACGGGCGAAGTCCCGCCAGTACCAGGCCCCCAGCTCCTTGGCGAAGTAGTAGTACGCGTCGTCGGCAAACATCGACACCCAGTCGAAGCAGCCGGCGTGGCAGATGTAGGCGCGGTACCTGCCCGCCGGCACGCGGCCGTTCATCCAGGCGACCATGTACCCGCCGTAGCTCCCGCCGCTCGCGAACACGCGCCGCGCGTCCACGTACCGGCGCCGCACGAGAAGATCGGTCGCCGCCTCGACGTCGGCAAGTTCGCGCTTGCCCCATGCGCCGTGGATCGAATCGATGAATTTCTGGCCGAACGACGAGGAGCCGTGGTAATTCACGCCGGCCACGATGTAGCCCTGCGCCGCGAACACCTGGTTATTCCAGCGGAAGTGCCAGGAATCGCCCGAAATCGCGTGCGGCCCGCCGTGGATCGAATGGAGCAGGGGATATTTCTTCTTCGGATCGAACCCGGGCGGGAACACGAGCCACGTCTGCACGCTCTCGCCGCCCCAACCCCGGTAGCGCAGCTCCTCTGTTGCACCGAAGCGAAAGCGCCTGAGCAGGGCGTCGTTGAACGCTTCCAGCTTTCGCTCGGCGCCGTCGGCGTGCGCGAAGACCGCGGGCGGCGAGTGCATGTCGTCGCGCACGAACACCACCGTTCCGGCGGCGAGATCGAATTCGGTCACCATGCCGCCGCGCACTACGACCTCGGGCCGGCGCGAGGCGAGATCGAAGCGAAAGACGTGCTGGCGCGCCTCGTCCTGCGCCGCGCACAGGAGTGCGTCCCCGTCCTTCGCCCAGCGCAGCGGCGCCTCGGCGCTGCGGTCCCAGCGCCGCGAGGCGATCTCGATCCGCCCGCTGCGGCGCTCGATGAGCGTGATCTGGTTGTGCGCCCGCGGATTGCGGTGCACCGCCGCCGAGAGGCAGGCGATGCGCGCGCCGTCCGGCGCGTAGCGCGGGCGGTGGTAGTCGCGCCGCAGCTTGCCGGCGGTGAGGCTGCGAAAGCGCCGCGTTTTCCGGTCGAGTTCGATCAGTTCGAACTCGTCGTCGAGCTTCTTTTCCGGCGCCGGATCGTAGCCGAAGGCGACAAAGCGCCCGTCGGGCGAGATGTCGTAGCAGTGCTGATCGGGGTCGGCGCGCACGAGCTCGTACGGCGTGCCCTCGAAGAGGTCGCGGCAGGCGCCGCTCGCCACTTCTGCGACGTGCACGTGCGGCACACGCCCGTCACTGAGCCAGCGGTCCCAGAACCGGTAGATGGAGTGCTCGACCCGATGCGCCTTGACCTTGTCTTTGTTGCGCTCCTTCAGGCGCCGCGCCTGGCTCGCCGCGCCGCGCAGCTCCGGCCAGACCCAGGAGAGGAACGCGATCCGCTTGCCGTCCGGGAACCATTTGATTGCCGAGACTCCGGTCGCGAGCTGCGTCAGGCGCCGGGCCTCGCCGCCGTCGGGCGCGATGAGGTAGATCTGCGGCTCCTCGTCCTTCTTGCCCTGCCATTCGCGCTTGGCGACGAAGGCGATCTGGCGTCCGTCGGGCGACCAGGCGGGCTGGCCGTCCTTTTCGCCGCACGTCGTGAGAAGCCGAGGCTTTGCGCCGGCAGCCGAGAGCAGCCACAGGCTCGCCGTGCTGCGGTTCTCCTTCATCGAATGCGAGGAGAGCGACACCACGGCGCGCGCGCCGTCGGGTGCGAGCGAGACGCCCGCCGGGCGGCGGATCTTCCACAGATCTTCGACGCTGATGCGCTTCATCGGAGCAGGCAAAATCATAGCAGGCCGTGCGTTTGCGGAGCGGACGGGCGTGTCGCTGCCGCGGCGCTCCGGTGTGGTACCTTTTGCCGAGTGCACGATCCGGTGTCATGAAGCGTCCCTTTGTCCGGGTCCCGCCCGTCCTGGTGGCGGCGCTCGTGGTAGCGGCCTGCGGCGTGGTCAACGAGCCCGTCTCGCGCGAGGAGCTGGCGCAGAACCTGCTTTTCACGGCGTACCAGGAAACGCCCAAGCACCTCGATTCGGTTTCCTCCTACAGCAACAACGAAACGCCGTGGACCTACGCGGTCTACGAGCCGCCGCTCAAGTACCACTATCTGAAGCGGCCCTACCAGCTCGTGCCGCGCACGCTGGTCGAGCTGCCGAAGACGACGTACGTGGACAGGGCGGGCCGCGTGCTCCCGGCAGACGCGCGCGCAGCGGACATCGCCGAGAGCATCGTCGAGCTGCGCCTGCGGCCGGGCATCCTGTATCAGCCGCATCCGGCATTCGCGCGCGACGGCGAGGGGCGGCTGCTGTACCACGCGCTCACTGAGGACGACCTGGCGGGAAAGACCAAGCCGTCCGATTTCCCGGCGAGCGGCACGCGCGAGCTCATCGCCGAGGACTATGCCTACGCGATCCGGCGCCTCGCGACGCTGCGCGTCCAGTCGCCGGCGTTCGGATTCCTTTCCGACTACATCGTCGGCATGAGGGACTACGGAGAACGGATCAAGCAGGTGAACGAGGCCATGAAAGCCGGGCGCTCGGCGCGCGAATCGGGCGTGTTCGGCGAGCTGCCCTGGATCGATTTTCGCAAGTACGAGCTGCCCGCGGTGCAGGTCGTCGACCGTTACACGCTGCGCGTGCGCCTGAAAGGGAAGTACCCGCAGTTCAAGTACTGGCTGGCGATGACCTTTTTCGCGCCGACCGCGTGGGAAGTCGATGCGTTCTATTCGCAGCCCGGCATGAAGGCGCGCAACCTGACGCTCGATACCTGGCCGGTGGGCACCGGCCCCTTCATGCTGACCGAATACGTGCCCAATCACCGCATGGACTTGCGGCGAAATCCGAACTACCGCGGCGAGCCCTATCCGTGCGAGGGCGAGCCGCAGGACCGCGCGCAGGGCCTGCTCGAGGACTGCGGCAAGCCGACGCCCTTTCTCGATGGCTTGGTCTCGCTCATCGAAAAGGAGGGCTCGCCGCAGCATGCCAAGTTCCTGCAGGGCTACTACGACGTGCCGCAACTGGAGCGCGGCGAGCCCGGCACCGCGTACATCGTGTCGATCCAGGACGGCACCGGGAGCGCGCGCGAGCTGGTCGAACGCAAGATCCAGCTTCCCAACACGCTCCAGGTGGGCATGTGGTACTTCGGCTTCAACTGGCTCGACCCGGTGGTCGGCGCCGGCGCGACGCCGAGCGAGGCCGAGCGCAACCGCAAGCTGCGGCAGGCGATCTCCATCGCCTTCGACTTCGAGGAGTACGTCACGATCTTCGAGGATAGCCGCGCGGTCCCCAACATGGGGCCGGTGGTGAACGGCCTGTTCGGTGCCGACGCCGTGCGCTACAACCCGGTCGTCTACGACTGGGTCGACGGCAAGCCGCGCCGCAAGCCGATCGAAGTGGCGAAAAGGCTCCTTGCCGAGGCGGGCTATCCCGACGGGCGCGACGCGGCGACCGGCAAGCCGCTGGTGATCAACTACGACACGCAGGGCGTCGGTCCCGGCTACAAGTCGCGCATCGACTGGGTGGTGAAGCAGTTCGCGAAGCTCAACATCGCGCTCGAGGTGCGCAACACCGACTACAACCGCTTCCAGGACAAGATGCGCAAGGGAACGGCGCAGCTCTTCTTCTGGGGATGGCTCGCCGACTATCCCGACCCGGAGAACTTCCTGTTCCTTCTCTATGGGCCGAATTCGAAGGTCAAGGTCGACGGCGAGAACGCGGCGAATTACGTCAACGCCGAGTTCGACCAATTGTTCGAGCGCATGCGGGATCTCGACGACACTCCCGAGCGCCACGCGCTCATCGGGCGCATGAGCGAGATCGCGCAGCGGGACGCGGTGTGGCTGTTCGGCTGGACCGAGGAATTCTCGGGCGCCTACCACCAGTGGGTCTACAACGGCAAGCCCTCGAACATCATCCGCGACCAGCTCCAGTACATGCGGATCGACCCGGCGCTGCGGCTGCAGATGGTCGAGCGCTGGAACAAGCCCAATCCATGGCCGCTCGCGGCGCTCGCCGCGCTGATCGCGGCCTTGGTGGTGCCGGCGTGGCTGGCGTGGAAGCGCCGCCAGAACGCCACCGCGATGGGCGCGCGCGCCGCCGGGACCGTCGCCCCGGCGCGCGACGCCGGCTGAGGCGCGGCGCGCATGTTTGCCTTCCTCGCGCGGCGCATCGCCTACGGCCTGCTGGTGCTCGCCGGGATCAACCTCGTCACGTTCCTGCTTTTCTTCGAGGTCAACTCGCCCGACGACATGGCGCGGCTGCAGCTCGGCGGCAAGCGCGTCACCGCGCAGGCGATCGAGAAGTGGAAGGCCGAGCGCGGCTACGACCGGCCGTCCTTCTACAACGAACGCGCGTCGGGGCTGGGAAAGATCACCGATACGATGTTCTTCGACAGCTCGGTGCGCATGTTCGCGTTCGACTTCGGGCGCGCCGACAGCGGGCGCGACATCGCCGGCGAGATCGAGCGCCGGGCGCTGCCGAGCCTCGCGCTCGCGCTGCCGGTGTTCGTCGTCGGGCTCGGCCTGTCGATCACGATCGCGCTGGGGCTGGCGTTCTTCCGCGGCACCTACCTCGACTTCTGGGGGGTCGTGGTGCTCGTCGTCATGATGTCGGTTTCGGCGCTGTTCTTCATCGTCGCCGGCCAGTTCGTGCTCGCGCGCGTGCTGCAACTGGTGCCGATCTCGGGCTTCGAAGGGGGCGCCGACACCTGGCGCTTCCTGCTGCTGCCGGTCGCGATCAGCGTGGTCGCGCGGCTCGGCCCCGAGGCGCGCTTCTACCGCACGCTGTTCCTCGAGGAAATCAGCAAGGATTACGTGCGCACCGCGCGCTCCAAGGGCCTGTCGGACCCGGCGGTGCTCTTCGGCCACGTGCTGCGCAACGCGCTCATCCCGATCCTGTCGAACTCGGTCGCCTTCATTCCGCTGCTTTTCATGGGGAGCCTGATCACCGAGTCGTTCTTCTCGATCCCGGGGCTCGGCAACTACCTGATCGAGGCGATCGGCTCACAGGAC
Source organism: uncultured Enterobacteriaceae bacterium (assembly GCA_964638135.1). Taxonomy (GTDB): domain Bacteria; phylum Pseudomonadota; class Gammaproteobacteria; order Burkholderiales; family SG8-39; genus 2-02-FULL-66-14. Next base: position 8,206 of record CAZXAR010000022.1, on the reverse strand, counting down.
TTCGCGATCGTGCGCGCGATGGTGTTCGTCGGCTCGGTGCTCTACATCATCGGCCTGATCCTGACGGACATCAGCTACAGCTGGGCCGATCCGAGGATTCGCCTGCAGTGAGCGGCGCGTGCCCGTGAAGCCGGTACTGCTGCTCACGGACCTGTTCCTGTTTGCGCTGTTCGCGGCGGGGCTGGTGTACCTGCGCCACGTGAGCCGCACGCCGCAACTGCTCGCGAACTGGCGCCTTGCGCTGCAGCGGCCCGCCGCCGGGGTCGCGGCGGTGATCCTGGGATTTTTCCTGCTGGTCGCGCTCGCCGACTCGCTGCACTTCCGCCGCAGCGGGCCGCCGCATCCGGCGAGCGGGGCGCCGACCTGGTCGGTCGAGACGCGCTCGGTGCTCGACGCCGTGCTCGAGCCGGTCGCCTCGCGGCAGGAGCGCAGCTATTCGCGCCCCCTGGCATGGCTCGGGTTCCGCAAGGAGACCTTCGAGCGCGACGGCCGGCCGGTGCGCGATTTTCCGCGGCTCAAGTTCGGCGGCGCGCATCTTTCCGATCCGCAGTCGCAGTGGGCGGGCGACGCGGCGTTGCGCGCCGCCGCCGGGTTCCTGTACGCGGCGCTCGGCTTCGCGCTCCTCGCGCTGGCGGTCGTCGCGGGGCTCGCGCGAAGCGCGGGCGAACCGCTCGGCGCCGCGCTTGCGCGCGCGGCGAGGGGCGGCACGCGCTACCCGGTGCGGGCGATGCTCCTCACCGCCGGGCTGCTCCTGCTCGCGATCGGCGTCATCGCCTCGCTTTCGACCGGCTACCACGTGCTCGGTACCGATCGCGTCGGCGCGAGCGTGCTCGTCGCCGCGGTGAAGAGCGTCCGCACCGCGCTCGTGATCGGCGCGCTCACCACGCTCGTCGTGCTGCCGCTCGCCGTTGCGCTCGGCGTGACCGCGGGCTACTTCCGCGGCTGGATCGACGAAGCGATCCAGTACCTGTACACGCTGCTCGCCTCGATCCCCGACGTGCTGCTGATCGCCGCCGCGGTGCTGCTGCTGCAGGTGAAGATCGACGCCAACCCGGCGCTCTTCGAGACCGCGCTCGAGCGCGCCGACGCGCGTCTGTTCTTCCTGTGCCTGATCCTCGGGATCACCTCCTTCACCGGCCTGTGCCGGCTGGTGCGCGGCGAGACGATGAAGCTGCGCGAACTCGAATACATCCAGGCGGCGCACGCCTTCGGAGTGCGCGCGGTGGCCATTCTCGCGCGCCACATCCTGCCGAACGTCGCCCCGATCGTGCTGATCAGCACCGTGATGCAGTTCTCGGGATTCGTGCTCGCCGAGGCGGTGCTTTCCTATGTCGGGGTCGGAGTCGATCCGAAGACCGCGAGCTTCGGCGTCATGATCAACACCGCGCGGCTGGAACTCGCCGCGACGCCGGTGATCTGGTGGACGCTCGCCGCGGCATTCGTGTTCATGTTCCTGATCGTGCTCTCGGCGAACCTCTTTGCCGACGCGGTGCGCGATGCGTTCGATCCGCGCGCCCGGCTGCGGAGCTGACGGCATGCGGCGATGCGCACCATGAACCGGACCGCCACGGCGGCTGCGAGGCCCTCGGAGCCGATGCTCGCGGTCGAGCGGCTGAGCACGGTGCTCGACACCGAGAGCGGCCTTGCGCGCGCGGTGGACGCGCTTTCGCTCACGATCGACCGGCGCGAGACGTTCGCGCTGGTAGGCGAATCCGGCTGCGGCAAGTCGCTCACCGCGCTCTCGATGCTGCGCCTGCTGCCCGAGAACGGCCGCATCGAATCCGGCGCAGTGCGGCTCGGCGGCGTCGACCTGTGCTCGCTGCGCGAATTCGACATGCAGCGGGTACGCGGCGCGCGCATCGGAATCATCTTCCAGGAGCCGGCGACGAGCCTCAATCCGGTGATGCCGGTCGGCCGCCAGATCGTGGAAGTGATCGAGCGCCACGTCGGGCTGCGGGGCGAGGCGGCGCGGCGCCGCGCGATCGAGTGGCTCGAGCGGGTCGGCCTCCCCGAGCCGGAGCGGCGGGTGGACGATTTTCCGTTCCAGATGTCCGGCGGGCAGAAGCAGCGCGTGATGATCGCGCTTGCGCTCGCCGCGGAGCCCGACCTGCTGATCGCCGACGAGCCGACCACCGCGCTCGATGTGACCATCCAGGCGCAGATCCTGGAACTGCTGCGCGCGCTGCAGCGCGACCAGGGCATGGGGATGCTCCTCATCACGCACGATCTGGGGATCGTGCGCGGCATGGCGCACCGGGTGGCGCTGATGTACGCCGGGCAGATCGTCGAGGTGGCTCCGACCGAGGCGTTCTTCCGCGCGCCTGCGCATCCCTACGCGCAGCTCCTGATGCACGCGCTGCCCGGCTCGGGAAAGCGGGGCGAGCCGCTTGCCGCGATTCCCGGCACCGTGCCCCCGCCCTGGATGCGCTTCGAGGGCTGCCGTTTCGTCGCGCGCTGTCCGCACGCCTTTGCCGACTGCGCGGGGACGCTTCCCGAGCTGGTGCCCGCCGGCCGGGGGCACGACGTGCGCTGCCTTCTCTACCGGGACGGCACCCGCGCCGCGGCAGCGACGGCTGCGGCAGTGGGGCGCGGGGGCCCGGCGCCGGTCTCTGCGGAGGCGGCGGCCGAGCGCGCCGCAACGCCATTGCTCGAAGTGGAGGCGCTGCGTGTGCGCTTTCCGATCGGGCGCGGGCTGCTCATGCGCCGCCAGCGGTTTTTTGACGCCGTCGACGGCGTTTCATTTTCCATCGGCACCGGCCGCACGCTCGCCCTGGTGGGCGAATCGGGCTGCGGCAAGACCACCATCGGCAAGGCGGTACTGCAACTCCTTCGCGGCACGGCGCTCGTGGAAGGCCGCGCGCGGATCGGGGGGCGCGACCTCTTCGCGCTGCACGGCGAGGAGCTGCGCGTCGCGCGGCGCGACATCCAGATCGTGTTCCAGGATCCCTTCGCGTCGCTCAATCCGCGCATGCGGGTGGCGGAAATCCTCGAAGAGGGGCTCGCGACGCTCGCGCCGGAATTCGACCGCGCGGCGCGCCTTGCGCGCATCGGCGACCTGCTCGAGCGCGTCGGGCTGGGGCGCGATGCGCTCGAGCGCTATCCGCACGAATTCTCGGGCGGGCAGCGCCAGCGGATCGCCATCGCGCGCGCGCTCGCGGTGCGCCCCCGGCTCATCATCTGCGACGAACCCACTTCGGCGCTCGACGTTTCAGTGCAGGCGCAGATCCTCAACCTGCTGCGCGAGCTGCAGGCCGAACTCGGCATGTCGTACCTCTTCATCACGCACAACATCGGCGTCGTCGAGTACATCGCCGACGAAGTGGCGGTGATGCGCGAGGGGCGATTCGTCGAGGAGGGTGCGGCGACCCGCGTGCTCGAATCGCCGCGGCACGACTACACGCGCATGCTGCTCGCCGCGGTGCCGCGCGTCGCACGGTAGCCGCGCGGAATCGCCGAGAGGAGCTTCTGCGTGTACGGATGCGCCGGCGCGGAGTAGATCGCCTCGGCCTCGCCCGCCTCGACCACTTCGCCGTCGTTCATGACGAGGATTTCGTCCGCCATGTACTTCACCACCGCGAGGTCGTGCGAGATGAAGATGTAGGCGAGCTGGAATTCGTCCTGCAGGTCGAGGAGCAGGTTGAGCACCGTTGCCTGCACCGAGACGTCGAGCGCCGAAACGGCCTCGTCGCAGATGATGATTTCGGGCCGCATCGCGAGGCAGCGCGCGATGGCGATCCGCTGGCGCTGCCCGCCGGAGAACTCGTGCGGGTACTTGAGGATCGCATCGGGCGGCATGCCGACGCGGCGCAGCAGCTCGATCGCGCGCCCGAAGCGGTCCGCCTCGTCGCGGCCGATGCCGTGGATCTTCATCGGCTCGATCAGGATCCGTCCCACCGTGAAGCGCGGGTTGAGGCTCGAGTAGGGGTTCTGGAAGATGAGCTGGATGCGCCGGCGGAAGGCCATCATCTCGCGCTCGGTGAGCGCGAGCAGGTCCTTGCCGTCGTAGAGCACCCGTCCGCCGCTCGCATCGACCAGGCGCATGAGCAGCATGCCGAGCGTGGTCTTGCCGGAACCGGATTCGCCGACGATGCCAAGGGTTCGGCCGCGGCCGAGCCGGAACGAGACCTCGCGCACCGCGTGGATCGTCTTGCGGGCAAGGAGCCCGGTGCGCAGCTGGTAGGCCTTGCGCAGGCCGTTCGCCTCGATGAGAGGCGCCGCGGCGGCAGGTCGCACCGCGCGCGGCTCGCTCGCCGCGGGCGCTCCTTCCATGAAGTCGTCGATCACCGGCAGCCGGCGCGGCCGCGCATCGAGCCGCGGCCGGCAGGCGAGCAGCGCCTTGGTGTACGCATCCTGCGGCGCGAGGAAAATCCCCTCCACCGGCCCGCTTTCGCGCACGAGGCCCTCGCGCATCACCACGACTTCGTCGGCGATCTCGCCCACCAGGGCAAGGTCGTGGCTGATGAAAAGCAGGCTCATCGCGTGCGACTCGCGCAGGCGCGCGAGAAGTTCCAGGATCTGGCGCTGCACCGTGACATCGAGCGCGGTCGTGGGCTCGTCGGCGATGAGGAGCTTCGGCTGGCAGGCGATCGCCATCGCGATCATCACGCGCTGCTGCTGTCCGCCGGAGAGTTCGTGCGGGTACGCGCCGAGCCGTGCCGCGGGCTCGGGGATGCCGACTTCGTCGAGGAGTTCCGTTGCCCGCGCGAGCGCCTGCCGGCGCGCGAGCCCGAGATGCAGCCGCAGCACCTCGGCGATCTGGTCGCCGACCGTGAACACCGGGTTGAGCGAGCTCATCGGCTCCTGGAAGACCATCGTGATTTCGCGGCCGCGCAGCGCGCGCATCCGCTCCAGCGGCTCCTGCAGGAGGTTGCGGCCCTGGTACTCGATGCGGCTCTGCGGCGCGACGATCGCGTTCTCGGGAAGGAGGCGCACGATCGAGAGTGCCGAGACGCTCTTTCCCGAACCCGACTCTCCCACGAGCGCGACCGCGCGGTTGGCGGGCACGTCGAAGCTCACGCCGCGCACCGCTTCGGCCTGCTGTTCCTTGCCAAGGCGGAACGAAACGCTCAGGTCGCGCACGCGTACGAGCACTGCCTACCTCAGCTTCGGATCGAGCGCGTCGCGCAGCGCATCGGTGAGAAGCGAAAACGCGGTCACGAATACCGCCATGAAAACGGTGGCGACGCCGAGCTGCCACCACTTGCCGATGATGAGCTCGTTCTGCGCCTCGCCGAGCATCGTGCCCCAGGACACCATCTCGATCGGCACCCCGAGCCCGAGGAACGAGAGGATCACCTCGGCCTTGATGAACGCCACCACGAGCAGCGACAACTGCACCAGGATGACGTGGCTCACGTTCGGCAGGATGTGAACGAAGAGGCGCGAAGCGTGCGAGGCGCCGATCGCGTGCGCCGCGCGCACGTACTCGCGCCCGACGTGCTTGATGTACTCGGCGCGCACCAGCCGGTAGGTGCCGGTCCAGCCGGTGAGGCCGAGGATCAGGATCACGGTGGCGATGCCGCGGCCGAGCACCGCGGCGAAGGCGAAGATGAGCAGGATCGTCGGAATGGCGGTGAATACGTTGTAGACCCATTCCAGGAGGTCGCCGAGCCGCCTGCCGAAGTACCCGGAAAGCGCGCCGAGCAGCGTTCCGATCAGCGTGGCGACGAGCGCCGCGAACGTGCCGACGAACACCGAGACCTGGGTTCCCTTGATCGCCTTGGCGAGGACGTCGCGGCCCCAGCGGTCGCCGCCCGCGGGCAGCGTCTCGCGGCGCGGCGGCTCGACGAGCGAAATCCGGGCCGCGCGCTCGGCCCATTCGCGGTAGCGCGGCGCGAGCGGATCGACGTCCGAGATGTCGATCGGCCGGCGATTGCGGTCGATCGAGAAGCGCTGCATCGTCTGCGCCTCGAGATTGTCGCGCTCGCCGGTGAAATGCGGGTAGGCGTAGGGCACGCCCTTTTCGAGCTGCCAGTCGGCGCCGGCGAGGCCGGCCGCGGAGGCGAGAATGAGCACGAGGAACACGAGCACCACGGCAAGCGCCCCGACCCCCACCGGATCGTGCCGCAGGCGCTGCCACGCCGCCGCCCATACGCCCGGAGAACGCGCGATTCCCGCGATCGCGGCCTCTCGTGGCAATACCGCGCTCATCGCCCGCTCAGCGCAGCGTGACGCGCGGATCGACCAGCTTGTAGAGCAGGTCCGCGCCGAGGTTGATGAGCATGGTGAGCGCCGCGAGGTAGACCGTCACGGCCTGGATCACCGGGTAGTCGCTGCGGTTCACCGCGAGGAACACCTCGCGGCCCAGTCCCGGGATGGAGAAGAACACCTCGATCAGGAACGAGCCGACGAAGATCGAGGGCAGCTGCACTGCCACGTTGGTGAGGATCGGGATCATGGCGTTGCGCAGCACGTGCTTGAGCATCACGACCGGTTCGCCGAGCCCCTTGGCGCGCGCGGTGCGCACGTAGTCGTGGTTGATCTCGTCGAGGAAGAAGGTGCGGTACAGCCGGGTCTGCGGCGCGAGGCTCACGAACACCGCGAGCAGCACGGGGAGCGGCGCGTACCGCAGGACGTTGGTGAGGAACTGGTCGCTCCAGCCCTGCACCGGGAACCACCCCAGCAGGAAGCCGAACACGTACTGGCCGAAGATGATGTAGACCAGGAACGAGATCGACATCGCCACCACGCAGGCGGCGACGATCGCCCGGTCGGCGAGCGAGCCGCGCACGTAGGCGACGAACATCGCGATCGGGATGGCGAGGAACACCTCGAGCACGATGATCGGCACCATCACCGTGAGCGTGGCGGGCAGCCGCGTGAGGAAAAGGTTCGACACCGGCTCGCGCGTCATCCAGCTCTGGCCGAAGTCGAAGGTCGCGATCTGCTGCAGGAAAATCCCGAGCTGCACCCACCACGGGCGGTCCAGCCCGAGCTGCTGCCGGATCGCCTCGATCTGCTGCTTGTCGGCGATCTGCCCGGCGAGCACCTCCGCCGGGTCGCCGCCGAAGAACTTGAACAGGAAGAAGATGAGCAGGATCACCCCTGCGAGCGTCGGGATCATCTGCCACAGTCGGCGAACGAGGTAGGCGGTCATGTGGAGCGGCGGGAGCGTATCATCTTGGCATGCGGGTCCGCATCCGGGTGGTCTGCCTTGCCTCATGCCTGATCGCGTTCGGGCCCGCGGCGCCGGCCCAGCCGCAGAAAACGCTGCGCTACGCTTTCCCGGTGGCCGAAACCGGGTTCGACCCGGTGCAGATCAACGACCTGTATTCGAGCATCCTGCTCGGCCATATCTTCGACCCGCCTTACACCTACGACTACCTGGCGCGGCCCGCCAAGGTGCGGCCCAATACCGCGGCGGAGATGCCCGAAGTTTCGACCGACGGGCTCACGTGGACGATCCGCATCCGCCCCGGAATCCGTTTCACCGACGATCCGGCGTTCAACGGCCGCCCGCGCGAACTGACCGCGCAGGATTACGTGTATTCGCTGAAACGGCATTTCGACCCGAAGAACAAGTCGCCCAACGTGTACCTGATGGACAAGCGCATCGTCGGCATGGACGCCCTGCGCCAGGCGGCGCTCAAGGGCGCGCCGTTCGACTACGAGCGCGAAGTAGAGGGCCTGCGCACGCTGGACCGCTATACCTACCGCATCCGGCTTACCGAGCCCGCGCCCAACCTCGTCTATTACCTCACCTATTGCAACCTGATGTGCGCGGTGGCGCGCGAAGTGGTCGAGGCCGCGGGGGAAAAGGCGATGGAACGCCCGGTCGGCACGAACGCCTTCCGGCTCGTGCAGTGGAAGCGCTCCTCGCGCATCGTGCTGGAGCGCAATCCGGGCTTCCGCGAGCAGCGCTACGACGAGCAGCCTCCCGAGGGCGACGCGCTCAAGCAGGCGATCGCGGCCAAGCTGAAGGGCCGGAAACTCCCGATGGTCGATCGCGTCGAGGTGTACGTGATCGAGGAGCAGCAGCCGCGCTGGCTCGCGTTCGTGAACGGCGAGCACGACCTGATCACCGGCGTGCCGGCGGAGTACATCAATCTCGCGATCCCGAACGGCACGCTCGCGCCCAACCTCGCGCGCCAGGGAATAAAAGTGGATCGTGTGACCGACCTCGATCTGGCGTTCTTCTACTTCGGCATGGAAAACCCGGTGGTGGGCGGCTACTCGCCGGACAAGGTGGCGCTGCGCCGCGCGATCG
>CAZXAR010000021.1:0-32233 GCA_964638135.1 uncultured Enterobacteriaceae bacterium | reverse complement strand
TGATGCGCACCTCGACCGGCAGCATCAGGGTGACGAAGATCATCCAGAAGAAGAAGTTGCGCAGCGGAAAGCGGAAATAGACGATGGCGAACGAGGCGATGATCGAGATCGCGATCTTGCCCACCGCGATCACCAGCGCCATGACCAGGCTGTTCAGCATCATCCGGCCGACCGGCGCCGCGGCGCCGCGCTCGGAGCCGGCGGTGAGGACCTGCCTGTAGTTCTCCCAGAAGTGCTCACCCGGCAGCAGCGGCATCGGCACGCGGACGATGTCGTCCAGCGTCAGCGTCGAGGCGACGAACGTGATGTAGAGCGGAAAGGCGATCACCGCGATGCCGGCGACCAGGATGGCGTGCGAAAAGAATGTCAGAACGGGACGCTGCTCGACCATCAGTACTGGACCTTGCGCTCGATGAAGCGGAACTGCACCACGGTGAGCGCGATCACGATCGCCATCAGGATCGCGGATTGCGCCGACGAGCCGCCGAGGTCGGCCGCCTTGACGCCGTCGTAGTACACCTTGTAGACGAGGATCTGCGTCGCGCCGGCCGGACCGCCCTGCGTGGTGGCGTCGATCACGCCGAAGGTGTCGAAAAATGCGTAAACGATGTTCACCACCAGCAGGAAGAACGTGGTCGGCGAGAGCAGCGGAAACACGACCGTCCAGAAGCGGCGCGCGGGGCCGGCGCCGTCGATTGCGGCCGCCTCGACGAGCGAGCGCGGAATGGACTGCAGGCCGGCAAGAAAAAACAGGAAGTTGTAGCTGATCTGCTTCCACACCGCGGCGATCACCACGAGCAGCATCGCCTGGTCGCCCTGCAGCACCCAGTTCCACTCGATGCCGATCTGCTTCAGGGCGTAGGTGATGATGCCGACCGAGGGCGCGAACAGGAACGCCCACAACACCCCGGCCACCGCCGGGGCGACCGCGTAGGGCCAGATCAGCAGCGTCTTGTAGGCGAGCGCGCCGCGCACCACGCGGTCCGCCATGGTCGCAAGAAGCAGCGAAATCGCGATGCCGAGAAAGGCGACCAGAATGCTGAACAGCGCGGTGATCCGGAACGACTTCAGGTAGTGCGCGTCCTGCAGCAGCGCGAGGAAGTTGGCCGCGCCGACGAACTGGGTCTTGAGCCCGAACGCGTCCTGGAGCTGGAACGAGAACCAGATCGCCTGCGCCGCCGGCCAGAAAAAGAAGATGATCGTGACCGCGATCTGCGGCGCGACCAGCGCGAACGGCAGCCATGCCGAACGGAAGACGACGCGTTTTTCCATCGCGGCGCTCACCTCTCCCTCTCCCCGCGGCCCGGGAAGAGGGAGCGCGATCGCGGGTTACTTGTTGGCTGCCTCGAACTTGCGCAGGATGTCGTTGGCGCGCCGCACGGCGTCGTCCATGGCCGCCTTGGCGTCCTTCTTGCCGGCGAACACCGCCTCCATTTCTTCTTCGATCACCTCGCGCCCCTGCACGAAGTTGCCGAAGCGCAGTCCCTTGGAGTTTTCCGTCGGCGCCTTGTAGTTGAGCTGCCGGATCGCCACGTCGGTGCCCGGGTTCCTCTCGTAATAGCCCGCCTTCCTGGTCAACTCGTAGGCCGCGTTGGTGATCGGCACGTAGCCCGTGGACTGGTGCCAGCCGGCCTGGACGTCGGGCGAGGACAGGAACGAGAAGAGCTTCGTCACCCCCTTGTACTCGTCCGGCTTCTTGCCGGACATCACCCACAGCGTCGCGCCGCCGATGATCGAATTCTGCGGGGCGCCCTTGATCTCGTCGTTGTAGGGCAGGAAGTTGACCGAGAACTCGAACTTCGCATTGCGACGGATATTGGCCTGCGCCGCCGAGCTGGAGGTGAGCATCGAGCATTCGCCGCTGAAGAACTTCGCCTCCGCTTCATTGCGCCGCCCCGAATAGGTGAACCAGCCTTTCTTGGCAAAGTCGGCGAGCATCGCGACGTGCGCCACGTGCTGGGGCGAATTGACCGTGAACACGGTGTCCATGCCGCCGAACCCGTTCTCCCTGGTGCCGATCGGGAGGTTGTGCCAGGCGCTGAAATTCTCCACGTGCACCCAGGAGGGCCAACCGGTCGTGTACACGCAAGCCTGGCCGGCGGCCTTGAGCTTGCCCGCCGCCGCCGCGAAATCCTTCCAGGTCCTGGGCGCTTTCTCGGGGTCGAGCCCGGCCTTCTTGAAGGCGTCCTTGTTAACGTAGAACACCGAGGTCGAACTGTTGAACGGCATCGAGAGCAGATTGCCCTTGGGATCGGTGTAGTAACCGGCGACTGCGGCGAGGTAGTTCCTGGGATCGAACGGCTCGCCCGCGTCCTTCATCATCTGGTACACGGGCTTGATGGCGCCCTTCGCCGCCATCATGGTCGCCGTGCCGACCTCGAACACCTGCAGGATATGCGGCGGATTGCCGGCGCGGAACGCCGCGATCGCCGCCGTCATCGATTCCGGATAACTGCCCTTGAAGACCGGCACCACCTTGTATTCCTTCTGACTTGCATTGAAGCCGTTGGCGATTTCGTTCACCTTGTCGCCGAGCGCCCCGGTCATCGAATGCCACCACTGGATTTCGGTCTGCGCGTGCGCATTTCCGGCGAGCAGCCCCGCGCCTGCCAGCGCGGCCGCTAAGAGTTTGATACGCATGGGATCTCCTGTAGTTGATCGGCCCGGTCTTGGCGCCGGACGATGCGCGAGTATAGCCAAACGGCGCGACGCCTTCGCGAACTATTTCTTCGGCCGCCGGGCGCTTCGCACCGGCACTCGGGCCTCCACGCCGGCGAGCGAGTCGCGCTCGAATTTGCGCAGCAACGCGTTGCCCCGTTCCGCGGCGTGGTCGAGCGCGAGCTTGGGCGGCTTGCCCGCTTCCCAGACCGCTTCCAGCTCCTCCTCGATGATCTGGCGGATCTTCTGGAATTCGCCGATCCGGATGCCGCGCGACTCGCGTGTCGGGGCCTGCAGCAGCAACTGCCGGATCGCGATCTCCTGCCCGGGGCGGACCGCGTAGTAGCCCTGGGTGCGCGTGAGGTCGTAGGCGGCGCGGGTCACCGGGACGTAGCCGGTCCGCTGGTGCCACTCGGCCTGCACTTCGGGTTTCGCCAGGTACGCAAGAAACTTTGCCGCGCCCCGGTACTCGGCGCTTTTCCTGCCGGCGAGAACCCAGAGACCGGCACCGCCGATGAGCGAATGGTGCGGCGCGCCCTTGACGTCGTCGTAATACGGCAGTTGCGCGACACCGAAATCGAACCCGGAGGCGCGGCGCAGTTCCGCGTCGCTCGAGGAGCCCGCCGTGAGCATCGCACACTCGCCTTTCACGAAACGCCGCTCGCCCTCGATGCGCCGGCCGCTGTAGGTGAAATAGCCCGAACGCGCCCACGAGGCGAGCATCGAGACATGGCGCACCATCAGGTGCGTGTTGAAAACGAGCTTCGCATCGAGCCCGCCGAGGCCGTTTTCCCGCGTCGCGAAGTCCTGGTTGTGCCAGGTGCTCATGTTCTCGAGCTGCACCCACGAAGGCCAGGTCGTGGTGTAGGGGCATTCGAATCCCGATTCCTTGAGTTCGCCGAGAACGTCCGGCATTTCGTACCACGTCCTCGGCGGACGCTCGGGATCGAGCCTGGCGCGGCGGAAAGCGTCCTTGTTGTAGAACAGGATCGGTGTCGAGATGTTGAATGGCAGCGCGAGCAGCCGGCCCTTGTGGTCCGAAAAGTAGCTCGCCACCGCGGGCAGGAACGATTTTGTCTCGACCCGCTCGGAGGCCTCGCCGAGCACCTGCCACACCGGCCGGTAGGCGCTGCGCGCGGCCATCATGTGGGCGGTCCCGACCTCGTACACCTGCACGAGGTGCGGGCCATTGCCCGCGCGCTGCGCGGCGAGCGCGGCGATCATCGTGTCTTCGTAGCTGCCCTTGTGCTCGGCAACGATGCGGTGCTCTTTTTGCGATTCGTTGAAGCGCTCGACGAAGGTGTCGAGCGCATCGCGCAGCGCGCCGCCCATCGCGTGCCAGAGGTGAATTTCCTGCTGTGCCTGCGCCAAGACGGGCACGCAGGCGAGGAGCACTGTCGAAACGAGGCGCCGGCTCATCACGCGCGCATTGTATGATGCGTGCGCCATGGCCGCGATCCACGAACTGGCCGCGCTCGAACTCGCGGCGCACTTTGCGAGCGGCGCGCTCTCCCCGGCGGAAGCGGCGCGTGCGTTCCTCGCTCGCATCGAGGCGTGGGAACCGCGTCTCAATGCGATGGCCCGCCTCGGTCGATCCGGCGCGGCGGTGAATCCTGCCGGTGTGATGGCGGCCGCGCGCGCAGCGGAAACCCGCTGGCGCGCGAAGCAGCCGCTCTCGCCGCTCGACGGCGTTCCCGTCACGATCAAGGAAAACATCTACACCAGGGGCGATCCGTCGCCCATCGGCACGCGCGCGAACGAGGACGCCGCGCCGCAGGCCGAGGACGCGCCGCCCGCGGCGCGGGTGCGCGAGGCGGGCTGCGTCGTGCTCGGAAAGACCGCGATGCCCGATTACGGCATGCTCTCCTCGGGCGTCTCGAGCATGCACGGCATCACGCGCAATCCCTGGAAGCTCGATCGCAATACCTCGGGCTCGAGCTCGGGTGCCGGTGCGGCCGCTGCCGCGGGCTACGCGCCGTTGCACCTGGGCACCGACATCGGGGGTTCGGTGCGTCTGCCAGCGACGCACTGCGGCATCTTCGCGCTCAAGCCAAGCCTCGGCCGGGTGCCGATCTACCCGCCGTACATCGGCCGCGTCGCGGGGCCGATGGCGCGAACCGTCGCGGACAGCGCTGCGCTCATGAATCTGCTCGCGCGGCCCGACGCACGCGATTTCATGAGCTTGCCGTACGACGCCGCCGATTACACCGCTTCACTCGATGGACTCGATCCGCGAGGACTTCGCATCGGCTATCTCCCCGAGATGAAAGCAGGGTTGCCGGTTCACCCGGAAGTGCGTGCCGCAACGCTGGCCGCGGCGCGCGCGCTCGAGGCCGCGGGCGCGAAGGTGGAGGAGATGAAGTCGTTCCTCAGCGTGGAGCTGCTCGACGGCGTGGCGCGCTTCTTCGAGGCGCGCTCGTACAGCGACTTTGCCCAGCTTTCGGCCGAGCGGCAGGCCAAGGTGCTGCCCTTCATCGCCGAGTGGTGCACCTGGCGCGCGAAGGAGTTCACCGGACGCGAGGTGTTTTCGGCCTACAGCGCCTACGTCGCGCTGCGCGAAGCGGCGGTGAAAGCGTGCCAGCCCTACGACTTCGTCGTTTCGCCCGTTTCGCCGATCCTGCCCTACGACGCCGAACTGCCCTGCCCGGGAAACGATCCGCACAATGCGCTGCCGCACATCGCCTTCACCGTTCCCTACAACATGTCCGAGCAGCCCGCCGCGTCGCTGAACTGGACCTGCAGCAGCGACGGCCTGCCGATCGGCGTGCAGGTGATCGGCCGGCGCTTCGACGATGCCGGAGTCCTCAGGCTGTGCCGCGCGCTGGAGCAGATGCGCCCCGCGCAGCGCGCCTGGCCCGAGCCGGCGTAAGAATCAGGCCGGGGCGTGCATAGAGGCCCGCCGCAGCACCCGCCCCCCGCGCGCGCCGGTCGGGCGCCCTCCCGCAATCGCCTTCACGCCGTTCACGTACACCGCCTCGATCCCGTCGGGCGGGAGGTGCGGTTCGTCGAACGTGCCGCGATCAATGATCCGATGCGGATCGAAGAGTACGAGGTCGGCGTGCGCGCCCTCCTTCACCACGCCGCGGTCGCGCAGGCCGAACTTGGCCGCCGGGAACCCCGTCATGCGGAAAACCGCTTCCTCCAAGGGAAAGAGCCCCTCGTCGCGCGCGTAGCGCCCCAGCACCCGCGCGAACGTGCCGTAGAGCCGCGGATGCGGCTTTCCTTCGAGCGTCGGAATCCCGTCCGATCCGATCATGGTGCTCGGGTGGCGCATCACGGTGCGCACGTCCTCTTCGCTCATCGCATGCAGCACCACGGTGACGCCCGAATCCCCGGTGAGGATTCGCGCCGCGGCTTCTTCGGCCGTGCGGCCCATCGCCCCGGCAAGGGCGGCGATGGACTTTCCTTCCCACTCGGGATGCCGCGCGGTCGAGGCGATCACGACGTCCTCGGGCCGCAGGTCGCCGAGGACACCGCGCAGCTTTCCGTCGCGGAACACGGCGGACAGGATGGTGCTTCCCGCCGTGTACGGATACTGGTCGGCATGGACATCGAGCCCGCGGCGCTGCGCCGCCTCGATGAGCTTCAGCGACTCGCCGACCAGACCCCAGGCGGTGCGGCCCGAAGCCTTGTGGTGGGAGATCTGGACCGGAACGCCGGCCGCATCGCCGATCCGGATCGCTTCGCGCACCGACTCGAGCAGCCGCGAGCCTTCGTCGCGCATGTGCGTCGCATAAAGCGCGCCGCTGCCGCGCAGCACTGACGCAAGCTCGATCAGCTCTTCGGTCGCCGCGAAGCGGCCCGGGTCGTAGACGAGGCCCGAGGACAGGCCGAGTGCGCCCGCCTCCAGCCCTTCGCTGACGATCGCCTTCATCGCCGTCATTTCGGCGCCGCTGGGGGGTCGGTTTCCGGGTCCCATCGCGGCAAGGCGCGCCGTGCCGTGCCCGACCAGCAGGCCGACGTTGACACCCGGCGGATTGCGTTCGAGCACCCGGGCATACCCTGCGTACCCTTCCCAGGGCGGAAGATCGAGTTTCGGGTGCAGGGTTTTCGCCATCACCATGGCGGCAGCGAACGGCGCCGCGCCAAAGCCGCAATTGCCGACGATGCAGGTGGTCACCCCGCCGACCAGCTTGAACGCCATATCCGCATGCATCACGGCGGCGAAATCGTCGTGCGTGTGCACGTCGATGAACCCCGGCGCGAGCGCCAGACCGCTGCCGTCCACGCTCTCGCGCGCTTCGCCGGTCACCGCGCCGATCGCCTCGATGCGCCCGGCCCGGAGCGCGACGTCGGCGAGGCGCGCGGGCGCCCCGCTTCCGTCGTAGAGTGAGACCTCGCGGATCAGCGTATCGAAGCGTGCAGGCATCGGCCCTCCTTGCCGGTCGAAGGCCCTTTAGGATATCGTGCGCCGACCCGTCGAGCGAGGATTTCCACATGACCATTTCACGATTTTCGGCAGCAGCGGTGTTGGCCGCCGCGGTCGCCGCCGCATCCGGCGCGGCGCTGGCGCAGGGCGATCCCAAGGTGCTGCGCATCGTTCCGCACTCCAACCTCTCGATCCTCGATCCGGTCTGGACCACCGCGTACATGAGCCGCAACCACGGCTACATGATCTACGACACGCTGTTCGGCACCGATGAAAAAGCGCAGATCAGGCCGCAGATGGTGGAGGAATGGAGCGCGAGCCCGGACAAGCGGCTGTGGACGTTCAAGCTGCGCAAGGGCCTGGAATTCCACGACGGCAGGCCGGTCGCGAGCGAAGACGTGGTCGCCTCGCTCGCGCGCTGGGGCAAGCGCGATGCGATGGGCGTGGCGCTGTTCACCTTCGTCGATCGCATGGACACGCCGGCGCCGGACACGTTCCGCATCTTCCTGCGCGAAGCCTGCGGATTCCTGCTGGAGGCGCTCGGCAAGCCCTCGTCCAACGTGCCCTTCATCATGCCCAAGCGCGTCGCCGAAACCGATGCCTTCAAGCAGATCGACGACTACACCGGCAGCGGCCCGTACATCTTCAAGCGCGACGAATTCAAGCCCGGCGACAAGGCGGTGTACGTGAAGAATCCGAAGTACGTGCCGCGCAAGGAGCCGCCCTCCGGTACCGCGGGCGGCAAGCACGCCTACGTGGAGCGGGTCGAATGGAACCTCGCGCTGCGCGACGCGCAGGCGCAGGTCAACGCGCTGCAAAAGGGCGAAGTGGACATCATCGAGAGCCTGGCGTTCGAACACTATGAGACCGTCAAGAAGGACCCGGCACTGCAACTGCCGAACTTCGACATCCTCGGCCTGCAGTTCATGGCGCGCTTCAACCACCTGCACAAGCCGTTCGACAATCCCGCCGTGCGCCGCGCCGTGGCTGCGGCCTTCGCGCAGGAGCCGTTTCTCAAGGCGCAGGTCGGCGTGAAGGAGCTCTACAACACCTGCGCCTCGATGTTCACCTGCGGCACGCCGTACGCAAGCAGCGCCGGCAGCGACATCCAGTCCAAGTCCAACATGAAGAAGGCGCAGGAGCTGCTCAAGGCTTCCGGCTACGACGGCACGCCGATCGTGATCATGAAGCCGACCGACCTCGTCACGATCACCAAGCTGCCCGACGTCGCGACCCAGCTCCTGCGGCAGGCCGGGTTCAAGGTCGACCTGCAGGCGATGGACTGGCAGACGCTCGTGGGCCGGCGTGCCAAGAAGGACCCGCCCGACAAGGGCGGCTGGCACATGTTCCTGACCGCCTGGCAGGCGCACGACATCTGGAACCCCATCCCGAATGCCGCGCTTGACACGCGGGGCGAAGCCTCCGGCTGGTTCGGCTGGGGCAAGGACGACAGGATCGTAGAGCTGCGCAACCAGTTCATGCGCGAGACCGACGAGGCGAAGAAAAAGAAGCTCGCCGAGGCGATCCAGGCGCGCGCCTTCGAAGTCGCAACGCACGTGCCGCTCGGCGAATACCGCTCCCCGATGGCGGCGCGCAAGAACATTGCCGGATTCTTCGTCTCGAACGGCAACCTGTACTGGAATCTGAAAAAGAACTGAAACCGGCGGCAGGACCGCGCGCGGCTCCGGGGTAAACTCCCGGGGCCGTTTCTTTTTTCAGCACCCGATGTACTCGTTTCTCGCGCGGCGGCTGCTCGCCACGATCCCGGTCCTGCTGGTGGTCGCGGTGCTCGTGTTCCTGCTGCTGCGGCTTACGCCCGGCGATCCGGCGGCGATCCTCGCCGGAGACGCGGCGAGCACCGAGCAGATCGCGCGCATCCGGGCAAGCCTGGGGCTCGACCGCCCGATCCTGGTGCAGTTCGGCATCTGGTTCGGCAACCTCCTTTCGGGCGACCTGGGCGAATCGTTCTACTACAAGCAGAGGGTCACCGACCTGATCGGCCAGCGGCTCGAGCCCACGGTGTCGCTTGCCGCGTTCACCATCCTGATCGCGGTGCTGGTCTCGGTGCCGCTCGGCGTCGCCGCCGCGTGGCGTTTCGGCGGCTGGTTCGACCGCATGCTGATGGGCTTCTCGGTGCTGGGGTTTTCGGTCCCGGTGTTCGTCCTCGCCTACATCCTCATCTGGTTCGTTTCGCTCAAGTTGGGTCTCTTGCCGGTACAGGGCTACCAGCGTCTCGCCGACGGCTTCTGGCCCTATTTCAGACACCTGATCCTGCCCTCGGTCACGCTCTCGGTGATCTACATCGCGCTGATCGCGCGCGTCACGCGCGCTTCCGTGCTCGAGGCGCTCGGCGAGGACTACATCCGCACCGCGCGCGCCAAAGGGCTTCCCGAACTCCGCGTCGTCGTGCGCCATGCGCTCGCCAACGCCGCGGTGCCGATCGTCACGGTGATCGGGATCGGCGTTGCGCTGCTCATCGGCGGTGTGGTGGTGACCGAATCGGTGTACGCGATTCCCGGTCTCGGGCGGCTCACGGTGGACGCGGTGCTCGCGCGCGACTTTCCGACGATCCAGGGCGTGATCCTGTTCTTTTCCTTCGTGTACGTCCTCGTCAACCTGCTGGTGGACCTGTCGTACGTGTTCCTCGACCCGCGCATCCGCTACTGATGGACACGCCGGGCTTGAAGCAGTACGAGGCGCTCTCGGTCGAATCGGCGGCGGCGCTGCGCCAGGAAGGCGCCTGGCGGCGCGTGCAGCGCAGCTGGTCGGTGCGGATCGGCGGGGCGGCGCTCGTGGTGCTGGTCGCGGTTGCGCTCGCCGCGCCGTGGCTCGGCACGGTGGACCCGGCGCTCTTCGACGCCGGCAGCCGCGACCTCCTTCCCGGGGAGCGCGGGGAGATCACCACGCTCGAAGGCGCGACGCTGCACCACAAGTTCCTGATGGGCTCGGACTCGTTCGGCCGCGACATCTACAGCCGGGTCGTCTACGGAACGCGCGTGTCGCTGATCGTCGGTGTCTGCGCGGCGCTGGTCGCACTCGCGTTCGGCATCGTGTTCGGGCTTTGCGCCGGGTATCTGCGCTGGCTGGACGGGATCCTGATGCGCGTGATGGACGGCCTGATGGCGATCCCGGCGATCCTGATCGCGATCGCGCTGGTGGGGCTGTGGCGCGCGAGCCTCGTTACGGTGATCGTCGCCATCGCGGTGCCGGAGATACCGCGCGTCACGCGGCTGGTGCGCTCGCTCGTGCTGACGATCCGCGAGGAGCCCTACGTCGAGGCCGCCATCGCGCTCGGCACGCCGACCTGGAAGATCATGCTCGGCCACATCCTGCCGAACACCGTGGCGCCGCTCGTGGTGCAGGGCACCTTCATCTGCGCCTCGGCGATCCTCGTCGAGGCGATCCTGTCGTTCCTCGGCGTGGGCCTGCCGCCCGACATCCCGACCTGGGGCAACATCATGGCCGAGGGGCGGATCCAGTTCGTCTCCTACCCGCACAACGTGTTCTTTCCCGGGGTGTTCCTCGCCGTCACGGTGCTCGCGGTGAACATCCTCGGCGACGGCCTGCGCGACACCCTCGACCCCAGGATGGCCAGGCGCGTATGAACGTGATGGAGGCGCGCGGGCTCACGATCGCGCTGCCGGCGGGCGGGGACCGCAAGGAGGCGGTGTCGAAGGTCTCGTTCTCGGTGAAACGGGGCGAAATCCTCTGCCTGGTGGGCGAATCGGGCTCGGGCAAGTCGGTGATCGCCCAGGGAATCATGGGGCTGCTGCCGCGCACGCTGCCGATCACGGCGGGCGCCACGCTGCTTGAAGGCGAAGACACCGTGCAGGCTTCCCCCGAGCGCCTGCGCGCGCTGCGCGCGACGCGCATGTCGATGATCTTCCAGGAACCGATGACCGCGCTCAACCCGGTCATGACCTGCGGCGAGCAGATGGACGAAGTCCTGCGCGCGCACACCGCGCTCGCGCCCCCCGAGCGGCGCCGCAAGACCCTCGCCACCGTGCAGGAGGTGCTGCTGCCCGATCCGGAGCGCATGATCGCCTCCTACCCGCACCAGCTCTCGGGCGGCCAGCGCCAGAGGATCATGATCGCGATGGCGCTCGTGCTCGAGCCCGCGCTTTTGATCGCCGACGAGCCCACTACCGCGCTCGACGTCACCACCCAGGCGCAGATCCTGAACCTGATCCGGGAACTGCAGGCGCGTCACGGCATGGGCGTGCTGTTCATCACGCACGATTTTGGCGTCGTCGCCGAGATCGCGCACCGGGTCGCGGTGCTGCGCCTGGGGGAGCTGGTCGAGGTCGGCGACCGCGACGAGGTGCTCAAGCGCCCGCAGCACGAATACACCCGGATGCTGATCGGCGCCGTTCCGACGCTGCAGCCGCACGGGCGCAAGGCCGATCCCGGCGCGCCGCTGGTGCTCGAGACGAAGAACCTCGACAAGATCTACGTGGATCGCGGCTGGTTCGCAAAACACCGGCCGGTGCACGCCGCGAAGTCCGTGTCGCTTTCGATCCGCCGCGGGCAGACGCTCGGCATCGTCGGCGAATCGGGCTCGGGAAAAAGCACCGTCGCGCGCTGCATCGTGCGGCTGATCGAGCCGAGCGGGGGCGAAATCCGCGTGCACGGTGAAGAGATCGCCGCCCGCAGCCACCGCGCGCTGCGGCCGCTGCGGCGCCGCGTGCAGATCGTGTTCCAGGATCCGTACCGCTCGCTCAATCCGCGGCGCACGGTGGGCGACGCGATCATGGAAGGTCCGCTCAACTACGGCGTGCCGCGCGCCGAGGCGCGGGAGCGCGCGCGCCGCCTGCTCGAACTCGTGCGGATGGACCCCGCGGTGCTCGAGCGCTACCCGCACCAGTTTTCCGGCGGGCAGCGGCAGCGGATCTGCATCGCGCGCGCGCTCGCGGTGGAACCCGAGCTGCTCGTCGCCGACGAGCCGGTCTCGGCGCTCGACGTCTCGGTCCAGGCGCAGGTGCTCGCGCTGCTGGAGGAGATTCGCACCCGGCTCGACCTGGCGATGCTTTTCATCACGCACGATCTGCGCGTTGCGGCGCAGGTCTGCGATCACGTCGCGGTGATGTCGAGCGGCGAAGTGGTCGAATACGGGCCTGCGGAAGAAGTGTTCCTCAACCCGAAGCACGCGTACACGCAGGCGCTCTTTGCGGCCGCGCCGGGACGCGGGTTCGTCTTCGGAACCGCGTAAACTACGCGGGATGAATTCGCGGCGCGAAACAGGCGATGCGCTCGATGCGGCGGCCATCACTGCGGCGCTCGGCGCGCGCGCGGGCCGTGTCGCCGTCGAAGTCGTCGCCTCGTGCGGCTCGACCAACTCGGTGCTGCTCGATCGCGCGGGCGGCGATGCGCCGCAGCTTCTCGCCGCGGAATACCAGAGCGCCGGCCGCGGCCGCCATGGCCGGCGCTGGTACGCGGCGCGCGGCGCCGCGATCACGTTCTCGCTGCGGCGAGGCATGCGGCGCGCGCTGCGCGAGCTGGGCGGCGCCTCGCTCGCAGCGGGCGTGGCGATTGCGCGCGCGCTGCGCGCGGCGGGCGCCCGCGAGATCGCGCTCAAGTGGCCGAACGACCTCCTCGGCACGGGCGCGCACGCAGGCGCGAAGCTCGGCGGCATCCTCACCGAAACGCGCTCGCAGGGCGCGGCCACGCTCGTCGTGATCGGGGTCGGCCTGAATTACCGGACGGCGCCGCAGCTCGCGTCGCGGCTGCGTCGCAGGATCGTTTCGCTGGAGGAGCTGGTCGCGGCGCTGCCTTCGCGCAACCTCTTCATCGGGAAAATCGCGGCCGAACTGCTCGAAGTCCTCGATGCGTTCGACGCGCGCGGCCTGGCGCCGCTGCGCGAGGAGTGGGAAGCCCTGCACGCGCACGCGGGGCAGCGCATCCGGGTGCGGCTCGCCGACGGGCGCGTGCTCGCCGGGCTTTCGGCCGGAATCGAGGAGGACGGCGCACTGCGCCTGCAAACGCGCGGCGGCATACGCGCGCTGCGCTCGGCGCGCGTCGTTTCGGCGGGACCGTCATGAAGCTCGCCATCGACGCCGGCAACTCGCGGGTCAAGTGGGGCTGGCACGACGGCGTGGGCTGGACGAGCATCGCCACCGTGTCGCTCATCGAGTTCGCCGCTTCGAGCGATCACATCAATCCGTTCTCCGTGACGCACGACAATCCCGGCCGCATCGTGATCTCGAACGTGGCCGGCGAAGGCGCGCAGCAGCTCCTCATCAACTGGACGAGCATTTTCGACGCCGAGCCGGAGTGGGTGCATGGGGAGGCGGAACGCTGCGGCGTGCGCAGCCGCTACGATCGTCCCGAGCAGCTCGGGCCGGACCGTTGGGCGGCGCTGATCGCGGCGCGCGGGCTCGAGTCCGGGCCCTGCCTGGTGGTCAACGCCGGAACCGCCACCACCGTGGACGCGCTTTCGGCCGAGGGCGAATTTCTCGGCGGCCTGATTCTCCCCGGCGTGGAACTGATGCGCTTCGTGCTGCACGAGCACACCGGCCGCCTGCCGCTGCAGGAAGGAACTTTCCGCGACACGCCGCGCAACACGCTGGATGCGATCGAGTCCGGCTGCCGCCACGCCCAGGCGGGCGCAATCGAGCGCATGTACCGCGCGACGGGCCGCCGGGGCGCGTGCCTCGTCTCCGGCGGCGGCGGCCGCGCGCTCATCGAGCGGCTCGATCTGCCTTGCCGTTACGTCGAGAACCTGGTGCTCGAAGGGCTGGCGCGGATCGCCAATTCCTGACCGGCATGCGCGCGCTGTTCCTGCTGCTCGTCGCGCTCAACCTGGGATTTCTCGCCTGGTCGCAGTACTACGCGCCCGCCGATGCCCTGTCCGACCCGCACCCGCTTTCGCGCCAGATCGCGCCCGAACGGCTGAAGATCGTCTCGCCGGAGCAGCTCGCCGCCGCGACGCCGCGCAGCCCGGCGGCGTGCATCGAGTGGGGCAGCTTCACGCTCGCCGCGGCGCCGCGCGCCGAGCAGGCGCTCGAGCCGCTCGCGCTCGGTGCGCGCCTCTCCTCGCGGCGCGGCGAGGAAACCGCGCGCTGGTGGGTGTACATCCCGCCGCAGGGCGGAAAGGCCGGCGCGCAGAAGACGATCACTGACCTCAAGTCGCGCGGCGCCGACGAATATTTCGTCATGCAGGAGGAAGGAAAGATGCGCTGGGCGATCTCGCTCGGCGTATTCGGCAGCGAGGGCGCGGCCAAGGCCCGTCTCGAGTCGCTCACGGCCAAGGGCGTGCGCAACGCGCAGCTGGGCGCGCGCGACACCACCGTGACGAAAATTTCCTTCCAGGTGCAGGACGCCGATCCGGCGACGCAGGAAAAGATCCGGGAACTCGCGCAAGGCTTCCCCGGCAGCGAACTCCGCCCCTGCCCATAGCCGCCCCCCGCGTTCCTTGCCTTTCCCAGACGTTGGCGTGGTATTTGTGGTGCTGGTGGTCAGACTCGAACTGACGACCTGTCGATTACGAATCGACTGCTCTACCAACTGAGCTACACCAGCAGCTTGCAGCGTGCTTCAGAAGGCCCGCATTCTAGCCTGCGGTCGGCTCACTGGGCGTAGGAGCGCTCCGACACCGCGCCGACCGTGATTCCGACGCGGCTCTTCACTGCGTTCGGTCCGATCTTCCCGGGCGAGAAGCGCACTTCGCTGAAGATCGCCGCCGCGCGCACCACGACCTCCACGGGCAATGTGGCGGATTGCACGTCCACGGCGGTGACCTTGCCGGTTTCGTCGATGAAAAGCGTCATGCGGATGGCGCCGGCATGCGGAACCATGCGCTCCAGTTCCGCGAGCGGCGGCTCGGAGAGCGGGCGAGGAATTTCGGTGAGCTGCCTCACGTCATGATGGGTGTCCGAGAGCGGCACCACCCCCCCCACCGCTTCGCCTTGGCGCGGCTCCGCGCGCGGGCGAGCATCAGGCGAGCTCTGCGGGGCGCGCACGACCACTTCGTCGGGCGGCTCGGGCTCGATCGCCCGTGGACGAACCGGTCCCGCGTCCGGAGCCAATGCGCGGAAGGTCACGCGGATCGCCCGCGCTGCGGCGGCCGCGGGGAGCATTCCCTCGCCCGTCATGGAGCCGAGCGGCAGCGAAAGAATCGCCGCGTGCAGGCCGAGCGACCCGGCCAGCGCGATCGCCATCAGCCGGCCGGGCGGCCGGATCAGTTGTCCGCCGAGAGATTCCAGAACACTCGGTAGCGCCAGCCGGGCTGCGTGCCGGTCGGCTGCACCACCTGCGTCCCGGTGATCGCTCCCTCGTAGAATTGACTGCCGATTTGCGTCGCGAACGGAATCGCGGTCGGCGGGAAGCCGCCGCCCGGCCGCTCGGTCGCCCGCTCGCCCTGCGTCACGCTGCCGCTCAAGTTGAAGTCGATCTGGGCGGTCGCGTCCTTGAAATCGACCGCGTAGATCAGCGCCGTCCCCAGTCCCGAGCCGCATTGGCCGGGCGCCCTTTGCGATTCGGGGATGTTGGTGGCGAAGATCGTCGTTCCGCCCAGCGTCGTCGCCCCCGTGACCGTCTTTTCCCCCACGCCGGTGAGCCGGATCAGCCAGCCTTTCTTGGCCGGGTCCGCAAGGCAATCCGTCGCCGCCGCCGCCGCCGCCGCGTCGGTCCCCTGCAACTGGTTTTCCGTGAGGTCGCAGAGATTGGCTTCGGTGACGACCGAGTTCGGCAGATCGTTCATCCCGTGCGAATCCTTGATCATGTAGTAGCGGTTCCGGATCGTGATGTCGAACGGGTGCTCGCGGTCGCCCGAGCCGATCAGGATCGAGTCGGTCGCGCTGTCGAAGGAGACCGTGTCGGGCGAGAACAGGAATTTGCGCGCATTCACCCCCGTTCCGCCGAGCGAGGCCACCTTGCCGACGTCCCAGTTCGCCGGATCCGGGTCGGAGATATTGACGCGCCAGATGTTGGCGCCCGTGTCGGCGGCGTAGATGCGGTCGGCGATGTTGTCGAAGTCGAGGTCCGAATTGATGACCGCGAGATCGGCCGGTATTGCGTAATCCATCCCTTTCACCTGCTTGTAGGTCGCGCCCAAGGGCATCGACACGTCGCTTGCCGCCGTCGGGCTGGCGTGCCAGATGAGCGATCCGGCGATCGCGTCCACCACGAAGATGCCGCGGCCCATGGTCGCGGTTCCCTGCACGTCGGGATCGTTCGCCGCGGGGTCGTAGCCGGCACCAAAGACGAGCACCTTGCAAAGCCCTCTCGCGTCCGCGCCCCCGGGGCAGTTGTCGAGTTTCAGCCGCACGACCTTCGCCTCGGACCAGGATTGACCCAGCTCGGCGAATCCGGTGGTGGCGTTGCTGATCTTCCACTTGTACACCGGCCGGTCCGGATCGGTGACGTCAAGAGAGTAATAGAACCGGCCGCCGCGGCGCATGCCGATGTAGATCTGTGCGCGTGCGCCAACGCCCTGGAGCCGGTCCTGGTTCGGCGTCACGTTGGTATCGGTGACGTACACCGCGTCGACGCTGATCGGCCCGTCGGCAAAATAGGTGCGCGGGTTGTTGCTCGAGATGATCGGCGACTGGCCGTAGAGCCTCGCGAGACCGGTATAGAACTCGGTCGGGATGAAGCCCCACTTCTCGACGCCGTCGGCGTCGTCCTGCCCGCCCTTCACCGCGTGGATGATGCCGTCGTTCGAGCCGTAATAAACGAAAAGGTCGCGGTCGACGGGCTGGCTGGCGCGGTTGTAGTTGATCACCGCGGGCCGTGAATGCAGCACATCGCCATGCAGGTAGCCCCGCACCCGGGTCGCCGTCGGCGTCGGGTTGTCGTCGAGCTGCGCGTTTTCGCCGCGCACCCAGTTGATGAGCGAATCCCGGTTGATTCCCGGCGAGCCGGTCGCGGTGATCGTTCCGGACGCGGGCGAGAGCGGCTGCGGCGTGAGGTTGAACGTGAAGGTCGTGGCCGTAGCATTGCCGATCGTGAAACTGCCGTTATACAGAGAGTCCGATGCGCCGGAGATCGTGATCGTGTCGTTATTACCGAAGCCGTGCGTGGCGGTGGTCGTCACAGTCACCTGCGTGCTGCCGACGGGGCGGGTCATCGAGCTGATGTCGCGCGAGACCGATGCGTCGGCGGTGATCACGCCACCGGCCGGCGAGGTCGGCGTAAGCTCCGAAGAGGTGAAGTTGAACGTCAGGTCCCTGTTCCCGACCTTGGTGCAAGGAGACCGGTTGACGACGTTATAGTTCGACGGCACCGCGCCGGTGATCGTCACGTCGCTGCAGCCAAGCGCCCCGGTGAACACATTGGCGGACGTGCTGACGCTTACCGTAGTGCCGCTCCGGGTCATCGCGCTGATCGCGCTCGACGCGGTGGTCCCATCGCTGCGCCGAACGGTGATATTGCCGAGCGTGGTCGGATTCGCGGGTCCCGTGACCACCGCATAGGTGAACGTGCTGGTGAGCGGGCCCAGGGTCGTAATCGTGAACGTGCCCTGGTATTCGCTTTGGGTCGAAGCGTCGCCCGTGATCGTCACCGTCGCGCCGTTCGAAAAGCCGTGTGCGACCGGCGTTGTGGCCGTCGCGGTCGTTCCCGAAAGCGTGATCGAGCTCACCGGCTGCGCCACGCTGCCCTTTGCCGCCCGCAGGGTCTGGCCGGTGGCGGCGGTGGCGGGCGATGCCGGCCGTTCCGTGATCTGGTAGGTGAACGTGTTGTCGTCGATTTTGGTGATGTTGGCGGCGACGTTGTACTCGTTCTGGGTTGCGCCGCCGATCGTCACCGTCTGGCCGTTGATGAACCCGTGCGCGGTCGAAACCGCGGTTACCGTGTTGCCCGATCGTGTCAGCGAACTCACGGGCTGCGAGCCCGAAATCCCGAGCAATGTCGTGGTGATGTTCGTATTGGCCGCGTTGAAGGCGTGCGAGCCGTTGCTCAGGTCGGTGTCCGCAGTGCAATCGGGCGAGCCACCGCTGACGCAGGTGTAGACGTTGCGCGTCGTCACATCGGTGGCGTACACCGTACGCTGGCGCTGTGCCGCGCCGCCCTTTTCTACGAACTCGCCGTCCGGCGAATCCGAGCTGGTCGGCGTGAGCGGGGGCTGAACCACCGTTTCCGGGTAATAGACGGTATCCCAGAAGGTCGAAGGGGCGGTCCAGAAACTGACCGACGAAGTTCTGACGAAGCCCGTGTCCGGGTTCTCGATCGGCTGCCCGTTCTTGTCGGCGAGGAATACGCTGCCGCCCGAGGACACGGCGAGGTTGTAATGCTTCACGTTGCCCGGCCAGCGCGGAGAGGAGTTGGCATCCGGCCGGAACACACCCATGTACACCTGGTTGAGGAACGTGCCGCGCACGTTCACGCTCACCGGCAGGGTAGACGCGGCGAACACGCTGTTCACGGCAAGGATTTCGGCGAAGATCTGGTTGAGCGCGTCGGCGATTGCGGTCCCGCCCCCGGCGCTCGAGACGCCGAAGTATTTGCCCTTGCCCTGGAACGCCATGCTCTTGAGCAATTCGGTGTTGGCGAGGCCCTGCGTATTGGTGAGCGGATTCACTTCGACCGTGTAGGTCACGATCGTCTGCTTGCCCGGCAAGGTCGGGTTCGTCCCATCGGGCAGGATGTCGTTGTTGGCAAGAAACCGCGTCCATTCGTCGGTGATGTTGCCCTGGTCGCCGGTGTTCTGGGTGAAGAGAATGGTCGAGGTGTTGCCGCCTGCGGCTGCGAGCTTGGTCGTCGCGTCCGCGTTGGACGAAGTCGGGTCGGTGATCGGCCCGTTCGCGATGTAGATGATGAAGTTCTTCTGGCAGGCGTCCGTGACCGGCTTGTTGTACACGGTCGAGGACGAATTCGTCAGCGCGTTGGGCGACAGTGCCCAGAGCGCGTTCGCGGCCGTCTGCTGCGCTGCCGGCGCTTTTGCCTGGCTGCCGCTGGTGGGCCAGGTATTGCCGTTGTAATCGCGCTTTACCTTGCCGATGCCGGAGAAGGCGGTCTGGCCGCTGAAATACAGGTACGCCTCGTTGAACGCCATGCCCATCGAGGTGTTGTTCGATTTGTCGAAGTCGCCATCGACGTTGGCGAAGAAATCCACCAGCCTCTGGCGATTCGTGGTGCTCATCTGGCGCACCCCGGCGCGCATCACGCCGCCGTCGACATTGCTGTTGCCTTCGCCGGTCTCGGCATACATCATCAGGCCGACATTGAACTGGTCGGTGAGGTTGCCGATGGTGCTCACCATCGCGGCGCTTACATGCGTGAATTTCTTGCCTCCAGCTACCTGGTCGGTCGAGGCCCAGTTGGCGCTCGAGTCGAGCATGATCAGCACGTTCGGCCGCTGGCTCGCGATCGCCGGGTTGACCGTGAAGATGTCGATGTCCTCGGCACGCGCGGGGGAGGGAATCGCAAGCAGCGACGCCACGTAGACGAAGGACGCGGCGATGAGGCGGCGATGGGTCGGGGGCGTCATGGCCAGGTCTCCAGATTCGGTCAGTTCACGCAGATCGCGTTCACCGGCAGGCGGATCTTCACCCCCTGCCGCAGCGTGACCGAGGCGCCAAAGGCGGAGTCGGACGCGTTGGAAACGACCTCCCACATCGTGTCCTTGGGCGCCGAAGCGTAGAACTCGTAGCTGTAGCCCTCGGCCGGCTTGATGCTCAGGCACTTGGGCGCCAGGGAGGTCACCACGAAGTCGGTCACGCTGTCTCCGTTCACATCCACGTTGGTCGGCGGCGGCGTCGCGACGGACAGGAACGTCGTGACGCTGCTCAGCAACTGCTCGATCTGCTGCTGCGCCGCGTACTCCGCCTCCAGGATCATCTGCGAATTGTTGGCGGTGCGCAGGTTGATGACGCCGGTGTTCATCCCCGAGACCGCGAACAGCGTCAGGATGACGAGGAACACCAGCGCGATGAGGAGCGTCGTGCCGCCCTGGCGCCGCCGCACTGTCGGTTCGGTGCGCATGTCTACTCCCGCCGCATCGAAGTGTTGTTGAGCCGGACGAAGGTCGAATACGCGTGCCGGCGATAGGGATCGCCGGGCGCGGCCGTATAGCCCTTGAGTCCGAGGCTGTAGGTCTTGTCGTCGGTGTAGCCCGGCGAGCGCTCGGTGTTGCGCGCCACCAGGTTGATCTGCACCGAGACGACGTTGTGCCAGTCGGTGGTCGAGCACGGGCTCGCGCCGTCGCACATCGAGAGGCGGTCCGCGACCCCGTCGCCGACGAAACCGGTCGCCGGGTTCACCGCCGCCGGCTGGTCGTCGATGCCGAAATCGAACTGGAGCTCCTCGATCCCTTCGGCGAGGGCGAGCTTCTGGAACGCCGGGCCGGGACCCAGCTCGAGCATCTTCAACGTCGGTATCGGCGTGCCGCCGTCGTCGCTCACGCCGTTGCAGGTGAGGCCGCTCGCCGGCACATTGCACTTGCTCACGAAGTAGATCCGCACCATGTAGCGGCGAAGCATCGCGTCGGCGACTCCTGAACTGTTGGTGGTCGGGAACCGCAGCGTGAACGAGCCGGTGTTCGACCCGAGATCCATCACGTAATTCGGCGGCGCAAACATCGGCGAATTGACCTGGATGTAGGGCTGCGTGCCGACGACGGCCGGATCCGATTTCGCGATGGTGGACGTGCTCGCGCGGCGCACGACGAGGACGTCGGTGCCCGTCTTGTAATCGGCCGCCGAAAGGCAGGCCGCCACCTCCGCAGGCACCGAGCCGCCGCCGTCATAGGCCTGGATCGCGAGCGGCATGCCTGCCGGCAGATCCGTCACCGCGGTCGCGCAGGGCTGTGCCGCGGCGGTCGTGGCGGGAAATCCGGCCTGGCCCGGACTCGGAAGCTGGTAGTACTCGCTGAAGTAGCCGGCGTGCCGCAGATCCTCGGCGATCCGGTCGATCGCGTAGCGGCCGTTCTCGATCTGCCGGCTC
Source organism: uncultured Enterobacteriaceae bacterium (assembly GCA_964638135.1). Lineage (GTDB taxonomy): Bacteria > Pseudomonadota > Gammaproteobacteria > Burkholderiales > SG8-39 > 2-02-FULL-66-14. Next base: position 11,325 of record CAZXAR010000021.1, on the reverse strand, counting down.
GAGCGCTCGATCTCGGCCCGCGAGCGGCTCGCTTCCGAAATCAGGTACACCAGCCCGGCGACCAGGAACAGCCCGATCGTCATCGCGATCATGAACTCCACCAGCGAAAATCCGCGCGCGCGCATGGCTCAGGCGATCAGGTTGCCGACGCGCACCGTGACGCTGATCACGCGCCGCAGGCGCTCGTCGGTATATTGGTTCTGGCCGCAGGCATAGGCCGCAGGGGGCGCGACCGTCGGCGCAAGTCCGCGCCAGGCCACGCTCACCGTATAGACCCGCGGCTCCGGGCTGGTGACGCAGCCGCGCGCATCGATGATCGAGCCGACGTCCGCGACGCCTTTCTTCTCCGACGTGCCGAGCAGCGCGTTGTTCCACGCCTGCAGATCGGCGACCGCCCGGGCCCCGGTGCCGCCGCCGCAGGCAAAGCTGCCGCCGTAACCGGTGCCCTGGGACGCCGATCCGCCGGTCGCGGCGGTGGTCACGTAGCAGTCGGCGGCAACGTGGTTCGCCAGCATGCGATCCACCATGTCCTGCACCAGCACGGTCGCCTGCTTGCGCTGGTAGGCCTCGACTTCGCCCTGCTGCGTCGTGACCAGCATGCCGGCGAGACCGAGCAGGCCGATCAGCAGGATGAGCAGTGCGACCAGCACTTCCAGCATGGTGAAGCCGCGCTGCGGCCGCGCCCGCCGGAAGCGCGCGCCGACGGCGTAATTTGCGTTCATGGACATGTCGTGCCGCTCGTCGTAGTGGTCTTGGGCAGGCCCGTGAGGTCCACCCGGATGCAGCGGTTGGGGATCGTCGCGTCCGCGGTTTCCGGCCGGACCAGGACCCCGATGTTTGCGCCGCCGGTGAGCCGCCCGTCCAGCCGGTACACCACCGAGGCTGCGCCGGAGGTTGTGACGCCCGCCAGCGCGTCCTGGGTTCGTAGCGCGGGTGTGACTCCGGCCGCCGTTACCGTCCATCCCGTCGCCCAGTTGCCGCCGTTCGCCGCAACGGTGACCGTCACCCTGCGCTTGATCGCTTCGCTGCGGGCGAAGATGAGCGTGGCGTACAGATCGAACGAAGCGGTCTTGACGCGCTGGCTCGCCATGTAGTTGCGGAACGAGGGCGCGGCAAGCGCGAGCAGCACGCCGATCAGCACGATCACCATCAGCGCTTCGATGAGCGTAAATCCCCGCTGGCGGAGCGCAAAGCGCCGGTTCATATACGCTACCTCTTCCACTTGTCCGCCGGGGTCTTGGTTCCGTCGCTCGCCAGCGTCAGATTGCCGTCGGATGCCTGGGGCCCGATTGCGGTGGCGGCAATCGTGTAGCTCGTCGGTGTCGGCGTTGTGAGCGTAAACGTGTACCTCCCGGTCGTCTCGGTGGGCGCCGTGAGCCCGAGGCCGCCCGCCCCGATGGTCGCGGTGTAGGACCGATTGGTGAGCAGGTACTGCTCCTGCCGGCTCGCAATCGTCATCATGAATGTCTGCGCCGCCGAACGATTGGCCTTGCGGACGTAATTCTGGTACGAAGGGTACGCGACCGCTGCCAGGATGCCGATGATCGCCACCGTGATCATCAGCTCGATCAGCGTGAAACCGCGCCGGTGCGGTACGCCTGAGCCTGCAGCAAGCAGAGAAATCCCCGGCAGCATGCCTTGTGCGTTCATCTGCATTTCCCCCGCAGTATCTTCAACTGGAAAGGCCGCCGCAAACCCGATGGACGGACGGTCGGTCGGCGGCAACGAATGGTCGCCCGACGCGTCCCACTGTGACAAATTACCGCATTGCAGGATCAGCCGTGCTGCGCCGCGGTCGGCGCACCGCGCGTACGCGCAAGCTCCCGCGGCAGCGTGAACACCACGTGCTCGGCGATGCCCTCGAGCGGCACGACCCGTGTTCCGCCCATCTCCAGGAGCCGCTGGATCACCTGGTTGACGAGTACTTCGGGGGCCGATGCGCCCGCGGTGACCCCGACCCGGCGCCGGCCGGCGATCCATTCGGGCTTCAGGTCCGCCGCGCTGTCCACCATGTAGGCATCGGCGCCCACGTTGCGCGCGACTTCGCGCAGCCGGTTCGAGTTCGAGCTGTTGGGCGAGCCCACCACGATCACCACGTCGCAGCGCGGCGCCATGAACTTCACCGCGTCCTGGCGGTTTTGCGTCGCGTAGCAGATGTCGTCCTTCTTCGGCCCGCGGACCGAGGGAAAGCGCGCCCGGAGCGCCTCCACGATCCGCGCCGCGTCGTCCACGGAGAGCGTCGTCTGCGTGACGTAGGCGAGCCGGCGCGCATCCTTCACCGCGAGCCGCGCCACGTCTTCGACCGATTCCACGAGGTGCATGCCCTGCGCGGACTGCCCCATCGTGCCTTCGGCTTCCGGATGGCCGCGGTGGCCGATCATCACGATCTCGAGACCTTCCTTGAGCATCTTCGCCACCTCGACGTGCACCTTGGTGACGAGGGGACAGGTCGCATCGAACACCTTGAGACCGCGCCGCTCGGCTTCGCTGCGCACCGCCTGCGCCACGCCGTGCGCGCTGAAGATCACCGTCGCGCCCGCCGGCACTTCGTCCAGCTCCTCGACGAAGATGGCACCCTTGCCCCGCAGGTCCTCGACCACGTACTTGTTGTGCACGATTTCGTGCCGCACGTAGATCGGCGCGCCGTGCAGCTCCAGCGCACGCTCGACGATTTCGATCGCGCGCTCGACGCCGGCGCAGAAACCGCGCGGGTTGGCAAGCAGGACATCCATTGCGAATCGCTCCAGTCCGGATTATCCCCCAGAGTCGCGGTGCAGGAAGCTTTCCACGATCAGCAGCCCCGCTCCCACCGTGATCGCCGAATCGGCGACGTTGAATGCCGGCCAATGCCAGCCGGCGGCGTGGAAATCGAGGAAATCCACCACGTGACCCCAGACGATCCGGTCCCACAGGTTGCCGAGCGCGCCCCCGAGGATGAGCGCAAGTGCGCCGCAGAACATCTTTTCGCCGGGCTTTCGCAGGAGCAGGACCGTGATCAACACCGCCGCGGCGAGCGCGATCGCCGCGAGGAGCGGCCGCTGCCATCCCGATGCGTCGCCGAGAAAGCTGAACGCGGCACCCTTGTTGTAGACGAGCACCAGGTTGAAAAACCCGGTCACGGACCGGATCTCTCCGGGCGCGAAGAGTTCGAGCACCACGAGCTTGGCGGCACGGTCAAGGACGACGATCGCCGCGGCAAGCGCAAACCACACCGCCGCCCTTGCCCTCCCCCGCTCCGGGGGAGGGTTGGGGAGGGGGGTGGGGAGGGGGTCAGGCATGCGCCCGCACCTCGCCTTCCCCGCTCAGATTGCTCTCGCAGCGGCCGCAGATTCCGGCCGTCCCCACATCGGGCCGGTAGTGCCAGCAGCGCTCGCACTTGCGGTGCGTGCTCGGCGTGACAGTGGACATCGGTTCGCCCCCCCGATGCACGCGCGCGGCGGAGGTCAGCATCACGTACTTGAGGTCCTCGCCCAGGCTCGCGAGCACTTCGTAGTCGGCGCCGTCGACGCGAAACTCCACCTCGGCCTGCAGCGACGAGCCGACCTTGTTCTCGATCCGCAACTGCTCGATCTGCTTGCGCACCGGGGCGCGCAGCACGCGCAGCCGGTCCCATTTGTCGAGCAGGGCGGCGGCATCCGGAACGTCCGGCACCCGGTGCCAGGTCTGGAAAAACACGCTGTCGTCCTTCGCCCCGGTGAAGACCTGCCACACTTCCTCGGCGGTGAAGGAAAGAATCGGCGCCATGAGGCGCGCAAGGCCCGCCGTGATGTGCCACAGCGCCGTCTGCGCCGAGCGGCGGGCGCGCGAATCCGCGCCGCAGGTGTAGAGCCGGTCCTTGAGAATGTCGAGGTAGAACGCCCCCAGATCTTCGGAGCAGAACATCTGCAGCCGCTGCGCCACGAGATGGAACTGGTAGCGCGCGTAGTCATCCACCACCGCCTGCTGCTCGCGCCCCGCGAGCGCGAGCGCATAGCGGTCGATCTCGGTCATCTGCTCGAGCGGCACCGCATGCCGGGCGGGGTCGAAATCGGAAGTGTTGGCGAGCAGGAACCGGATCGTGTTGCGGATGCGGCGGTAGCTCTCCACGACGCGCTTGAGGATCTCGCCCGAGATCGCCAGCTCGCCGCTGTAGTCGGTCGCCGCGACCCACAGGCGCAGGATCTCGGCGCCGAGCGTACTCGAGACTTCCTGCGGCGAAACGGTGTTGCCCTTCGACTTGGACATCTTGCGGCCTTCGCCGTCCACGGTGAAGCCGTGCGTCAGCAGGCCCCTGTAGGGCGGCACGCCGTTCATCATGCAGGACACCAGGAGCGAGGAATGGAACCAGCCGCGATGCTGGTCCGAGCCTTCGAGATAGAGGTCGGCCGGGAACTCGGAATCCTGCGCGTGCGAGCCCATCATCACCGTGAAATGGGTCGAGCCCGAATCGAACCAGACATCGAGCGTGTCGCGCACCTTTTCATAATGCGCCGCTTCCGAGCCGAGCAGTTCGCGCGCATCGACCATCTGCCAGGCCTCGATCCCGCCCTCCTCGACGCGCCGCGCCACCGCTTCGAGCAGCTCCAGCGTGTCCGGATGCAGCTCGCCCGTTTCCCGGTGGATGAAGAACGGCATCGGCACGCCCCACTGCCGCTGCCGCGAGAGCGTCCAGTCGGGACGGCTCGCGATCATGCCGTGCAGGCGCGCCTTGCCCCAGGCCGGGAAGAACTGCGTGTTCTCCACGCCGCGGAGCGCCGTCGCGCGCAATGGCTCGGCGGGTTTCGTCCCCTGGTAGCCGGGAACCGCATCCATGCCGGCGAACCACTGCACGGTGGCGCGCAGGATGACCGGCGTCTTGTGCCGCCAGCAGTGCATGTAGCTGTGCACGTAGGAGTCCCTCGCAAAGAGCGCGCCGCGCCGCTCGATTTCGGCGACGATCTCGAGGTTCGCGTCCCAGACCATGGTGCCGCCAAAGAGCGGCAGCGACTTGGCGAAACGCCCGTCGCCCTGCACCGGCGTGAGGATCTCCTCGTCCTTCATCCCGTAGCGCCGGCAGGATTCGAAATCCTCGACGCCGTACGCAGGCGCCGAGTGCACGACGCCGGTGCCGGTGTCCAGGGTCACGTACTCCCCGAGGTAGACCGGCACCGTGCGGTCGTAGAACGGGTGGCGGAAGCGGATCGCCTCGAGCGCGGCGCCGCGGCACGAGGCGATCGCCTTGCCCTCGAGCGCGTAGCGCGCAAGGCACGCCTCGCGCAACGGCGCGGCGAGGAGGAGCAGCCCGCGCGGCGTCGCGACCAGCTCATAGGCGAAATCCGGGTGCACGTTGAGCGCCTGGTTCGCGGGCAGCGTCCAGGGCGTCGTGGTCCAGATCACGGCGTGCCCGCGCGTGTCGGGAAGCGCCGCGAGCCCGAAGGCGCGCGCCAGGCGTTCCGGCTCGGCGAGCGGAAAGCCGACATCGATCGCCGGGTCCTTGCGGTCTTCGTACTCGACTTCCGCCTCGGCGAGCGCCGAGCCGCAGTCGAAGCACCAGTTGACCGGCCGCAGCCCGCGGTAGATGTAGCCCTTGGCGAGCAGCGCGCCGAGCGCGCGGATCTCGTCCGCCTCGTTGCGGAACGCCATGGTGAGGTACGGGTTTTCCCAGTCGCCGAGCACGCCCAGGCGCTGGAAGTCGCGCTTCTGGTGCTCGATCTGCTCGGCGGCGTAGGCGCGGCACAGGCGCTGCGTTTCCTCCACCGCGAGGTGCTTGCCGTATTTTTTCTCGATCTGCACCTCGATCGGCATGCCGTGGCAGTCCCAGCCCGGCACGTAGGGCGCATCGAACCCGGCGAGCGTCTTCGACTTGACGACCATGTCCTTCAAGATCTTGTTCATCGCGGTGCCGAGGTGGATCTCGCCGTTGGCGTAGGGCGGGCCGTCGTGCAGCACGAAGCGCGGCCGTCCGGCAGCCGCCGCGCGCAGGCGCCGATAGACGCCCTTTTCCTGCCAGTCCTTCACCCACTGCGGCTCGCGCCTGGCGAGGTCGCCGCGCATCGGAAACGGCGTATCGGGGAGATTCAGGGTGTTCTTGTAATCAGCCATGTCTGCCGAAATAGTCCTTTGCCTGCGCCACGTCGGCGGCGATCGCCGCGCGCAGCGCCTGCAGTCCGTCGAATTTTCGCTCCGCGCGCAGCTTCGCGAGGAACGTCACCCGCAGGTGCTTGCCGTAGATGTCGTCGCCGAAGTCGAGCAGATGCACTTCGAGCAGCGGCTGCGCGTGCTCGCGGATCGTGGGCCGCGTCCCCACGCTCGCCGCGCCGCGCAGCGTGCGGCGCGTCTCTTCCAGTTCCGCCTCGACGACGAAGATCCCGGCAAGCGGCGGCCGCCGCCGCAGCACGATGTTCGCCGTCGGGAATCCGAGCGTCTGGCCGAGCCGCTCGCCGTGCGCGACGCGGCCGCTCATCGTGTAGGCCCTGCCGAGCAGCTCCGCCGCCCGCCGCAGATCGCCCGATTCGAGCGCGCCGCGCACCGCCGAGCTCGACACCCTCTCGCCCCCCTGCGTGACATCGGGCATCGCCTCCAGGGCGAACCCGTGCCGCGCCGCGGCGCGCTCCAGCAGCGCGAAATCTCCGGCGCGTTTCGAGCCGAAGCGAAAATCCCTGCCGACCAGCAGCCACTGCGTTCCCAGGCCGCGGACCAGCACTTCGTCGATGAACCGCTCGGCCGCAAGCGCCGCAAGCTTCGCATCGAAGCGCGCGACGTGGGTGCGCTCGACACCCGCTTCGGCGAACAGCTCCAGCTTGTCGCGCAGCCGCGTCAGACGCGAGGGCGCCGTTCCCGGCGCGAAAAACTCGCGCGGGTGCGGCTCGAAGGTGAGCACGCACGCCGGCAGCCCGAGGGCGCGCGCCTGCGCGATCAGGCGCTCGAGCATCGAGCGGTGCCCGCGGTGCACGCCGTCGAAATTCCCGACCGTCAGCGCGTAGCGGCCCCGGCCCGGCGACAAAGTACCGTGCGTGACGACCATCGGCGAATGCAAAAGCCCGGATTCTAGCGAAAGCCAAATCAGTTGAGGCGCGCGCAGATGGCGCTCAACTCGATCACCTTGGCGCGCACGTCCTCGCTGTCCACCGCGTCGGGCGCGCGCGTCATGTAATCCGACAGGTCCTGCAGCGCGGCGCGGTAGCACTCCAGCCGCTGGTACACGAACCCGCGGTCGCGCACTTCCGCGATCGCGCCGGGCGACACCACCAGCACGCGGTTCAGGACTTCGAGCAGCCGCTCGGGCTTGTCGGTCTCGCGGTAGATGCCCTTCAGGTTGCGCAGCACGCGGGCGATGATCTGGCGATGCGTGGCGGGCTCGAGAAACTGGTCGAGCGGCAGCTCCCTCACCGGGACGCCGCCGGTTGCGCCCGGCGGGATGACCCGCTTCAACCGATCGCGCAGCTCGTCCTCGGACTGCGGCGCGCCGCCCGAGAACGGATCGAGCACCAGCACCCCGCCGCGCATGCGCAGCCGCACCAGGAAATGGCCCGGAAACGACACGCCCTCCAGCGGCAGCCCGATCTTGCGCCCGAACTCCATGTACAGGATCCCGAGCGTGATCGGGATCCCGGTGCGCCGGTCGATCACCTCGTTCAGGTACGAATTGCGCGGATCGTAATAGTTGTCGGCATTGCCCGTGTAGCCGAGGTCGTCGAACAGGAACTGGTTGAGCGTCACCACCTTTTCCTCGATCGCCTGGGCGCGCGGCAGGCGCGCGCGCAGCCGCAGCGCCAGGCGCTCGACCTCCTGCACGTAGCCTTCGACGTCGAGAGCGGGATACGCGTCCTGCGCGATCAGCAGGCAGGCGCGCGTCAGCTCGATGTGCTCGTCCTCGCGCGCCAGCAGCTCGACGAAGGGATCGAGCGCCGCCATTACTGCGCCGCCCTGTGCGAGAAATCGCGCAGCCGGAAGCCGAGCGCGAACAGGCAGGCACCGTACGCTGCGATCCCCAGCAGCACCAGCCCGGCGAGCGCCGGCACCTTGTGCTGCCACCCGGCGGCAAGCCACCAATCGGCCGCGCCCATCGTGAAATGCAGCACCACGGCCATGAGGGCGACCGCGGCCGCGACCTTGAGCGCGAACGCGGGCCATCCGGCCTGCGGCGTGAAGATTCCCTGCGCCCGCAGATGCCGGTACAGAAGCGCCGCGTTGAGGCAGGCGCCGAGCCCGATCGCAAGCGCGAGGCCGGCATGCTTGAGCGGCACGATGAAGGCGAGGTTCATCGCCTGCGTGGCGACGAGCGTGAGCACGCCGATCTTCACCGGTGTCACCACGTTCTGGCGCGCATAGAAACCGGGCGCCAGGATCTTCACCAGAATCATGCCGACGAGCCCCAGGCTGTAGGCGACCAGCGCCTGGCGCGTCATCCACGCGTCCTCGGCGGTGAAGCGGCCGTACTGAAACAGCGTGGCGATCAGCGGGATCGAAAGCACCGCGAGCGCCGCGGCCGCAGGCAGCGCAAGAAGCAGCGTCAGGCGCAGGCCCCAGTCAAGCAGCCTACTGTACTCCTCGGGCGCGCCGCTGGCATGGTGGCGCGCGAGGCTCGGCAGCAGGATCGTGCCCAGTGCGACGCCGAGCATCCCCGCCGGAAACTCCATCAGGCGATCGGCGTAGTAGAGCCACGAGACGCTGCCCGAGACCAGGAACGAGGCGAATACCGTATTGATGAGCAGCGAGATCTGGCTGACCGAGACGCCGAACACCGCCGGCGCCATGAGCTTGAGCACCCGCGCGACGCCCGGGTGCCGCAGGTTCAGCCGCCAGCGCGGCAGCATGCCGATCCGCGCGAGGAACGGCACCTGGAAGGCAAGCTGCAGGATGCCGCCGGCGAACACCGCCCAGGCGAGCGCGAGGATGGGCGGGTCGAACCAGGGCGCGGCAAACGCCGCCGCGACGATGAAGGCGACATTGAGCAGCACCGGCGTGAAGGCGGGCGCCGCGAACCGGCTCCACGTATTGAGGATGCCGGCCGCAAGCGCCACCAGCGAGATGAACAGGATGTAGGGAAAGGTGATGCGGAGCATCGCCACGGTGAGATCGAACTTCTCCGCGTCGGCCGCGAACCCCGGCGCGGTCACGTAGACGACGAGCGGCGCGAGCGCCACGCCGAGCGCCGTGGCGATCACGAGCGCGACGAAGAGCGCGCTCGAAACGCAATCGGCGAGCGCGCGCGTGTCCTCGGCCGATGCGCGGTTGCGGGTCTCGGCCAGGATCGGCACGAACGCCTGCGAGAACGCCCCCTCGCCGAACAGCCGGCGCAGCAGGTTCGGGATGCGGAAGGCGACGAAAAAGGCGTCGGTCGCCGGGCCGGCGCCGAACACGCGGGCGATGAAGAAGTCGCGCGCGAGCCCCAGCAGGCGCGAAAGGAGCGTCATGCTGCTGACGGTGGCGAGCGCCCGAAGCAGATTCACCCGGCCGCCTGCGATGCGCGCATGCTAGAATGCCGGCCTTTTTCGCGAGCGGTTCAACGAAATGGCCAACATCAAGTCGGCGCGCAAGCGGGCGCGCCAGTCAATCCAGCGGCGCAACCGGAACATGAGCCTGCGCACCGCGGCGCGCAGCGCGATCAAGGAGGTCAAGAAGGCGATCGCCGCCGGCGACAAGGCGGCGGCGGCGGCGGCGCTCGAAAAATCGCGTCCGGTGATCGACCGCGTCGCCGCCAAGGGCGTGCTGCACCCGAACGCCGCGTCGCGCCACAAGAAACGTCTCGCGCACGCCATCAAGGCGATGGCATAGGCGCGGCGCGGGCGGGACGCAAACCTCAATCCGTGTCCCCCGCTCGCTGCAACTGGGCGAGCATCGTGCGCTCCGCCACCCGCCCCTCGCGCGTGCGCAGGTCATTTTCCTTCGCGAAGCCGAGCAGAAAGCGGTACGCCATCGGCTCGATCTCGTCCAGGCGCCGATCCACCACCACGCAGCGCAGGCCGCCCACCGTGACCGGGTGCACGTAAGGCGAGTACAGCATCTTGTGATCGCCGCCGAACGCCGCCATGATCCCGCACAGGCGCTCGGCCCAGTCGCTTGGCCGGAACTGCCTGCCCTCGGCGGTCAGTCCCTGGATGACGAACTCGACGGCGTCCGCGTCGGCCATGAAATCGATTATAGCGGCCTGACTTTTCAGGAGAAAAAGGGGACGCTTCCCTTTTTCAACAAAAAAAGGGAAGCGTCCCCTTTTTCCTTTTCCGCTTCCGCCGGGACTTTGTTCTCGGAGCGTTCGTCGCGGCGAATTCCCTGGATTGCGCATCGAAGGCTCGCGCCGCGCGAATCAGCCGCTCCAAGTTCTCCCGCACTCTCGGCTCGTCGAGCCGCGTCGGGTAGATGTTGCGCACCACGTGCCTGAATTCGCACAGCTCGAGAAGGTCCGCGGCAAGCGCCGCCGACACGAGCGCAGGCCGCTTCGGGTCGTCGAAGGGCCGTGCGCACCGCGAGACGAGCTTTTTGTGCCAGTCCTCGCCGGTCACCGGCACGCGATCGATGCGCCGGGCGACGAAGGCGAGCACCCCTTCGATGATCGTGTAGGCCTGCGCGACGCGCTGCGCGAGGCCCGCGCGCCGCAATTCCCGCTCGTAACCGGCCCGCGGAGGCCGGCGCGAACGGCGCTTCTCGCCCTCCTCCATGCGCCGCACCTCGCGCGACAGCTCCGCGACGATGGCGAGCTGGTCCTCAAACGAGGCTGGCACGGCGCGCGTCCTTCAGCATCGCCCGCTTCACCGCGGGCGGCAGGGTGTCCGCGAAAATCACATCGACCCGCACGCCGTAGGGGTGCGCCGCTGCGGCGGCGAGCGCGCTCACTTCGCTCCACTTCCTGCCCGGATAGGAAACGATCAGCAGATCGAGGTCCGACCCGGGCCGCACCGCGCCATAGGCGAGCGACCCGACGACCAGAGCGCGAATCCCGGCCCGGCTGAGCGCCGCCTCGCAGGCGCGCGCCGCGCGCCGGAGAATCGCCGCGCGGCTGCGCGGCGGACGGCCCGCCGGCGTGCGCCGGATCGCGGCGTCCTGTGGAATCGCCCAGCGCGCGCCGACGCGCAGCGCGCCCTCGACCTTGCCGGCCGCGAGCAACTGGCGCACGCGCTGCTCCGAGAGCCCGCGCGCGCGCGCGAACTCGGCCGATGAGCGCAGCGGCGGCATGCGGCGATTATGCTAAACCCCTAGCGCTATCGCAAGGAGTATCTTGCCCGGCATGCTCCGGCCGGCCGGGTTTTTGGCGTGAGCGAAAACCGCACGGGTGGCCCGGCCCCTGCAGCGCGGGCGCATAATGAACGGGTCGCCTCCGCGAGGCGGATCCGCCATGCCCCGCCGCGTATCGATCCGTGAGCTTCTGCT
>CAZXAR010000020.1:0-32712 GCA_964638135.1 uncultured Enterobacteriaceae bacterium | reverse complement strand
CGTAGGTCGTGCGCAGCAGCCGCGCGACGTCGTTCAGCAGGAAGCCGAAGTTGCGGGACAGGTCTTCTCGCAGCACCGCGCCATGATAGTTGCCTGGCTTACGATAAGCAAGACAAGCATCTGCGTCCCGGTTCGGACGCGGCGAGTCACCCGGCGGGCAGCGGCTCTAGACGACCGCGCCTTCGTGCTCGTCGCGCCGGTCCTTCTTCGGCGGGCGCACGAACTGCGAGCGGTCGGCGCCGAGCCACATGACGAGCGGGCTCGCGACCAGGACCGAGGAGTAGATCCCGAACAGGATCCCGATGGTGAGCGCGAGCGCGAAGTAGTGCAGCGCCGGGCCGCCGAAAATGAGCATCGTGGTGACCATGGCCTGCGTGCTGCCATGGGTGATGATGGTGCGCGAGATCGTGGCGGTGATCGCATTGTCGATCACCTCGGGCGTCGAGGCCTTGCGCAGCTTGCGGAAGGTCTCCCGCACCCGGTCGAACACCACCACCGACTCGTTCACCGAGTAGCCGAGCACGGCGAGCACCGCGGCGAGCACCGGGAGCGAGAACTCCCACTGGAAGAAGGCGAAAAAGCCGAGGATGATCACCACGTCGTGCAGGTTGGCGGCGATCGCGGAAAGCCCGAAGCGCCACTCGAAACGCATCCACAGGTAGAGCACGATGCCGACCGCGGTGACGAGCAGCGCGAGCGCCCCGTACTCGGCCAGCTCCTCGCCGACCTGCGGGCCCACGAACTCGACCCGGCGCACTTCCGCGCTCGCATCCTGCACGCGCAGCAGCTTTCCGACCTTTTCCGAGAGCGCCGACGTCGACTGGCCCTTTTCGATCGGCATGCGGAGCAGCACGTCGCGCGAAGAGCCGAAATTCTGCACCTCGACCTTGAGGCCGGCCGCTTCCAGCGTTTCGCGGATCTTCTGCACGTCGGCGCTGTCCTTGTAGTTGACTTCCATCAGCGTGCCGCCGGTGAACTCGATCGAGAAATTGAGTCCCTTGGTGGCGAGGAAGACGACGGCGAGCAGGAACGTGACGATCGAGATCACGTTGAAGACGAGCGCGTAGCGCATGAACGGGATGACGCGCCGGATCTTGAAGAATTCCATCCGCTAGCTCACTTCCACGCCGTGTCGCCGATGGAAAGCCGCGCGATGCGGCGCCGGTAGCCGTAGACCGCGTTCGCGATCGCGCGCGACACGACCACCGAGGACACGATCGAGGTGAGGATCCCGAGCACATGGACGACCGCAAAGCCGCGCACCGGCCCCGAGCCGAAGATCAGCAGAGCAAGTCCGGCGATCAGTGTGGTGATGTTGGAATCGAGAATCGTGTTCCAGGCCCGCTCGTAGCCCGCCGCGATCGCCGCCTGGGGCGTCTGTCCGGAGCGGATCTCCTCGCGGATGCGCTCGTTGATGAGCACGTTGGCGTCGATCGCCATGCCGAGCGTGAGCGCAATCGCCGCGATGCCCGGCAGCGTGAGCGTCGCCTGCAGGAGCGAGAGCAGCGCGACCAGGAAGAGCAGGTTCACCCCGAGCGCAATCGAGGAAAACACGCCGAACAGCACGTAGTAGAGGGACATGAACAGCACGATCACGAGGAAGCCCCAGCGCGTCGCGTTGAAGCCCTTCTCGATATTCTCCTTGCCGAGCGAGGGGCCGACGGTGCGCTCCTCCACGATCTCCATCGGCGCGGCGAGCGAGCCGGCGCGCAGCAGGAGCGCGATGTCGCTCGCCTCCGTGGTGTTCATCCGGCCCGAGATCTGGACCCGCCCGCCCGGAATCTCGGTGCGGATCACCGGCGCGGTAATGACTTCGCCCTTGCCCTTTTCGATCAGCAGGATCGCCATGCGCTTGCCGACGTTCTCGCGCGTCACTTCCTGGAAGATGCGCGATCCCTGGCCGTCGAGGCGCAGGTGCACCGCGGGCTCGTTGGTCTGGCTGTCGAAGCCGGGCTGCGCGTCGGTGAGCCGGTCGCCGGTGAGCACCACCGCCTTTTTCACCAGCAGCGGCTGGCCGTTGCGCTCGACGTAGAACTCGGTGCCGAAGGGCACCTCCCCGCGCGCGGCGGCGGCGAGCAGGTCCGGCGTCATCTTCTCCTCGTCCACCATGCGCACTTCGAGGCTCGCGGTGCGGCCGAGGATGTCCTTCGCCTTGGCGGTGTCCTGCACCCCGGGGAGCTGGACCACGACGCGGTCCGCGCCCTGCTGCTGGATGATCGGCTCGGCCACGCCCAGCTCGTTGATGCGGTTGTGCAGCGTGGTGATGTTCTGCTTGAGCGCGTACTCCTGGGTGCGCTTGAGCGCCTCGAGGGTGAGCGACGCGACCAGAAGCAGCTCCTCGCCGTCCCCGCGCTCGGCAAGGGCGAGATCCTGGAAATTGGAGGCCAGGGTCTCGCGCGCCTTGTCGCGCGCCGCGCGGTCGCGGAAGCGCACCCGCAGGGTCTGGCCCTCGCGCTGGATGCCGGCGTGGCGCACGTTCTTGTCGCGCAGGTGGCTGCGGATGTCGCCCGAGAGGCTTTCGAGCCGCTTGGTGTGCGCCGCCGGCATGTCGACCTGCAGCAGGAAGTGGACCCCGCCGCGCAGGTCCAGCCCGAGGTACATCGGAAGCGCGCGGATCGCGGTCAGCCAGCTGGGCGAGGACGAGAGCAGGTTGAGCGCGACCACGTAGGTCGGATTCGAGGGATCCGGATTGAGCCTGCGCTCGACCAGATCGCGCGCCTTGAGCTGGATGTCGGTGTCGGCGAAGCGCACGCGCACGCTGTTGGGATCGAGCAGAAGCCCGCTGTACGGAACCGCGGCCTCCTTCAGCACGCCCTCGACGCGCTGCATGAGCGCCGCGTCCACCTTCGCCGTCGCCTTGGCGGTGGAGACCTGGACGGCGGGCGATTCGCCGAAAAAATTCGGCAGCGTGTAGAGGAACGCCAGCGCGATCGCGAGCGCGATCAGCGCGTTCTTCCAGACCGGGAAGCGGTTCACTTACTGGATGGTCTTGATCGTGCCCTTCGGCAGCAGCATCTGCACTGCCGTCTTCTGCACGGTGATCTCGGTTTGCGCGGCGATCTCGAGCGAAATGTACGCCTCGCCGAGCTTCGTGATCCGGCCGACGACGCCGCCCGCCGTGACGACCTCGTCGCCCTTTTGCAGCGCTTCGATCATCTGCTTCGTCTCCTTGGCGCGCTTCATCTGCGGGCGGATCAGCAGGAAGTACAGCAGCACGAACATCAGGATGATCGGCAGGAAGCCGATCAGGCCATCGCCGGCCGGCGCGCCGCCTGTGGCCTGCGCGAATGCGGAGCGGATCAAGACGGGAACTCCATGGGGGCCTGCAAAGGCGCGCAATTATACGCTAGGCGTCGCCCTCGCGGCCCGCGCGGCGCGCCTCGAGCAGGCGCGCGGCCGTTTGCGCGATCGTTCCGGCCTCGATCGCGGCCCGCAGCGCGCGCATCAGCTCGAAGTAGTAGTACAGGTTGTGCGTCGTATTGAGCCGCGCGCCGAGAATTTCGTTCGACTTCTGCAGGTGGTGCAGGTACGCGCGCGTGAACCGCCGGCACGCGTAGCATCCGCACGCCTCGTCGAGCGGGCGCGCGTCGTCGCGCCAGCGGGCATTGCGGATCCGGACGTCGCCGCGGCGCGTGAAGAGCCAGCCGTTGCGCGCGTTTCGCGTCGGCAGCACGCAGTCGAACAGGTCGATCCCCGCGAGCACCGCCTCGACGATGTCTTCCGGCGTGCCCATGCCCATCAGGTAGCGCGGCCGGTCCTGCGGGAGGTGCGGTGCCGCATGCGCGAGAATGCGCCGGCGGTCCTTCTTCGGCTCGCCCACCGAGAGCCCGCCGATCGCATAGCCGTCGAAGCCGATCCGGAGCAGGCCGGCGAGCGATTCCTCGCGCAGATCCTCGTACATTCCGCCCTGCACGATGCCGAAAAGCGCATTCGGGTTGCCCTCGTGCGCGTGCCTGGAGCGTTCCGCCCAGCGCAGCGACAGTCGCATCGAGCGTTCGGTCTTTCTCGCGTCCGCCGGATGCTCCAGGCATTCGTCGAAGACCATCGCGATGTCGGCGTCGAGCACGCGCTGGATGCGCATCGACTCCTCCGGGGTGAGCATCAGCCGGTCGCCGTTGACGGGCGAGGCGAACCGCACCCCCTCCTCGGTCACCTTGCGCAGCGTGCCGAGACTGAAGACCTGGAAGCCGCCCGAATCGGTGAGGAGCGGGCCGCTCCAGCCCATGAAGCGGTGCAACCCGCCGTGCTTGGCGATCACTTCGAGGCCGGGGCGCAGCCACAGGTGGAACGTGTTGCCGAGCACGATCTGCGCACCGATCTCCTCGAGCTCCGCGGGCGACATGGCTTTCACCGTGCCATAGGTGCCGACCGGCATGAAGGAGGGCGTGTCGACGCGGCCGTGCGCGAGTTCCATCAGGCCGCGCCGGGCGGCCCCGTCGCGGTGCGTGATCCCGAACTTCACCGGGCTCTTTCGATCAGCATCGCGTCGCCGTAGGAATAGAACCGGTAGCGCTGCGCGATCGCGTGCGCGTAGGCGCGGCGGACGTTGGCAAGGCCGCCGAATGCGCTCGCGAGCATGAGCAGGCTCGATTTCGGCAGGTGGAAGTTGGTGAGCAGGCGCTCGACGACGCGAAAGCGGTATCCGGGATAGACGAAGAGATCGGTCTCGCCGGAACCGGGGCGCAGAACGCCGTCGCGCGCGGCGCTTTCCAGCGCGCGCAGGGCGGTCGTGCCCACCGCAAGCACCCGTCCGCCGGCGGCGCGCGCCGCCTCGATCGCATCCACGGTCCGCTGCGGCACTTCGTACGCCTCGCTATGCACCTGGTGCCGCTCGATTTCCTCGGTCCGTACCGGCTGAAAGGTGCCCGCGCCCACGTGCAAAGTCACGCGCTCGATGCGCGTGCCCGCCCGCGCTAGCCGCTCGAGCATCGGCCGGTCGAAATGCAGGCCCGCGGTCGGCGCGGCGACCGCACCGGGCCTTTCGGCGTACACCGTTTGGTAGCGCTCGGCGTCGCGCGCGTCCGGCGGGTGGCGGATGTACGGCGGGAGCGGTACGCTGCCGCAGCGCTCGAGCACCTGTGCCACCGGCTCGGAAAAGCGCACCCGGTATCGGTCGTCCTCCCGCGCGAGCACCTCGGCGCCCACGCCGTCGCCTACGCTCAGCCGGTATCCGGGGTGGGGCGGATGGCCCGAGCGCATCAGTGCGAGCGCCTCGCGCTCGCCGACGATGCGCTCCACGAACACTTCGATTCGCCCGCCGGTGCTCTTGCGACCGAAAAGGCGCGCCTTGACGACGCGCGTGTCGTTCAGCACGAGCACGTCGCCGGCGGCGACCAGTCCGGGCAGATCGGAGAACGCGAGGTCGGCGAGGGCGCCGCTTGCACCGTCCAGATGCAGCAACCGGCTTGCGGCGCGCTCGGCGCAAGGGTGCTGGGCGATGAGCTCTTCCGGCAGCGCATAGTCGAAGTCCGAAGTCTTCATCCGCGGCCATTATAGAATTGCGAAAAACGCGGCCGGAATGGCGGAATCGGCAGACGCAGCGGACTCAAAATCCGCCGCTGGCAACAGCATGAGAGTTCGAGTCTCTCTTCCGGCACCAAATCTGCATTTCCTGAGTTCCAGAATCGTCCGATACCCCCACGCTTCACACTCTGTGAAGTGCCGTAGAACTTGCTGCTTGCGGCCGGTGCGCTCGTGGCGCAATCTGGAAAGCACCACTTTCGATTGTCATGATAATATAAGGCGCATGTTTCAGCGTGCGCTGGCGCTGCCGAAACGGCCGCGCGACTCGTTCTTCCTGTGGGGGCCCCGGCAGACCGGGAAGAGCACGCTCCTGCGGGCAACCTATCCGCAATCGATCTGGATCGACCTGCTCAAGACCGACGAGCTGGTCAGGTACTTGCAGCGCCCCGCATTGCTGCGGGAGGAGCTGGACGCCGACGCGACGCGCCGCATCGTGGTGCTGGACGAGATTCAGAAGGTGCCCGGCCTGCTCGACGAGGTGCACTGGCTGATCGAGAACCGGGCGCGCGTGTTCGCGCTGTGCGGCTCGAGCGCGCGCAAGGTGCGGCGCACGCAGGCGAACCTCCTCGGCGGGCGGGCGGTGCGCCGGGAACTGCTCGGCCTCGTTTCGGCCGAGGTCGGGCGCGAATTCGACCTCGTGCGGGCACTGAATCATGGGTATCTGCCGCGCCACTACCTCGCCGACGACGCGGGCGATCGCATTCGGGCCTATGTGAGCGATTACCTGCGCGAGGAGATCGCGCAGGAGGCGCTGGTACGCAACCTGCCGGCCTTTTCGGGTTTCCTCTCGGCGGCCGCGCTTTCCGAGGGCAGCATCGTGAATTTCGCGAACATTGCGCGCGAATGCGGCGTGTCCGGCCCCACGGTGCGCGAGTATTTCCAGATCCTCGCCGATACGCTGCTGGGCCGCTTCCTCGCGGCATGGACGCGCCGGCCCAAGCGGCGCACGATCCAGGCGCCGAAGTTCTATTTCGCCGACGTGGGCGTCGTGAACGCGCTCGCGCGGCGCGGGCGCCTCGAGCCCGGCTCCGAACTCTTCGGCCGCGCCTTCGAGAACTGGGTCCACCACGAGCTTCAGGCGTACACGCACTACCGCCGCCGCGGCCGGGAACTCGCCTACTGGCGCCTGGCGAGCGGCATCGAGGTGGATTTCGTTGTGGGCGACATGGAGCTCGCGCTCGAGGCGAAGGCAAGCGCGCGCATCACCACCGATCACCTGAAAGGGCTGCGCGCGCTGGTCGCAGACCACCCGCGCGTGCGGCGGCGGATCCTCGTGTGCCTCGAACCGCGCGCCCGGCGCACCGCCGACGGAATCGAGATCGTGCACTGGCGCCGGTTCGCCGAGGATCTCTGGTCCGGTGCGCTGGATTAGCGCCGTACTGTCTTTGGATGCGCGATCTTTCTAAAGTAACGCCACCATGATTCAGACCACCGTCGCGCGCCGCGGCATCGCGGTCGCTTCGCACTCGCTCGCTGCGCAATCGGCGCTTGCCGTGCTGCGCGAGGGCGGCAACGCGATCGAGGCGATGGTCGCGGCGGCGGCGACGATCGCGGTCGTCTATCCGCACATGAACGGGATCGGCGGCGACGCGTTCTGGCTGCTGTCCGCCCCCGGGGAGGAACCGCGCGCAATCGACGCCAGCGGAGTCGCAGCGCGCGCCGCGACGATCGCGTACTACCGCTCGCTCGGCCTTGACCGGATTCCTGCGCGCGGACCGCTCGCAGCCAACACGGTGGCCGGAACGGTCGGCGGCTGGCAGCGCGCGCTTGCGATCAGCAAGGAACACTGGCGCGGATCGATTCCCCTCGCGCGGCTGCTCGAAGACGCCATCCACTACGCCGAGGCAGGCGTTCCGCTGACCGCGAGCCAGGAATCGAATACGCGGGGCAAGCGCGCCGAACTGGAAAACCTGCCTGGCTTCAGCGATCGCTTCCTGCCGCGGGGCGAAGTGCCGAAAAGCGGCGAACTGTTCGTCCAGGCGCGGCTCGGCGCGACGCTGAAAAGGCTCTCCGAAGCCGGCCTGGAGGACTTCTACCGCGGCGATCTCGCGCGCTCGATGGCGAAGGACCTGAAATCGCTCGGCAGCCCGCTCGCGCTTTCCGACTTGGAGGCCTACGCGGCGAAGGAGGTGCGCCCGCTGCACCTCGCGCACTCGCTTGGCACGCTTTACAACATGACGCCCCCGACGCAGGGAATCGTTTCGCTCGCGATCCTCGGCATCGTGGAGCGTCTCGGCCTGGCGGAACTTGGGCCCGAGAGCGCCGATCACGTGCACGCGATCGTAGAGGCGACGAAGGCCGCCTTCCTCGGGATCCGCGATCGGCACATCACGGACCCGGCCTTTATGGGGATCGAGCCGCAGGCGCTGCTCGCCGAGGCGAATCTCGCAGCGCTCGCGGCCGGGATCGACATGCGGCGGGCGCGGCCCTGGGGAGGATCCTCGACGCCCGGAGGCACCGTGTGGATGGGCGTGATCGACGGCGCTGGCCGCGCGGCGAGCTTCATCCAGAGCATCTATCACGAATTCGGCTCGGGCGTAGTGCTGCCCGGAACGCACGTCAACTGGCAGAACCGCGGCTGCAGCTTCGCGCTCGACCCGGCGAGCATCAACGCGCTTGCGCCCGGGAAGAAGCCGTTCCACACGCTCAATCCGGCGCTTGCGCGCTTCGCCGATGGCCGCGCGCTCATCTACGGCACGATGGGCGGCGATGGCCAGCCGCAGACGCAGGCGGCGGTGTTCACGCGCTACGCGGTGTACCGCCAGGAGCTGCAGGTTGCCGTTTCGGCGCCGCGCTGGCTGCTCGGACGGACCTGGGGCTCGATGTCCGAGACGCTGAAGATGGAGTCGCGCTTCCCCCCGGAGACGATCGCGGAGCTGCGGCGCCGCGGCCACGAGGTCGAGGTGGTCGGCGATTTCGACGAGATCATGGGGCACGCCGGAGCGCTGGTGCGGCGCACCGACGGCGCGCTCGAAGGCGCGTTCGATCCGCGCGGCGACGGCTGCGTCGCCGGGTTCTGAGACCGAGTCCCCTAGCCAGCGGCGCGAACATGCGTTAAAGTTTTTGCGATCGTCCGGTTCGAGCAATTCTGGAGGGCTGCATGTACGCGATCGTCTACAAGACGGACGGATTCCCCATCTGCCGGCAGATTCCGGGAGTCGAGCCCGACCCGGTCGTGACCTGGAACAGCGAGGACGCCGCCAAGGCGTTCATCTCCTCCAGGGGCGGTGACGAGGATTTTCAGCCGGTGCAACTCACGGACGACGCGATGGACAAGCTCGCCGAGGCGATGGGTTGCCCGGTCCAGTCGATCACGTTCGATCCGTATCCTTCCTAGAATTCGCTTCAGCGAATTGCGATAAGCACCCGATTCGGGACGAACTGCCGCCCGTGCGCGCACCGCTCAGGCGGCGAACTCGAGGTTGTCGATGAGGCGCGTTGCGCCAAGCCGGGCAGCGGCGAGCACGACGAGTTCGCGGTCGCCCGGCTGCCGCGGAGCAAGATCGTTCCGGCGGCGGATTTCGATGTAGTCCGTGGTCCAGCCTCCCGCTTCAAGCGACCGAATCGCCTCTTCGCAGGTCGTCCTGTCCTCGCCGATCGCCGCAAGCACGCGATACAGATTCGGCGCCTGCGCGCGCTCTGCCGGTGACAAATAGGCATTGCGCGAGCTCATCGCCAGGCCGTCGGCCTCGCGCACGGTCTCGCCGGCGATGATCTCGACCGGCAGGTTGAGCTGGCGCACCATGCCGCGGACGATGTGCAGCTGCTGATAGTCCTTCTTTCCGAACACCGCGACTTCGGGTTGCACGCAGTGAAAGAGCTTGAGGACGATCGTCGCAACGCCGTGGAAGAAGCGGGGCCGGAAGCGGCCCTCGAGCTCGTTCGCGATCGCCGGCGGCTCGACGATGTAGGTCTGTGGTTCGGGGTAAAGAGTCCGTTCGTCGGGCGCGAACACCAAGTCGACGCCTTCCGCGGCGAGCTTTTCGCAGTCGGCCTGGAACGTTCTTGGATAGCGGTCGAAGTCCTCGCTGGGCGCAAACTGGAGCCGGTTCACGAAGATGCTCACGACGACCGGGGCGCGCAGGGCGCGCGCGAGCCGCACGAGCGCAAGGTGTCCCTCGTGCAGATTGCCCATGGTGGGGACGAACGCGCATCCGCGAGCGGCCCTGCGCGTCCGCCGCATACCCTCGATGTCTTGGATGATGTCCACGTCGCCGCCGAGCCTAGCCGAGGCTGAAGAACTCGCGCCTCGCCTTCATCGCGTGCATGCGCTCGACCAGCAACTCGAAGTCGTCCTCGCGCGCGGCGAAGTTCAGGTTCTCGGAATTGACGATGAGGACCGGCGCCGCCGCGTAGTGGTGGAAGAACCGGGCGTAGCTTTCGACGAGCAGCGCCAGGTACCCTTCGCCGATCGCGCGCTCGTAGCTTGCGGCGCGCCGCCGGATGCGCTCGGCGAGCGTATCAGGCTGCGCCTGCAGGTAGACCACCAGGTCGGGCGCGGGCGCCTGCGGCCGCAGCGAATCGTAGATCTTCTGGTACAGCACCAGTTCGTCGCCGGAAAGCGTTGCGTGCGCGAACAACGGGTCCTTTTCGATCAGGAAGTCCGCCACCACGGGCCGCGCAAAGAGGTCGAGCTGGGCGAGCGGTTCGAGCTGCCGCGCGCGCTGGAACAGGAAGAAGATCTGGGTCGGCAGCGCGTAGCGCGCCATGTCCTGGTAGAAGCGGGCGAGAAACGGGTTCTCTTCGGGCCGCTCGAGCACCGGTTCGGCGCTCAGACGCTCGGCGAGGCGCTTCGCGAGACTTGTCTTGCCGGCCCCGATCGGCCCCTCGACGGCAATGTACTGGAGACGCTCCATGGCTACGCGCCGAGGCGCTCGACCGCCGGCGCGGGGCAGGCGCGGAGCAGTTCGGCGGCGCTGCCGCGACCCGGGATCGAGATCCCGGCATCCAGCTCGAGCAGGGGCACGAGCACGAACGCGCGCTCGTGCATGCGCGGATGCGGCACGGTGAGTGCGGGCGTGTCGATCCGCGCCGCGCCGTAGAGCAGCAGGTCGAGGTCCAGCGTGCGCGGCGCATCGCGAAACCTGCGCACGCGGCCGTGGGCACGTTCGATCGCCTGCAGGCGCGCGAGCAGTTCCGCGGGAGGCAGGCCGGTTTCGAGCCTCGCGACCGCGTTCAGGAAGTCGGGCTGGTTCGCGTAGCCGAGCGGCGCGCTGCGGTACAGGCTCGATCGTCCCGTTGGCCGGGTATCGGGGAGGCGCGCGAGATCCGCGAACGCGGCGAGCAGTTGGCTGCGCGGGTCGCCGAGGTTCGCGCCCAGGGCCACGTAGGCGACGGTCATTCCCGGGGCGGAGCGGGCGCGGGCGCCGTTTTCCGCCGGCGTGGCCGGCGCCGCTTCTTCGGCGCGACCCCCGGCAAGAGCATCAGCCGCCGCGTTTCCGCGTCGCCGCTCTGGAACGCGCGCCACCAGGCCTCCAGTTCGGCCGACGCCTCGCCGCTCGCCGCCCGCAGCGCGAGGAAGTCGTAACCCATGCGAAAGCGCGGCGAGTCGAGAAGGCGGAAAGGACGCTGCCCGGAGCGCTGCTCGAAGCGCGGCTGCATGGCCCAGATTTCGCGCATCGTGGCGGTCAGCCGCCGCGTGATCGCCAGCTTTTCGCACTGCGCGTCGAGCACTTCGTCCATCGCCGATTCGAGCGCCGGAACCAGCCGCGTTCCGCGCTTCTCCCGTTCTTTCCACGCCGCGAGCACCTCGTGCCAGAGCAGCGCGGCAAACAGGAACGCCGGCGACACGGACTTGGAGGCGAGTACGCGCGCGTCGGTCTGCGCGAGCGCCATCGTGACGAAGCGCTCGCCGAGCGGCTGCTCCAGGATCACGTCCAGAAGCGGCAGCAGCCCCTGGTGCAGGCCTTCGTCGCGCAGCTGCCGCAGGCAGGCGCTGGCGTGCCCGGAAAGGAGGAGCTTGAGCATTTCGTCGAACAAGCGCGCCGGCGGCACCCGTTCGACCAGCGGTGCGAGACTGCGAATCGGCGCCCGCGTCGCCGGGTCGAGCGAAAGCCCCAGCTTTCCGGCGAGCCGGACCGCGCGCAGCATGCGCACCGGGTCTTCGCGGTAGCGCGTTTCGGGGTCGCCGATCATGCGCAGCGCCCGCTTGCGCAAGTCGGCCAATCCGCGGTGGTAATCGATGACTTCCTCGGTGGCTGGATCGAAATAGAGCGCATTGATCGAGAAATCGCGCCGCCGCGCGTCCTCTTCCTGCGTGCCGAACACGTTGTCGCGCAGCACCCGCCCGTGCTCGTCGGTGGCGCGCGCCGAATCGCCTTCGCTTGCCGCATTGGTGCCTGCGGCGCGGAAGGTGGAAACCTCGATCGCTTCGGGTCCGATCATCACGTGAACCAGCCGGAAACGCCGTCCGATCACGAACGCGCGGCGAAACAGCGGCTTCACCTGTTCGGGCCGGGCGTCCGTTGCGACATCGAAGTCCTTGGGCGTGATTCCCAGCAGCAGATCGCGCACCGCGCCGCCCACCACGCAGGCGGCGAATCCGTGCGCCGCAAGCGTGTCGCAGACCTTGAGCGCCGCGGGGCTGATGCGCTCGCGGGTCAGACGGTGCTCGCCGCGCGGTATCCGCAACGGACCCTCCTCGCGCAGCCCCAGCACCCGGCGGATGAAGCGCTTGATCACGAAGGGCGCGGGCGCTGGTCCTGGCGCAGGGAAATGACGGGCCAGCCGCGGCGCATCGCTTCGGCCTCGAGTTCCGGGTCGGGATCCACCGCAACGGGCCGCGATACGCGCTCGAGGAGCGGCAAATCGTTGTGCGAATCGCTGTAGAAGGCGCTTTGCGCGAAATCCTCCAGCCGCAGGCCCAGTCCGTCGAGCCAGTCGGCAACGCGCCGGATCTTGCCTTCGCGGAAGCACGGCGTTCCCGCAACGCGCCCGGTGAACCGCCCCTCCACCGATTCGGGCTCGGTCGCGATCAGGTGGGCGACGCCGAACTCGCGCGCGATCGGTCCGGTCACGAAGCGGTTGGTCGCGGTGACGATGGCGCAGAGGTCTCCGTTGTCCTGGTGCCTGCGGACGAGCGCGCGCGCCCGGTCGCCGATCATCGGCACGATCCGCGTGCGCATGAAATCGGCGTGCCATCGCGCGAGGTCCTGCGGCTCGTGCTCGGCGAGCGGCCGCAGGGCAAAGCCGAGGAACTCGTGGATGTCGAGCGAGCCCGCCACGTAGCGGGCGTAGAACTCGCGGTTCTGCGCTTCGTATTCGGCCGCGTCGAGCACGCCGCGGTCGACCAGGAACTGACCCCACTCGTAGTCGCTGTCGCCGACGAGCAGCGTGTTGTCGAGGTCGAACAGGGCAAGCTTCATTCGTCCAGCGTTTTGAGCGCCTCGCGCACGAGCGGCAGGGTGATGTGCCGCTGCTGCTCGAGCGACGCGCGGTCGAGCCACGCGAGGATCGAAATGAGCGAGCGCAGGTCGCGGCGCGCGCGGACGAGGAGGTAGCGCACCGCCTCCTCGGGAAGCCGCACGCCGCGGCGTTCGGCTTCGCGCGCGAGGAAAACCGCGCGCTCGGCATCGGTGAGCGGCTTCACGTGGTAGACAAGGCCCCAGCCCAGGCGGCTCCGCAGGTCCTCCCGCACGGCAAGCTGGGCGGGCGGCGCCGCGCCGGCCGCCAGCACCGCGCCGCTCGATTCGCGCGCTTCGTTGATGCGATGGAACAGCGCCACCTGCGCCGCGTCGTCGAGGCGCTCGACGTCATCGGCCACGACGAGCGGGCAGCGAGCCGCGCGCGCGGTCCCGGCGAGCAGATGGCTGCGTCCCGAGCCCGGCTCGCCCCACAGGTAAAGGACGCTTTCCGCCAGGCGACCCTCGGCGAGTTCGCGCAGGCGCGAGTGCAGTTCCGCATTCGCGCCAGGCACGAAGTTCTCGAGAGTCGGCTCGGGCGGCGGCGTGATGTCGAGCGCAAGCTGCCGCATGCTCAGTCGGGTAGAATCGGCACGAAAACCGCGCAACTCTAGCACGCGGCGCGAGAGCGCCGGTTCCCATGGCAGACCGCCTTTCTTATCGCGACGCCGGCGTGGACATCGACGCCGGCGATGCGCTGGTCGAAACGATCAAGCCGTTCGCCCGGCGGACGCTGCGCCCCGAAGTGCTCGCCGGCATCGGCGGATTCGGTGCGCTGTGCGAAGTGCCGAAGAAGTACCGCAGCCCTGTGCTCGTTTCGGGCACGGACGGCGTGGGCACCAAGCTCAAACTGGCATTCGCGCTCGACCGGCACGATACCGTCGGCGTCGATCTGGTGGCGATGAGCGCGAACGACGTCCTCGTCCAGGGCGCGGAGCCGCTGTTTTTCCTCGATTACTTCGCCTGCGGCAAGCTCGACCCGCGCGTCGCCGCCGAGGTTATCCGGGGAATCGCGCGCGGCTGCGAGCTCGCCGGTTGCGCGCTGATCGGAGGCGAGACCGCGGAGATGCCCGGGATGTACCCGGAGGGCGAGTACGATCTCGCGGGGTTCTGCGTCGGCGTGGTGGAGAAGGACCGGATCATCGACGGCCGCTCGATCCGCGCGGGCGACGCGCTGCTCGGGCTTGCCTCGAGCGGCGCGCACTCGAACGGTTATTCGCTCATCCGGAGAATCATCGAGCGCGAAAAGCCCGCCGCCGCGCTCCTGGATGCGATCATGCAGCCGACCCGGATCTATGTGAAATCGATCCTCAATCTGCTGGAGCAAGTGCCGGTCAAGGGACTTGCCCACATCACCGGCGGCGGGATCACCGGCAACGTGCCGCGCATGCTGCCCGCGGGGACGCGCGCCGTGATACGGAAAGACTCCTGGCAGCGCCCGGAACTGTTCGGCTGGTTGCAGCGGGCAGGCGCGATTGCGGAGGACGAAATGCATCGTGTCTTCAACTGCGGCATCGGCCTGGTCATCGCACTGGCGCCGGAGTTGATTGGCGCCGCGATGCAGCACCTCGCCGCCGCGGGTGAGACTGTCCATGAAATCGGCGTGGTCGAATCCGCGCCTCCCGGCGAGCCGCAGGCAATCATTGCATAACACCGCCGGCGGTCCTTCGGCGGCGAACCGCTCACTACGTGGAACCCCGGCGGGCGAGATAGATCCCGGTAAGCACCACGATGCCTCCGGCTACCTGCAGCGCGACCAGCGGTTCGCCGAGCAGGATCCAGGCGAACACCGCCGCCATCACGGGCTGGAACAACAGGCTCACGGAAGAAAACGCCGCCGGGAGATGGGCAAGCGCGAAGGCAATGAGACCCTGGCCCGCGCAATGCGAGATCCATGCCAGCCCCAGCAGGATCAGCCATCCGGCGGCGGATTGCGGCAGCAGCGCTTCGCCGGAGGCGAGCGCGACCGGGAAAAGGATCAGCGCGGTCACCGTCGTCGTGACAGCCATCAAGTGCAGCGTCGCGGCGCCGCGGTCGCGCACCCCTTTCACCGAGAGCAGGTACCAGGCGTAGAACATGGCAGTGATCACGCCGAGCGCGTCCCCGAGTAGCGCGGTCGGCGAGAAATCGATGCTGGTACGCACCAGCATCGCGACGCCGGCGAGCGCGGCAGCAAGTCCGATGAGAAAAAGCGCGGTGGGCCGCTGGCGCCAGATCAGCCACACCGCAAGGGTGACGAAGATCGACGCGAGATTGGCGAGCAGAGTCGAATTCGCTACCGAAGTGAACTTGATCGACCAGTGCCAGAACGCAAGATCGCCCGCAAACGCAAATCCTGCGGCCGCGAACAGCATCCACTGCGCACGGCCGCGGTGCGCCGTCTTTTGCGGCGCGAGAGGGTAGAGCAGCCACAGCAGCGGCACCGCAAGGGCGACCCGCCAGAACGCGCTCGCCGTCGGCCCGACGTCGGACACGCGCACCCAGATCGGAGAAAGCGCGATGCAGGTGGCGCCCAGAAGCAGTGCACCGAACGCGATGCTCGATGCGAGCGGTTTGTCCGGCGCGGCCTCGGTCTCCATGGCCCGGCGGATGTTAGCAGAGCGCACGCAGCGCACACGCGCATCGGCACGCAGGCGGACTCGACGCATCGGTCGCTGCGCGCGGCGAATTGGCACTGCGACGCGGTGGTAGAATTTTTTTGTGAACGCTCCGCGCTTCGTCCACCTGAGGATGCACAGCGAGTACTCGGTGACCGACGGGATCGTCCGCATCGAAGAGGCCGTCGCCAAGGCCGCTGCCGACGAAATGCCGGCGCTCGCGCTCACCGACAGCGCCAACGTCTTCGGCATGGTGAAGTTCTACCAGGCAGCGCGCGCAGCCGGAATCAAACCCGTTCTCGGCGCGGACTGCTGGATCCGCAACGAAGCGGACCGCGAAAAACCGTCGCGACTGCTGCTGCTTTGCGCATCGCGCGCCGGATATCAGAAGCTCTCCGAACTCCTTTCGCGCGCCTGGCTGAAGAACCAGCATCGTGCCCGCGCCGAGATCGCGAGGACGTGGTTCGCGGAGGGCGGCACCGAGGGGCTGATCGCGCTTTCCGGTGCGGCGTCCGGCGACGTCGGCCAGGCGCTCGCGGCCGGAAACGACGCCGCCGCCGCACGGTTGGCCGGCGCGTGGGCGGGGCTTTTCCCCGGCCGCTACTACCTCGAGCTGCAGCGCGCGGGTCAGGCGAATTCGGACGCGGTAACGACGCGCACGCTCGCGCTTGCCGGAAAGTCGGGACTGCCGGTCGTGGCGACGCACCCCGTGCAGTTCCTCCTGCCCGATGATTTCAAGGCGCACGAGGCGCGCGTCTGCATTGCCGAAGGCTACGCGCTCGGCGACCCGCGGCGGCCGCGCCCGCACACGCCCGAGCAATACTTCAAATCGCAGGACGAGATGGCGCGTCTGTTTGCCGACGTGCCGCAGGCGCTCGCAAACTCGGTCGAAATCGCGCGCCGCTGCAACCTCGAAATCGAACTGGGGAGGAGCCGGTTGCCGGCCTTCCCGACTCCCGGCGGCGTCTCCGTCGACGCCTATCTGGAAAGCCAGGCGCAGCAGGGGCTCGCGGCACGCCTCGCGCGGCTCTTTCCGGACCCCGGGCTGCGGGAGCGCGAGGCGCCGCGCTATCGTGCGCGGCTGGAATTCGAGATCGCGACCATCGTGCAGATGGGTTTTGCAGGCTATTTTCTGATCGTCGCGGATTTCATCAACTGGGCCAAGTCGCACCGCGACGCGCGATTCCCGAAGGGCGTGCCGGTGGGACCGGGTCGCGGCTCCGGGGCCGGCTCGCTGGTGGCCTATGCGCTCGGCATCACCGATCTCGATCCGCTCCGCTACGAGCTGCTGTTCGAGCGGTTCCTCAATCCGGATCGCGTGTCGATGCCCGACTTCGACATCGACTTCTGCCAGGACGGCAGGGACATGGTGATCGACTACGTGCGCCGCAAATACGGCGAGGAATCGGTATCGCAGATCGCCACGTTCGGAACGATGGCGGCGCGCGCCGTCGTGCGCGATACCGGGCGCGTGCTCGACCTCAGCTACAGCTTCTGCGACCAGATCGCCAAGCTCATCCCGGTCCAGCCGGGCAGGACCGTCACGCTGCGCGAAGCGCGCCAGATGGAGCCGCTGCTCGCGGAGCGCGAGCGCAACGAGGACGAAGTGAGGGAATTGCTCGCGCTCGCCGAGAAGCTCGAGGGGCTGACGCGCAATGTCGGCATGCACGCGGGCGGCGTCCTGATCGCGCCCGGAAAGCTGACCGAGTTCTGCCCGCTGTACGCGGCCGAGGGCACGACGAACGTCATTTCGCAGCTCGACAAGGACGACGTCGAGGCGATCGGACTGGTGAAGTTCGATTTTCTCGGCCTGACCACGCTCACGATTCTGGACTGGGCCGAGCGCTACGTGCGGATGCTTGGCGAGGAGGAGTTCTCGCTCGAGCGAATTCCACTGGACGACGAGGCAACCTACCGGCTGATATCGGCCGGCAATACCAGCGCCGTGTTTCAGCTGGAATCGCGCGGCATGCGCGATCTGGTGAAGCGGGCGCGCCCCGACCGTTTCGAGGACGTGATCGCGCTTGTGGCCCTCTACCGTCCCGGGCCGATGGACCTGATCCCGGAATTCATCGCACGCAAGCACGGCCAGCAGCGCGTGGATTACCTGGATCCGCGCCTGGAGCCGATTCTCGGCCCGACCTACGGGATCATGGTGTACCAGGAACAAGTGATGCAGATCGCGCAGGTGATGGGCGGCTATACGCTCGGCGGCGCCGACCTGCTGCGGCGCGCGATGGGAAAGAAAAAGCAGGATGAGATGGATGCACAGCGCGACACGTTCGTCGCCGGGGCGCAGAAGAACGGCCTGTCGCGCGGCCGGGCAACGCAGCTCTTCGACCTGATGGCGAAATTCGCGGGGTACGGATTCAACCGCTCGCATGCCGCCGCCTACGCGCTGCTTGCCTACCAGACGGCGTTCATGAAGGCGCACCATGCGGCCGCATTCATGGCGGCCAACCTGTCCGCCGTGATGGACGACACGGACAAGGTGCGGGCGCTTTACGAGGACGCAGTGGCGAACCGGCTTCGGATCCTGCCGCCGGACATCAATCGTTCCGGGTATCGCTTTGTCCCGGTCGACCGGGAATCCGTGCGTTACGGCCTGGGCGCGGTACGCGGCACCGGCGAGGCGGCGATCGGGGCAATCGTGGACGCGAGCACGAGCGCGCCGTTCGATTCGCTGTATCAGCTCTTCACGCGCGTCGACAAGCGCCGCGTGAATCGGCGCGTGGTCGAAGCTCTGGTGCGCGCCGGGGCCTTCGATGGCATGGAGCCGAACCGGGCGAAACTGCTCGCCTCGGTCGGTCGGGCCTTGGAGGCGGCGGAGCAGGCCGAGCGCATGGCATCGCAGTCCAGCCTGTTCGGCGACGGGGAGCATGCGCGCGCCGGCAGCGATGCGGTGGTCGATGCGCCGGCGTGGGACCTGAAACGCCAGCTCCTGGAAGAAAAGGCGGCGCTCGGGTTCTCGCTGTCCGGACACCTGTTTTCGGTGTACGCGCGCGATCTGGCGGGATTTCCGCTGCAGCCGCTGGCCGAGCTTCAGCCGGCGGAGCACCGGATGTGGCTGGCAGGAATCGTCGCCGAGGCTCGTACCCAAATGACGCGGCGTGGCCGTATGTTGATGGTGAAGCTCGACGACGGCACGGCGCAGATCGAGATCTCGGTGTACGCGGAAATGCTGGACAGGCATCGCGAATCGATCAAGGAGGACGCGCTGCTGCTTGTCCAGGGAAAGGTGCAGCGCGACGAGTTCTCCGGGGGGCTGCGCGTCATTGCGGAGGAGCTCCTTGACCTCGCGGCGGTGCGCCGGCGCTACGCGGCGCGGCTTCGCCTCGACGTGAACGGTCAGGCCGACGCGAAACGCCTGATGGAGATGCTGGCGCCGTACCGCAGCGAAGGCGAGGGCGCCTGCCTGGTGCTGGTGCACTATGACAACGGCGCGGCGAGCTGCGATATCGCGCTTGGCGAGGCGTGGAAAGTGCGGCCCGATGAACGGTTGCTAAGCGAGCTTTCGGCGTGGCTCGCACCCGAAAACGTGCGGGTCGTATTCGGCAACGCCGGCACCGCCCGCTGAGACTCTCTCGACGCGAATAGCGCGCTCGAGACGAGCGCGCAGTGTTCATCCGCTCCCGGCCGCGGGGCGCAATTCGCGCCGCAGCAGCGCGGAGATGCGTCGGTACCACCGGTTCTGCAGCCGTTCGGCAGGGTCAAAGCGGCGTTTCTCGGCGACGAAAGCCGCCAGCTTCGGGTAGCACGACAGCAGCTGGGGAAGCGTAGCCACGTGAGCATCGGCGATCGGGAACGAGCCGCCGAGCGACAGGGCGATCTCGAGCAATATCGCTTCGATCTCTGTTGCGAACACGCTCGCTCCCAGCGTGGCGCGGGTGCGGTAATGAAGTGTGACCCCGGCCCATTCGCGGTCCGCCCAGCGCAGGTAGGTTTCGTTCTCCGCATGCAGTCTGCGGACCAGGATTCTTTGCAGCAGGAGGCGACGCTCCGCGGCCAGAGCCCTGAATCCGGCAAGCGTGCGCTCGAGCTGATCGGGCGGCACGAGGAACTCGGCGCTCCGCAGAGCGCCGTGTGCGGTGCCGGGTTCGGCGAGATCGAGTTCCGCGGGCGCCTGGGCGTGCCGCGCCGCGTGCAGCAGAGAATCGATACGCAGGGTGATGCTGTAGAGGACACCGAACAGGCCGTATCCGCCGACCGCGAGGCGAAAAAGGTCGGTATTCGACTCCCGATCCGCGCGTCTCAGTTCGCCGTCTGCGGTCACCACCGTGATCGCTTCGACGTGCCTCACGATCGGGACGCCGTCGGGGCCGGGCGCGTTGCGCGAAACCGCGTCGCCGACGGATTCGGCGAGGCCGGCGGCGCGCACCCCGGCCTCGAGCGGAAGGCCGCGTGCCCCGACGGATGCCGCTACTGCGGCGCACGGCGTCGCCGCCTGGCACTCGAGCTGCTCGCGTCTGCCGTCGACCCGCAGCAGGCAATTCAGCGCGGAGGTGTCGAGGCTGAGCGCCCTCTCCCGCGCGGCGCGCAGCGCGCGTCGCAGGTCTTCGGCCGAGCGGGCATGGACAGTCTCCCGGCGCCGTCCGCCCCGCGGGTTGGCGATCGGCGGAAAGGTCAGTGTCGCGAGCATGGTCCCTCCTCTTCCCGTTGGCGCGAGCCGAGTGTTGCGCGGCGGCCGGGAGCGTGCAATACGAAGAACGGAAGTATCGGATTCTGATACCATCAAACTCGTGCCCGCCCGCAGCCGCTTCGTCGAAGCCCTCAAGAAGAGCGTCCGGGCGCGCGGCCTGACGTACGCGGAGCTTGCGCGCCGGCTCGGCCTGTCCGAGCCGAGCGTCAAGCGAATGTTCTCGCGCGGCACGTTCACGCTTGCCCGCATCGAGCAGGTCCTCCGGGTGCTCGAACTCGAGCTGTACGACGTCGCGCGCATGAGCCGGGGACGGAGGGCGGGTCCCGCGGAGCTGACGCTCGAACAGGAGGTGGCGCTGGCGCGCGACGAGCGCCTGCTGTCGGTGTTCTGGCTGGTCCTGAACGACTGGACATTTGCCGAGATCCTCGACGAATTCTCGATCACGAGGGCGCAGCTCACGCTTGCGTTTGCCCGGCTGGCGCGCGTCGGGCTCATCGACTGGGGCGCGGGCGAGCGCGCGCGTCTGAAGGTGGCGCGCGATTTCACATGGCGCGCCGGCGGTCCGGTGAAGAAGGCGTACGGAAACCGCGTCATGCGGGAGTTCCTGGCGGGCCGGTTCGATGGCGCACGCGAATACCTGCGTCTGGAAGCGCGCGACGTGTCGGAGGAGTCGGCATCGGTGGTGCGGCGCAGGCTCGAACGCCTGGTCGCCGAATTCAACGATCTGGCCGACGTCGATTCGTCGCTCCCTGTGCGCAAGCGCACCGGCGTCGGCCTGCTGGTGGCGTGCCGGCCGTGGGAATTTTCCGTCGTGAATGCGCTGAAGAAGCGGACCGGCTAGGCCGACGGGATCCAATCGAACCCGTCATACGGACGGTCGAGCGCGGCGCCCGCCGGGACGGCCTCGACGGCCGTAACCCGCGCCGCGGGCGGTCCGCGCCCTGCCCACGCGATGACCGCCTCGACCGCGCCGGGCTCGCCTTGCACGATCGCCTCGACGCTGCCGTCGCGGCGATTTCGCACCCACCCGCTCACGCCATGCCGCAACGCTTCGGAGCGCATCGCGTCGCGGTAGCCGACGCCCTGCACGCGCCCCGAAATCCGAAGGTGATAGGTAACTGCCATTGCCGAATTGTGCATCAGGGTGGCGCTGCACCGCCCACGGCGTCGTGCTACGCTTTTCCTGCTGCGGAATCCGATGCGCATTGCGCTTTACATCGTTGCGGGATTTGCCCTCGCCGCGTTCCTTGCGGTTGGTTTCGTGCTGCCCGGCGTGCGGGGCGCGGCCGAGAAGGCGGCCGCAATCGCCCTGATCGCGGGCGCCGACGCTGCCAGGCTTCGGGTTGCCGCGGCGGCCGCGAAATCCGGCACGCTTGCCGGCGCCGGAAGCGGGGTGACGATGGCGCCGCGGATCGACCCGAAACATGGCGAGCTGAAATGGATTGTCGAGCCGGCCGGGGTGATTCGAGGCTGGAACCGCGAATCCGGAATCGAAATCGTGCTCCTGCCGCGAGTCGAAGCGGGCAAGGTGGCATGGACCTGCCGTGGTCACCCGATGCCCGCAATGCCGGCTTCCTGCACAGGCAAGTCCTGAGCCGGCCGGCGATCAGCCCTGCCGCGACTCGATCGCGGTGAGGATTCCCTGCAGGATCGCCGTCGGCGTCGGCGGACATCCCGGCACGGCGACGTCCACGGGGATGACGTTCGAAACGCGGCCGCAGCTGGCGTAGTTCTCGCCGAAAACTCCGCCGTCGCAGCCGCAGTCACCGATCGCGACGACAAGCTTCGGTTCCGGTGTCGCGTCGTACGTACGCCGCAGCGCCTCCTCCATGTTGCGCGATACCGGCCCCGTGACCAGCAGCAGGTCGGCGTGCCGCGGGCTCGCCACGAACTTGATTCCCAGCCATTCCGGGTTGTAGAAGGGGCCGTTCAGGGCATGAATCTCGAGTTCGCACCCGTTGCACGAGCCGGCATCGACGTGGCGGATCGCAAGCGCGCGGCCGACATGCCGGAGCACCACCTCCGAAAGCCGTTGCGCGAGCAGGCGTAGGTTCTCGTCCGGATCGGGCGCCGGCTCGGTGACGATGCCGGTCTTCGCAATCTGCTTGAGCAGTTGGTACATCGTTAGAGATCGTGCCCGCTGTAGCTCAGATTGAATGATTTGTTGATCAGCGGGAAGTCCGGCACGATGTTGCCGAGCACGGCCCGCTCGAGGAGCGGCCAGTTCTGCCACGACGGGTCGTGCGGATGCGCGCGATGGATCCGGTTGCCGTCCGCCGTTTCCAGCGCGACGAGTACTTCGCCGCGCCAGCCCTCGATCCAGCCGGCGCCGCAGGCATTTCCCGGCGCGCTGGCCATCGCCGCACGGACTTCCCCGTTCGGCAGCCCGGCCGCAAGCGCCCGGATGAGGCGCACGGATTCTTGGATCTCGTCGAAGCGCACCGAGACCCGCGCCGCGACATCCCCCCGTGTATGGGCGGCGATCCGCACGTCGAGTTGGTCGAAGGGCGGGACCGGGAAATCGACGCGGAGGTCGTGCCGGATGCCGCCCGCACGACCGGCCAGCCCGCACAGGTCGAGCTTTTCCGCCACGTCGGTCGTTACTTGGCCGGTCAGGATGAAGCGGTCCTGGGCCCCGGCGTGCTCGTCGTAGATCGACCTCAGGGTACCGACTTCTGCCAGTATCGACTCCAGCCGCTCGACCAAGTGCGCCGCGCCGCCGGGCGGGAAGTCGCTTGCGACCCCACCCGGAATGACGAGGTCCATCAGGTAACGATGACCGAAAAGGGCGGCATTCAGCCGCAGCAGCTGTTCCTTCAACCGCCAGAACTGAAAGAATCCGAACGACAGCGCAACGTCGTTGCCGAGATAGCCGAGGTCGCCGAGATGGTTGGCGATGCGCTCCAGTTCCAGAAGGATGCCCCGCAGTGCCAATGCGCGCGGCGGCGGCCGGGTACCGCTCGCCCCCTCGACCGCCATGGCGTAGGCCCAGGCGAAGGCGACCGTGGAGTCGCCGCTCACGCGCCCGGCAAGCTTCGCACCCTCTTCCAGCGTCATGGATTCGAAGCGCTTTTCGATTCCCTTGTGCTTGTAGCCGAGGCGCTCTTCCAGCCGCAGAATTTTTTCGCCGACGATCGAGAAGCGGAAGTGGCCCGGTTCGATCGTACCTGCGTGTACCGGTCCCACCGGGATTTCGTGCACGCCTTCGCCTTCGACCTTCACGAACGGGTAATGGTCCTCGGCCGGCGGAAAATGCGCTGCAAGCTCGATGTCCTTGCGCAGCGGAAACACCCCGCCGGGCCAGGCGCGGTGACGCAGCCACTTGCGATGGTCGGCACTGTTCTGCGGGTGAATGCCGACGAGGTCGTAGGCCGCGCGCTGCATCCGGTTTGCGCTTGGAAAGATGTCGGCGATCCCCGGATAGCGCGGATGCTCGCGCGGCAGCGGCACGGTGAGCCAGAGCAACCCGTCGCGGTCCGCGAGCGCTATGTGCAGCGCGTACCCGCCGCGGCGCCGCGTCTCGTCGCTGCCCCACAGCGCGACCAGGCGCCCTTTCTGTGCGCGTGCGCGTCCGCACACCTCGCGAAGTTCGGAAGCATCGAGTACCGCGCGCCTCGCCGGCATGGCGCCTGCGATCGGCCGGGTCTGGAGAGCAGACTCTGGCATGGTCGCCCGCGCCTACCCGATCAGCGCCGCGGCCTGGCGATACCAGTCGACCAGGTACGGCGGGATATAGAGGCCGAGAATCAGCACGATCGCCAGGTGCACGAACACGGGGACGAGCGCCGGCGGGTGCGGCAGCCGGCGCGCGCTGCTCTCGCCGAACACCATCGGCTGGACCTTTCCGAAGATCGCGGCGAACGCCACGCCGAGCGCGACGAGCAGAAACGGCGTTGCCCAGGGCTGCTCGCGCATGGCGGTGGTGAGCACCAGGAATTCGCTCGTGAAGACGCCGAACGGCGGCATGCCGAGAATCGCCAAGCTGCCGATCGCGAGACCCCAGCCGATCGCAGGGCTCTGCTCGATGAGCCCCCGGATCTCGGCCATGCTCTGGGTCCCGGTCTTCTGCGAGGCGTGACCGACGGTGAAGAAAATCGCGCTCTTGGTGAGCGAATGCACGGTCATGTGCAGCAGGCCGGCGAACGCCGCCACCGCGCCTCCCATGCCGAAGGCGAACGTCATGATGCCCATGTGCTCGATGGAGGAGTAGGCGAACATGCGCTTGATGTCTTTTTGCCGGGACAGGAAGAACGCCGCAACGACCATGGAAAGCAGGCCGAATCCCATCATCAGGCGGCCGGAGAAGTTGCCTTCCAGTGCGCCGTCGACTAGCACCTTGCTCCTCACCACGGCATACAGCGCCACGTTCAGGAGCAGCCCCGAGAGCACCGCCGAGATCGGCGTCGGGCCTTCGGCGTGTGCGTCGGGAAGCCAGTTGTGCAGCGGCACCAAGCCGACCTTGGTGCCGAAGCCGACCAGCAGGAAAACGAACGCGAGCGAAAGGACCGTGGGCTCGAGTTGGCTGCGCACCTCGTAAAGATGCGTCCACAGGAGCGAAGTGCCGCCCGGGCCCAGCACCTTCTCGGCCGCGAAGTAGAGCAGGATGACGCCGAAGAGCGCCTGCGCAATGCCCACCGAGCACAGGATGAAGTATTTCCAGGCCGCTTCCAGGCTCGCCGGCGTGCGGTAAAGGCTCACCAGGAGCACGGTCGACAGCGTTGCGCCTTCCAGCGCGACCCAGAGAACGCCGACGTTGTTCGACACTAGGCACAGCACCATGGTGAAGGTGAACAGCTGGTACATGCTGTGGTATAGGCGCAGCCGCGCCGGATTCACGCGGCCGTGATGCTCCTCGATTCGCATGTACGGGCGCGAAAAGAGCGCCGTGGTGAATGCGACGAACGCGGTCAGCGCAACCAGGAATACGTTGAAGGGGTCGACGAAGAACTGTTCCTGCAGGGCCACCATCGGGCCGTCGGCGATGATCCGGGCGGTGAGCAGCGCCGCGGCGGCGAACGTCACCAGGCTCATCGCCGTGTTGAGCTCGGGTGCCCAGCGCTTGTGGCCGAACAGGGCGAGCAGCACGCCGCCCAGGAGCGGAACACCGAGAACCAGCGCGATCTCCACGTCAGTCTTCCTTCAGCTTTTCCATGTGGTGGATCTCTAGGCTGTCGAACTGCTCGCGGATGTGGAAAAAGAAGATGCCGAAGATGAAGGTGCCCACCAGGACATCGAGCGCGACGCCGAGTTCGACGACCAGCGGCATGCCGTAGGTGGCGCTGGTCGCGGCGAAGAACAGCCCGTTCTCCATCGCCAGGAACCCGATGACCTGCGGCACCGCCTTGCGGCGCACGATCATCATGAGGAACGACAGCAGCACGCTCGCGAGCGCGATCCCGAGCGTGGAGCGGGTGAGCGTGTTGGCCATCTGCGAGATCGGGGTGGCGAGCGCAAAGGCGAAGATCGCCAGGCCGATGCCGATGAGCATCGTCGCCGGGATGTTGATCAGGGTCTCGATGTCCCAGCGCACGTGCAGCCGGTCGATCAGGCGATGCAGCACCCAGGGAATCAGCACTACCTTCAGCGCGACCGTGAGCGCGGCCGAGAAGTAGAGATGGGCTTGGCCGGTCGACCAGGCGACGATCACCGTCGAGGCCGCGAGCGCGACGCCCTGCCAGGCGAACAGCTTGATCAGCGTCAGAATCCGGCGCTGCGACAGCATCGCGAACGCGATCAGCAGCAGCAGCGCGGCGAGCAGGTTGACGATCTGGCCGGCCAGCGGCATTGGCGCTTCAGCCCTTCACCAGGAAGTGGGTCAGCATGCCGAGCACTCCGAGCAGGAAGGCGGTGGAAAGGAATTCCGGAACCAGGAACAAGCGCACCTTGGCGAGCAGCGTCTCGAGCAGCGCGAGTCCGGCGCCCGCGAGCGCCAGCTTCAGGGCAAGCGCCGCGAGCGCAACCGGCAGCATGGCCCAGTTCCCGGCCTCGGCAATGCCCCAGGGAAGGAACAGAGCGAAGCCGATCGTCATGTAGGCGAAGAGCTTGATCGCCGCGGCCCACTCGATCAGCGCGAGGTGGCGCGCGGAGTACTCGAGAATCATGGCTTCGTGGACCATGGTGAGCTCGAGGTGGGTGGCCGGATTGTCGACCGGGATGCGCGCGTTTTCCGCGAGCAGCACCATCA
Organism: uncultured Enterobacteriaceae bacterium; assembly: GCA_964638135.1. Taxonomy (GTDB): domain Bacteria; phylum Pseudomonadota; class Gammaproteobacteria; order Burkholderiales; family SG8-39; genus 2-02-FULL-66-14. The sequence goes on along the minus strand of CAZXAR010000020.1, from coordinate 6,369 downwards.
GGAAGCCGACCGCGGCGAACGCGAGACTCGGGTAGATCGCGAACTCGCGATGCGCGAGCGTGGCGACGATGGTCGTCAGCTGCGTCGAGCCGCTGATGAACGCCGCCGTGAACATGGCCATCAGCATGGCGGGCTCGGCGAGAAAGCCGATCAGCATCTCGCGCCGCGCGCCGAGCCCGCCGAACGAAGTGCCGATGTCCATTGCGGCGAGCGCCGCAAACACGCGCGCGAGGGCAAATACGCCCACGAGCGCAATGATGTCGGCGGCGGGCGCAAACGGCAGATCGGTGGCGAGCACCGGCACGATGCCGGCGGCGAGCCACATGCATCCGAACAGCACGTAGGGTGTGAGGCGAAACAGCGGCGAGGCGTTGCGCGCGATCACCGCGTCCTTGTGGAACAGCTTCGCCAGCGTCCAGTAGGGCAACAGGATGCTTGGCGCGGATCGGTTCTGCAGCCAGGCGCGGCACTGGTTCACCCATCCGAGGAGCAACGGCGCCGCAAGGACCACCAGCACCGACTGCAGGATCTGGAACGCGATTCCCGGCGCGTAGCTCATGGCAGGCCGGTCAGCGCACGAACACCAGCAGCGCGATCAGCGTGAGGAAGCTGTAGAGGAGGTAAATGCTGATCCTGCCCTGCTGCAGCAAGCCGATCTTCACGGCAAGGAATTCGGCAAACCGTGCCACCGGCAGATACAGCCAATACCAGTGGCGGTCCTCGATCCGCAGCGAGTAGCGGGGCACCCGATCGTCCGGGCCCGGCAGATGGCGCTTCATGAGGTAAAGCGGCCCGAAGACGTGCCGGATCGGCTGGCCGAATGCGTCGGCGGTGTCCTGCATGCGCGGGGTCTGCGCAGGAAAGCCGCAGTCCCAGGGATCGGAAAAGCGCACGCGCCCGTGGTAGAAGCGTCGCACCAGCAGAAAGCTGAACAGCGTCACGGCGACCACCACGACCAGGAAAATGACCGGGGCGTAACTCGCCTGCGCGGGCGCGGTCGGGACCAGCCAAAGCCAGCCCGATGATTCCAGTGATTCGGGCGATAGACCCCGTCCGGTGAGCGAGGCGCTGACACGGTTCAGCAGGAGCAGAAAGGTGGCCGGAAAGAGGCCCAGGACGAAGCAGGCGGCGGCGAGCCACGCCATGCCGATGCGCTCCAGTGCGCCGGCGTCGTGCCCGCGGTCCGCGGCGGGCGCCGGGACCGGGTGCCTCGGCTCGCGCGGCAGGCCGAGGAAGGCGATTCCATAGACCTTCACGAAGCACATCGCGGTGAGCGCCCCAGCGAGTGCCAGAGTCGCGGCGAACAGCGGCAAGAGGCTTCTGACCACGCCGTTTTCGAGCAATGGCGCCTGCAGCGCCGTCTGGAACGTGAGCCATTCGGAAACGAATCCGTTGAGCGGCGGCAACGCCGAGATCGCAAGCGCGCCGATGAGGAAGTAGAACGCGGTCCGCGGCATCCTGCGGATCAGCCCGCCCATGTCGTTCAGGTTGCGCAGCCCCGTGGCGTGCTGCACCGACCCGGCGCCGAGGAACAGCAGGCCCTTGAACACGGCGTGATTGAGCGTGTGGTACAGGGCCGCGATCAGGCCGAGGGCGCCCGCGGCCGGGTGACCGAAGCCCACAAACACCATCGACATTCCGAGTCCGAGCAGAATGATGCCGATGTTCTCGACCGAGTGGTACGCAAGCAGCCGCTTCAGGTCGTGCTGCATCAGCGCGTAAAGGACGCCGAACAGCGTCGTGCCGGCGCCGATCAGCAGCACCAGGATGCCCCACTCCCAGCGGATCTGGCCGAGGAGATCGTAGGTCACCCGCACCATTCCGTAGATCGCGGTCTTCAGCATGATGCCGCTCATCAGCGCCGAAACCGGAGTCGGTGCCGCCGGGTGAGCCTCCGGAAGCCACGCGTGCAGCGGAATCATGCCCGCCTTGGCGCCGAAACCGAAGAACGCGAGCAAAAACGCGATCGTCGCCCAGTGCGGCGCGAGCTCGGCGGCGCGCAACGCGTCGAACGTGTAGTCGCCCTGCCCGCCGTGCATCACCCCGAAGCTCAACAGGATCGCGATCGCGCCCAAATGCGCGATCAGCAGGTACAGGAAGCCCGCATCGCGGATCGCGGGGATCTTGTGGTCGGTCGTGACGAGGAAGTACGACGACAGGGCCATGGTTTCCCACGCCACCATGAAGAGGTACGCGTCGTCGGCGAGGAGTACGAACGCCATGCTGGCGAGGAACAGGTGATACTGCAGGGCGATCCGACGCAGCCGTCGCCCGCTCTCGCCGCGGAAGTATTCGGCGGCGTAGACCGAGATGCCGGCGGACACCGCGCCCAGAAGCATGAGGAAGAATCCGGCCAGCGGATCCACGCGCAGATGAAACGGAAGGTCCGGCAACCCGAGCGGGAGCGTCATGCGCTCGGGCGGCAGCCACATCGCCTGAAGACCGGAGGCGGCGAGCGCCAGGCCCGCGAGGGCACCCAGCGGAAACGCGATCCACCGCGCAACAAATGCATCGCGCGCCGGGATCAGACCGGATGCGCCGATCGCGAGCCAGCACAGCGCGCCCGCGAGCGCCCCGCCGAGTGGCCCCGCGGCGTCGATCACGCTACTTGACTTTCATCCCCGCCTGCGCCCCTGCATCCGGCGCGACGAGAAAGATCCCCGGCCCGTCGCCGGAGGCCGCGAGAATCATGCCTTCGGAGACACCGAACCGCATCTTGCGCGGCGCCAGGTTCGCGACCACGACCGCATACCGGTCCTTCAGGCTTTCGGGCGCGTACTCGGACTTGATTGCGGCGAACACCGTGCGCGTCTCGGACCCGAGGTCGAGCGTAAGTTTCACCAGCTTGTCGGCGCCGTCGACCGCCTCGGCCTTCACGATCCTTGCCACGCGCAGGTCGATCCTGCCGAAATCCTCCATCGAAATGAGATCGCTCATGGCATGCTCCTTGGCGACGTGCTGCTCGTGCTCGGCATGGCGTTGCGGCGAGGGGCCCTGATCCGCCGGCGGCTCGAACAGGGCGTCGATCTGCTTCTCGTCGATGCGGCTCAGCAGGTGCTTGAACGGCCGGATGCTCGCGGGGCGGGTCCTGCAGTCCTCGAACGCATAGTCCCGCTCCAGGGCGAACAGTTCGCGCGCCACGCGCCGCGCAGTTGCCGGCAGGATCGGCGCAAGGTAGACGCTGAGCACGTGAAAGGCGTAGATCGCCTCGCTGCAGACCCGGTGCAACTCCTCGCGTCGCGCCGGATCCTTCGCCAGGTCCCAGGGCTTGTGGCGGTCGAAGCGCTGGTTCGCGATGTCGGCAATGCGCATCGCCTCGCGGATGACCTTGCCGAATTCGCGGTTCTCGTACGCCTCCGCAATCAGGTCTTCCGATCCCAGCGCGACCTGCCAGCTCGACTCGGTCGCGGCCTTCCCGGCGGGAAGTTCGTGCAGCCTGCCGCCGAAACCGCGCGTAACGAATCCGGCGGCCCGGCTCGCGATGTTGACGTACTTGCCCACCAGGTCGCTGTTCACCCGGGCGACGAAATCGTCCGGATTGAAATCCAGGTCCTCGACGTTGGCGTTCAGCTTGGCGGCGATGTAGTAGCGCAGCCACTCCGGATTCATGCCGACGTCGAGATAGCGCAGCGGGCCGATCCCGGTGCCGCGGCTTTTCGACATCTTCTCGCCCGAGACCGTGATGAACCCGTGCACGTAGACGTGGTCGGGCACCTTGTACGGCGCGCCGGCAAACTTCAGCATCGCCGGCCAGAACAGCGTGTGGTGGTAGATGATGTCCTTGCCGATGAAGTGGATCTGCTCGGTCGCCGGATCGGCAAGGAACTGTTCGAACGTGCGCGCTTCGCCGTTGGCGCGCGCCTCGCCCGAATCGAAGTAGCGCTTGAGCGAGGCGAGATAGCCGATCGGCGCATCGAGCCAGACGTAGAAGAACTTGCCGGGCGCATCCGGGATCGGAATCCCGAAGTAGGGCGCGTCGCGCGAGATATCCCAGTCGGCGAGCGCCCGTCCGCCCGCGCCCTCGAGCCACTCGCGCGCCTTGTTGGCGACTTGCGCCTGCAGCCGGCCCGGCGCATCGACCCACTGCCGCAGGAAGGCGATGCACCTGGGGTCCGAAAGCCGGAAAAAAAGATGCTCCGAGGCTTTCAGCACCGGCGCTGCCCCGGAGAGCGTGGAATACGGGTTTTTCAGATCGGTGGGCGCGTAGACCGTGCTGCAGTTCTCGCACGCGTCGCCGTACTGGTCCCTCGCGCCGCACTTCGGGCACTCGCCCTTGATGTACCGGTCGGCGAGAAACATGCCCTTCACGGGGTCGAAAAACTGCTCGATCCTCTTCGGATAGACGAGCCCGGCCGCCTTCAGCCTGCGATAGATGTCCTGCGACAGCGCCTCGTTTTCGGCCGAATGCGTCGAGTGCCAGTGGTCGAACGACAGATGGAAGCCGCGCAGGTACTTCGGGCGCTCGGCCGCGATCCGCTCGATCAGCTGCTCCGGGGCGACGCCTTCGGCATCGGCCTTCAGCATGATCGGCGCCCCGTGCGCGTCGTCGGCGCAAACGAAGTGCAGCGCGTGCCCGCGCATGCGCTGGTAGCGCACCCAGATGTCGGCCTGGATGTACTCCATGATGTGGCCGATATGGCACGGTCCGTTGGCGTACGGCAGGGCCGTGGTGACGAAAATCCTGCGGCGGGACATGGAACGCGGCGGAGGGAAAGCGCGCAATTCTAGCAAAGAGCATAGGGTTTCCGTGTCGCGCGGGCGGCGTTTTCGGTACACTTAGCCGCTTTTCCCCTTGGGCGCATTTTCCATGGCAATCAGTCAAACCGACGTGCAGGGCGCGCTCTCCCGCCTCGTCGATCCCAATACCGGAAAGGATTTCGTCGCCACCCGCTCGGTGAAGAACGTGAAGCTCTCCGGCGATTCGGTCGCGCTCGAGATCGAACTCGGCTATCCGGGCAAGAGCCAGCACGAGCTGATCCGGCGCCAGGTGATCGACGCGCTCAGGGCCGCCGGCGCCTCGAGCGCCAGCGTGAACGTGCGCTCCGCGGTCGTCGCGCACGCCGTGCAGCGGGGCGTCAAGCTGGTCTCCGGGATCAAGAACGTCATCGCGGTTGCCTCCGGTAAGGGCGGCGTCGGCAAGTCGACCACCGCAGTGAATCTCGCCCTCGCGCTCGCCGCCGAGGGCGCCGCGGTGGGGATCCTGGACGCGGACATCTACGGACCCTCGCAGCCGATGATGCTCGGGATCACGGGACGGCCGGAATCCAGGGACGGCAAGAGCCTCGAGCCGATGGAGGGACACGGCCTGCAGGCAATCTCGATCGGGTTCCTGATCGACGTCGATACGCCGATGGTCTGGCGCGGCCCGATGGTCACGCAGGCGCTGGAGCAGCTTCTCAAGGACACGCGCTGGCGCGACCTCGATTACCTGGTCGTCGATCTGCCGCCGGGCACCGGCGACATCCAGCTGACGCTGGCGCAGAAGGTCCCGGTGACCGGAGCGGTGATCGTCACGACGCCGCAGGACATCGCCCTCATCGACGCGCGCAAGGGCCTCAAGATGTTCGAGAAAGTCGGCATCCCGATCCTCGGCGTGGTCGAGAACATGGCGCTCCACGTCTGCCCGAAGTGCGGCTACGAAAGCTACATCTTCGGCGAGGGCGGCGCGGCGCGGATGTGCAAGGACTACGGGATCGAGCTGCTCGGGCAGCTGCCGCTCGATGCCGAGATCCGCGCCCAGACCGATTCGGGCAAGCCCACGGTGGTGGCCGACCCCGACGGCCGCGCGGCGGGCATCTACCGGGCGATCGCGCGCCGCTGCGCGGTGAAGATCGCCGAATCGCAGAAGGACATGACCTCCAAGTTCCCGAACATCGTGGTGCAGAACACCTGAGGGGCGCGCCTGCCAGGGCCGCTCCGGCCCTCCGCGCCGCCTGCGAGAATCACCCATGACGATCAAGTCCGACCGCTGGATCCGCCGCATGGCGGCAGAGAGCCGCATGATCGAGCCCTTCGAAGCGGGCCAGGTCAAGGAAGCGGCAGGGCGCCGGCTCGTGTCCTTCGGCACCTCGAGCTACGGCTACGACATCCGCTGCTCCAACGAATTCAAGATCTTCACCAACATCAACTCGACCATCGTCGACCCCAAGGCGTTCGACGAGAAAAACTTCGTCGAATTTAAGGGCGAGGTGTGCATCATCCCGCCCAATTCGTTTGCCCTGGCGCGCACGGTCGAGTACTTCCGCATCCCGCGCAACGTGCTCACCATCTGCCTCGGCAAGTCCACCTACGCGCGCTGCGGGATCATCGTCAACGTCACCCCGCTCGAGCCCGAGTGGGAGGGGCACGTGACGCTCGAGTTCTCCAACA
>CAZXAR010000019.1:0-32879 GCA_964638135.1 uncultured Enterobacteriaceae bacterium | reverse complement strand
GTCACCCCGCTCGAGCCCGAGTGGGAGGGGCACGTGACGCTCGAGTTCTCCAACACCACGCCGCTTCCGGCGCGGGTGTACGCCAACGAGGGCGTCGCGCAGGTGATCTTTCTCGAGTCCGACGAGATCTGCGAAACCTCCTACAAGGACCGCGGCGGCAAGTATCAGGGGCAACGCGGCGTCACGCTGCCACGTATCTAGTAGCCCGTCCGCCCGGACCCACCAGATCTAGGTGTCGGGGCCCGTTCGGCCCGCTCGGCAGCGCCGCAAGAAACGCGCCGCGGGTCTTGACTGGCGCGGGGTCGTCCCTATAATCGGCCCCACGTTTCGTCCGTCCATGCGGCACGCGGAGAAGGAGGTCATCATGACAGGCAAGAGGAACTGCACTCGCGGGTTCTGCGTTTGCGTGCTCGACCTTCCCGAAACCTAGTCGCGGAGGATATGGAGATGGGCGTTCGCCCCAACAGCCTCGCTCGCACAAGACAAACCGCACTTCCCCAAGAACAGCTCTTCGACACGCATCCCGAGGTCAGCCTCGACTTCGAGATCGTGCGCCAGGCCGCCCGGCGGAGATACAACCGGCCGTTCCTGATCCTCGATACCGCCATCGTGCGCGAGAAGGCGCGCCGCTTTCGCGCCGCGATGCCGCGCGTGCGCCCGCACTACGCGGTCAAGGCGAACCCGGACCGGCGCGTGGTCGAGACCCTGGTGCAGGACGGGGTCGGGTGCGAGATCGCCTCGACCGCCGAGCTGGATCTCCTGCTTGCGCTCGGCGTGCCGGCGACCGAGGTGTTCTATTCCAACCCGATGAAGTCGCGCGAGGCGATCGCCTACGCCGCGGGCAAGGGCGTCGAGTGGTTCGTGACCGACAGCGTGGGCGAACTGCGCCGGATCCACGAGATCAAGCCCGACGCCAAGCTGTACCTGAGGATCACGACCCCGAACATCGGCAGCGATTGGCCGCTTTCGGGGAAGTTCGGTGCCGGCGCGACCGAGACGCGCGAGATCATCGCCGCCGCGGCGAGGCTCGGCGCCGACCTCGCGGGGGTGACGTTTCACGTCGGCTCGCAATGCCGCAATCCCGAAAACTGGCGGGTCGGCATCGAGAAGGCGCGCGCGGTCTTCGACGCCATGGCAAGGGCCGGCCTCAGGCCGCGGCTGCTCGACATCGGCGGCGGGTTCCCCGTGCGCCACGTGAAACCGATCCCCTCGATCGAGGTGATCGGCGAAGTCGTGAACCAGGGAATCAAGGCGTTTGCCGAGGACGTGCAGGTGATTGCAGAACCGGGACGGTATCTGGTGTCCGACGCCGGCTACTTCGTGTGCCGCGTGCTCGGGATCACGACCCGCGGCGGCAAGCGCTGGATGCACTGGGATGCGGGGCTCTTCGGCGGCGTGATCGAAACGACCGAAGGGCTCAAGTTCAAGATCCGCACCGAGCGCTCGGGGCCCGACATTCCCTGGCATGTGGCCGGGCCGACCTGCGACTCGGTAGACGTGGTGTTGCGCGACGAGCCGTTGCCTTCGGACCTGCAGGAAGGCGATTTCATCTACATTCGCAACGCGGGCGCCTACACGACCGCCTACGCGAGCGAGTTCAACGGCTTTCCGCTGCCCGAGACGAGGATCTTCGAGTCCGGGCGCTAGGCCGGGACGCGCTCGTAGAGCACGAAGTCGAATCGGGTGCCGTCGGCGGCGGTATGCGGTTCGCGCTGCGTTTCGCGCCAGGCACTGCGGTCGAACGCCGGGAAGTAGGTGTCGCCGGCGTAAGCGCGCCGGATCTCGGTCAGCACGAGCCCATGTGCGCTCGGCAGCGCCTCGCGGTAGAGCTCGCCCCCGCCGATCACGAACACCAGGCGCTCCCCGGTGCAAAGGGCGAGGGCGGCCGCAAACGAACGAGCCACGCTCGCACCCGGCGCCGCATAGCCCGGCCGGCGCGTCACGACGATGTTTTCGCGATCGAGCAGCGGCTTGCCGAGAGACTCCCAGGTCTTGCGGCCCATGATGACGGGATACCCGAGCGTCAGCCGTTTGAAGTGCCGCAGATCCTCGGGCAGGCGCCACGGCAGGCGGCCCTGCGCGCCGATCACACCGTTGGAAGCAACCGCCGCAACCAGGTAGATCCGTGGCTCGGCCGCGCGCTCGGGTATTTGATCCGGAAGAACGATCCTTGGTGCCGGGTCTTGATTGCATTGCATTGTGCTGGGATTATAGTGAGCGTATCCGCCCACATTCAGGCCCGCGGCAATGGTCGACCCACGCCAGTCTGGAACGCCCGGCACGCTCGCCTCCGCTTTGCAATTTGCTGGCGGATTCGTGATGCTCGCGCTGCTGCTGCTCGGCGTGTGCGGCACGATCTACAAGTTGATCGCTCCGGACGGCTGGCTGTCGCGATTGATCGGCGGCAGCTTGGGCGCCGGCGGGTCGATCATGCTCGCCATGACCGCGGGCGTGGTGGTGGCCTGGGCAGTCCAGGGCCGCGTTTCGGTCACCCGGAAAAGCCTGCTCTCCGACTGGTGGGTGTACCTGCTTGCGGTTTTCGGACTGATCTATCTGGTGGAGATCGTGGTCTCCGGCAGCCTGTAGGCGTTCCCCTCTAGACCGCGATCGGAGCTTTGATCGCGGGGTGCGGCTCGTAGCCCTCCAGTCGGAAATCCTCGTAGCGGAACGCGAACAAGTCCCTCACCTCGGGATTCAGGTTCATGCGCGGGAACGGCCGCGCCGCGCGCGTGAGTTGTTCGCGGGCCTGCGCGAAGTGGTTGAGATACAGGTGCGCATCGCCCAGCGTATGCACGAATTCGCCGGGTTTCAGGCCGGTCACCTGCGCCACCATGAGCGTGAGCAGCGAGTACGAGGCGATGTTGAACGGCACGCCCAGAAACAGGTCGGCGCTTCGCTGGTAGAGCTGGCACGAGAGGCGCCCCTCGGCGACGTAGAACTGGAACAGCGCGTGACACGGTGGCAGCGCCATCCGGTCCACGTCGGCAGGGTTCCACGCCGTCACCAGGTGGCGGCGCGAGTCCGGATCGCGGCGGATCGACTCGAGCACCCGCGCAATCTGGTCGATGGTGCGGCCATCGGGGGTTTTCCAGTGGCGCCACTGGTGGCCGTAGACCGGTCCGAGCTCGCCGGTGGCGTCCGCCCACTCGTCCCAGATCGTCACGCCCCGCTCCTGGAGCCACCGGACGTTGGTCTCGCCGCGCAGGAACCACAGCAGCTCGTAGAGGATCGACTTCAGGTGCAGCTTCTTGGTGGTGAGGAGCGGGAAACTTTCGTCGAGCGCGAACCGCATCTGCCAGCCGAAGACGGCGCGCGTCCCGGTACCGGTGCGATCGCCCTTGTCCGCGCCCCGTTCGAGCACGTGCGCGAGGAGATCGAGATACTGCTGCTCGGCCGGATTGAGCCTCATGCCCGCGGATCCATGGCGTATGGTAGCGAACTCAGAGCACGGCCGGCAGCCAGGCCGCGATGTCGGCGATTTCCTCGGCGCACACGGCGTGCGCCATGGGATATTCGTGCCACTCGAGCGGGTAATCCATCCCGAGCAGTGCATCGCGCGTGCGCACAGCCCGCTGCAACGGGATGAGGTCGTCGAACCGGCCGTGGGCCTGAAGGATCGGCACTTTGCGGTTGGCTGCGCTGCGCTCGGCGGCGACGGTGCCGGCAAGCGGGAGGTACGTCGAAAGGGCAAGAATCCCGGCGAGCGGCACCGGATAGCGCAAACCGGTCTGCAGCGCGATTGCGCCGCCCTGCGAGAACCCGGCCACGACAATGCGCCGGGGAACGATCCCGCGGCTCGTTTCGCGTTCCAGCAATCCTTCGAGCAACTTCTGCGACGCGCGGATCCCCGCCTCGTCCTCGCTGCCCCCGCCAAGCTCCAGGATGTCATACCAGGCGCGCATCTGCATGCCCATGTTGATCGTCACGCGACGCACCGGCGCATGCGGAAACACGAACCGGACGCGAAGCCGCGCGGGCAGTCGCAGTTCGGGTACGACCGGTTCGAAGTCGTGCCCGTCCGCGCCCAGGCCGTGCAGCCAGATGACGCAGGCATCCGGACCGGCGCCGGTTTCGATCTCGACGGGTTGCGGCAGCGGATCGGGCATCGGGACATGGTAGCCGATAGGAGCGCCGGTACAATCGTCGCGAAGCGCTCCGGCAGCCATCGCGATGGGTCTGGAAACCAAGCCGCATGTAATCACCGCCCTGCTCGCACTGGGCATGGCGCTGGCGTTCATCGTGGCCGACCGGCGTTCGCCCACCAGCCGGACGCTCTCCCTTTTCCTGTGCTGCGTCGGGGTCGCGATCGCAACCCCGGTTTTGACCGAGGTCGGCGGCCTTCACCGAGCGCGCGAGATGCCGCTCTGGGGAGGCGTGTTCGCGCTGCCGGAGACGCTCGCCTTCATTTTCGCCTACGAATGGGTGCTGCGCGTGCGCCGCACCGTTCCGGCGCGCAATCTGCACACCCGCGGGCCGGACAATCTGCTGCGCATTGCGCAGGGCCTCGCAGCGCTCTACGGCGTCCTGTCGCTGCTTTACCCGGAACAGCGGATCGAGCACTTCACCGAAGCGCTGGCGTTTTCGGCCGTGCGGCCGCTGGGCGCCGGATTTTTCCTCTTTGCGCTGCCGCTTGCCGTATCGCTCGCACTCGGCGTGTTCTCCGGCCTGCTGACGCTCCGGCGGCGGCCCGATCGCGCCGAAACGCTGCGCCTCGTCGCCTTTGCCATCGCCGCGCCGTTCATGGCATCCGGTGTCGTGCTTCCGGCCAACCTCGAGGCGATCCCGACCGCGATCGGGATGCTGATCTTCCTTGTCGGCGCGGTCCAGTACCACGTGATCCAGGGTCGGCGGGCGCAGTTCCTGTCGCGTTTCCTCGCGCCGCAGGTCGCCGACCTGGTACGCGAGCGGGGATTGAAGAGCGCGACAGAGGAGAAGACCGTCGAGCTGTCGGTGGTCTGCTGCGATCTGCGCGGATTCACCGCGTTCTCCGAGGCCACCTCGTCGCGCAAGGTCATCTCTATCCTGCGCGAGTATTACGATGTGGTAGGGGCTGCTGCAGCGGAGTTCGGAGGTACGATCAAGGACCAGGCCGGCGACGGCGTGCTGATCCTGGTCGGGGCGCCGGTCGCCTTCGCCGATCATGCGCGCCGGGCGCTCGGGCTCGCCCGCCAGATCCGCGACCGCAGCGGGGCGCTGATCGCGCGCTGGTCGGACGCCGAGCTGCAGCTCGGCGTCGGCGTCGGGGTCGCGAGCGGCTACGTCACGGTCGGCGTCATCGGGGCCGCCTCGCGGCTCGAGTACACGGCTGTCGGGCCCGCGGTGAACCTCGCGGCGCGACTGTGCGCGGAGGCCGCGCCTGGCGAAGTGCTGGTGGACCTGCGCACGCGCGAGTTGCTCGGGAGCGAGCGCGGTCGCAGCGAACTCGAGCCGGGCCAGGCGCTGCACCTCAAGGGATACCCGCTACCGGTGCAGAGCTATATCCTGCCCGCAGGCTAGCCTGCCTCGGCGACTTCGTCGGCGACGGCGTTCGAAAGCGTGCCGATGCCCGGCACTTCGATCTCGACCACATCGCCGGGAACCAGGAAACGGGGCGGGTCGAAGCGAACGCCCGCCCCGACGGGAGTGCCGGTCGCAATCACGTCGCCCGGCCGCAGCGTGGTCCAGGTCGAAATGTAATGAATCAGGAAACGGAACGAAAACAGCAGGTTGGCGGTCGTGTCGTCCTGGCGCACCTCGCCGTTCACGCGGGTTGTGAGGCGGAGCCGATCGTAGCCGTCGAATTCGTCCGCTGTCACCATCCAGGGGCCGATCGCCCCGCTCGCGTCCCAGTTCTTGCCCTGCGTGACGTTGAACTTGCCGTGCCGCACCCAATCGCGAACCGTGCCTTCGTTGAGGCACGTAAGGCCCGCGATATGGCTTTCCGCGTCGGCCTCGCGGATTCGTCGGCCGGTCTTGCCGATGACGATCGCGATCTCGCCTTCGTAGTCGAGCTGCACCGATTCGGGAGGGCGCAGGAGGTGATGCCGGTGGCCGACGAACGAACTCGGGAAGCGCGGAAAGACGCTCGGAAACCTGGGAACCTCGAAGTCCTTGCCGTACTCGCTGTCGCGCTTGGCATAGTTGACGCCCACGCAGATGATCTTTTCCGGCAGCGGAACCGGCGGCAGGAACTTCACGTCCGCAAGCGCAACGGCGGGACTGCGGCGGGTCGCCGAATCGCGGATCCGTTCAAGAACCCCCGCTTCGAGCGCAGAGCGCAACGAACCGAACTCGGCAGTCAGGTCGACGATGCCCGAACCGACGACGCCGCCAAAACGCTGTTTCCCGGCAAATTCAAAGGACAGAATCCTCATGCGCTGCATGCGACTCTAGGCCAGACCGACGGGTACGACAACCGCCAGCGTGCCGCGTGTTCCGCCCTATGGACATCTCGGGCACCGCCGCAGCGCTCGCGGGTCGCGCATGCTCTAAAACCTTGGCCCATGTGCAAAACAGCGGCAGTTGAGGTAACTTCCGCCTTCAGGGTCTCCAAGAACGCCTTCCGGCCGCGTCGTTTCGGTTGAGCAGGCCACCCCGGGGCGAACCGCCGCGGCCCGACTTAGAAAATTCATGACATTACGAGATCGGGAGATCCGCCCGCCATGGTCAAGATGCATCCCCAGCTGGCTGACTACTTCCAGGGCAAGGAAGACCTCTATCCGCAGGCGCTGGAGGGCAAGTACTCGAGGGTCTTCAACAAGATCATGACCCTGTGGGGATCCGAGGCCGCGGAAGACTACTTCGGCGATCTCATCGTCGACAAGCGCGGAGGGCGCAAGGGCTTCCCGGCCGATGTCGCCGCCGACATCATCCTGCTTTCGCGCCTGCACGCCCGGATCATGGAAACGCTCGGGATGAAGAAGCCCGACGAATTCGCGGACCCGTGGGGCGACGAGCGGGTGCGGCACAAGCTCGCCACCGAGCAGATCGAGTACAACAAGACCGGATTCCTGCGCGCGGTGGAGCTGGGCAACGACCGCGCGGTCAAGATTTTTCTGAACGCCGGCGTCAAGCCCGACGAAAAGGACAATCTCGGCGTGACGCCGCTCATCAAGGCTTCCATGTTCAATCGCATCGCGGTGGCGCAGCTGCTGATCAAGGCCCGCTCCAACGTGAATGCGGCCAACGCGCAGGGGTTCACGGCGCTGCACTGGGCGGCGGCCAAGGGTTTTCTGGATTTCGTCGAGCTGCTCGTTGCCAACGGGGCGGATGTGAATGCCAAGGCGAATCTCGACCTGACGCCGCTGATGCAGGCGGCGATGTCCGGTCACGCGCGCGTGTGCGATGTGCTGATCGCCAAGGGTGCGGACGTCCGTATGGGCGACAAGCGCGGCGACACGCCTTTGCACAAGGCGGTGAACGACGGGCACGTGGCGGTGGCGGAAATCCTGATCGCGGCCGGCGCCGATCCGAATCAGGGAGACAGCAGGGGCGTCACGCCGCTCGCAATCGCGCAGCGCAAGAAAAACGCCGCACTGATCACGGCGCTTTCGAAATAGCCGCATCCCGCGCGCTCAGGCGCGCGGCCGCAGCGCCGACTTGGGCCGGAAGGCTGTGACGATCGCTTCGTTCGTTTCGATGTACGGCCCGCCGATAAGGTCGATGCAATAGGGCACGGCGGCAAAGATCCCCGGCACGCCCGGCAGACCCTGCAGCGTCTCGCGGATCGACTTCGGCTGTCCCGGCAGATTGACGATCAGGCAGCGCTTGCGGATCACCGCCACCTGCCGCGAGAGGATTGCGGTGGGGACGAACTTGAGCGAGATCTGCCGCATCTGCTCGCCGAACCCGGGAAGCACCTTGTCCGCGACAGCGAGTGTCGCCTCGGGCGTGATGTCGCGCGGGGCCGGTCCGGTTCCGCCCGTGGTCAGCACCAGGTGGCAGCCGACTGCGTCGGCAAGTTCCTTGAGCGTCGCTTCGACCACGGGCTGCTCGTCGGGGATGAGGCGCGTCTCCCCGCGCCACGGCGGCGAAACGAGCACCCGCGTGAGCCACTCCGTCAGCGCCGGGATGCCTTCGTCCTTGTAGGCGCCCGCGGAGGCGCGGTCGCTCACCGAAACCAGTCCGACGAGCAGATGCGGGCTCATCGGAGGGCAAAGAACTGGAGTCGAACGGCCGCGGCGAGCCGCGCGCCGGTGCCGACGCAGACGATGCGGTTGAGCCAGGCATAGCGCGGGTCCGAGGTTTCGAACCACGGCGTGGTGCGCATGTAGTAAAGCGCCGGGTCTACTTGCGCGCCCCGCTCGAGGGCGGCGATCGCTTCCTTCGGGCCGTGCCGGTAACCGCGGTTCTCGACGTAGATGAGTGCCCCGTCGGTCGTTTCGAGCGTGTAGCGGGCGTCGAGACAAGCCACGCCGTCGCTCCGCACAATCTGCCAGTCGGCGCCTCCAGGCAGCACGCGGCCCGAGAGTTTCGCCCCCGAGAAGCTGCCCCCGGTGATGTCGATGATGCGCCGGCGTCCCTGCGGCGTCTCGCCCAGTTCGCGCGGCGCTGCAAGCGTGATCGTGGCGCTGAGCAGCGGTTCGAGTTCGATCATGCACACAGGTCCCGCAGCAGGCGAAAGAGCGCGCGCTGCGCGCGCGGCGAGCGATCCTGCGCGATCTCCCTCCGCGCGTTGCGAATGAGCGCGCGCAGCGCCTGCAGGTCGGCGTCCCGGTGCTGGCGGGCGAATTGCGTGAGCGCGCCGTCGTCCTCGAGCAGCCTGTCGCGCCATTGTTCGATTCGCCGGTGCCGCGCGCGTGCCAGCGCAGAACGTCCTTCGAGATCCGCAAGCGCGGCGCGGATCGGCTCCGGATCGAGGTCGCGCATGATCCGGCCGATGTACTGCAGGTGGCGCCGCCTGGCCTCATGGCTCGCGATCCGCCTGCCCTCGCGCAGCGCATCGGCGAGTTCCCGGGGAAGCTCGAGCGCATCGAGCCGCCCCGGCGGCAGCTCGAGCAGCGCGCTGCCGAGCGCCTGCCGTTCCAGCATCTGCTGCTTGCGCTTCGTCTTGCTGGCGAATTCCTCCTGCATCGCGCTGCTATCATAGCGCGCCATGCCCTCGGAACGCCGCTTCACCTATTCGCCGGACGAACTTCGGGAAATTGCACAGTCGGTGCTGAAGACGGCGAGCCGGCTCGGCGCTTCGGGCTGCCAGTGCGAGGTTTCCGAGAGCCATGCGCTCTCGGTCACCGTGCGCAAGGATGCGGCGGACACGATCGAGCACCATCGCGACAAAGGCGTCGGCGTCACCGTGTACGCTGGAGAACGCCCGCACGCGCGCCGCGGACATGCCAGCAGTTCGGATTTTTCGGCGCCGGCCCTGGCGCAAGCGGTCGAGGCGGCGCACTCGATTGCCGCGCGGACGGCGGTCGACGAGTGCGCGGGACCGCCCGAAGCCGAGCTGCTGGCGCGGGAAACGCCCGACCTCGACCTGTTTCATCCCTGGCACCTGGGCACCGAGGAAGCGATCCGCATCGCGCAGCGGACCGAGCGCGCCGCGTTCGCGCTTTCGCCGCGGATCCGCAACTCGGAGGGCGCCACCGTTTCGACGCAGCACTCGCACTTCGTGCTCGCGAACAGCCTCGGGTTCATGCACGGGTATCCGAGCTCGCGCCACACGCTGTCGCTTGCGATCATTGCCGAGAACCGGGGAAAAATGCAGCGCGACGACTGGTACAGTGCCGCGCGCGCGCCGGGCAAGGTCGCCGACCCGGAGGCGCTCGGGCGCTATGCGGGCGAGCGTGCGCTCTCGCGCCTGGGGGCGCGCAAGCTCGCCACCCGCAGTGCCGCGGTGCTGTTCGAGGCTCCCGTTGCGACCATGCTGATCGGGGCATTCGTGGCGGCTGCGAGCGGCGGCGCGTTGTACCGCAAGGCGTCGTTTCTCGCCGACGCACTCGGCCAGAAGGTGTTTTCTCCCGCCGTAACGATCGAGGAGCGGCCGCGAGAACCCGAGGGGCTTGCGAGCGCACCCTACGACGACGAGGGGGTCGCGACCGAGGAGCGCGCGGTGGTGCGTGCAGGCGTGCTGCAGGGCTATTTCCTAAGCTGCTACTCGGCGCGCAAGCTCGGCATGCGGCCCACGGGCAGCGCGGGCGGCAACCATAACCTCGTGGTGCGCGCGGATGGCCCGGACCTGCGCGGCATGCTGCGGAAAATGCACCGCGGGCTCTTCGTCACCGAACTGCTGGGCCACGGCGTCAACCTGGTGACGGGCGACTTTTCGCAGGGCGCGGCGGGCTTCTGGGTCGAGGGCGGCGAGATCGCCCATCCGGTGGAGGAGATCACGGTTGCCGGCAATCTGCGCGACATGTTCCGGTGCATCGTGGCGGTCGGCAGCGACGTCGTGGTGCGCGGCTCGAGGCAGACCGGATCGATCTTGATCGAGAACATGACCGTGGCGGGAGATTGAGGTGAGAGCGATTCCGACGCTGAACAGGTTTTTCGTGCGCGCCGTGCTGGTTCTGGCGGCGTCCGTGTTGACGCAAGCTCAGGCCGCCGAGCGTGCGGTGCGAGCACCCGACGTGGTTTTCGTGCCGACGCCGCAGGAGATCGTCGAGGACATGCTTCGTCTTGCCAACGTCAGGAAGGGCGATGTGCTCTACGACCTGGGCTCCGGCGATGGGCGCATTGCGATCACTGCGGCCAAGAACTACGGCATCCGCGCGGTGGGTATCGACATCGATCCGGATCGCATTGCCGAGGCGCGCCAGAACGCGAAGAAGGCGGGCGTGGCGGCGCTGGTCGAGTTCCGGCTCGAGGACCTGTTCCTGTCCGACTTCCGCGAGGCGACGGTGGTGACGCTGTACCTGCTTCCGGAACTGAACCTCAAGCTGCGGCCGCGCCTGTTCGCCGAACTGAAGCCCGGGACGCGAATCGTCTCGCACCAGTTCGACATGGGCGACTGGCGCCCCGAAAAGAAACTCGAAAGCAACGGGCGCGTGGTCTATTTCTGGACCATCCCGTCGCCGCGCCGGAAGTGAGATCCGGATGAGCCTGCCGCTCGCGATCGAGGTTGCCTCGGACGTGGTCTGTCCGTGGTGCTACATCGGCAAGCGCCGCCTCGAAAAGGCGTTGGCGCTCGTCGGCGGCGAGGTGGAGGTGACGGTATCGTGGCTCCCGTTCCAGCTCAATCCCGCCATGCCGCGCCAAGGGATGACGCGGGCGGACTACCGCCGCGCGAAATTTGGCTCGCTCGAGCGCGGGCGGGCGCTGGATGCGCGCGTCGCGAGCGAGGGCGCGGGCGAGGGAATCCGGTTTGCGTTCGATCGCATGCAGCGCACGCCGAACACGTTCCTCGCTCACCAGTTGATCGATCTCGCGCAGGCGCAGGGCCATGGCGTGGCCGTGGCCGATGCGCTTTTCCGCGCCTATTTCGAGGAAGCCCGCGACATTGGCGAGCCGGCGGTGCTTGCCGCGATCGCCACGGAATGTGCGGTTGCGCACTGGCCGGAGGCGGCGGATGCGCAACGCGTCGCCGCGCTGGAAGAAGGCGTCCGCGAGCTCGGGATCAGCGCGGTGCCTACTTTCATCTTCGGGCGAAAGTCCGGCGTCTCCGGCGCACACCTGCCGGAGGCGCTCGCCGCCGCGATCCGCAAAGCCGCCCAACTGGGGTCGGAGTAACTGCCGAAACTGCGCGCGCCGGCCGTTCGGCGCGGCTTACTCCGACCCCGGTGCGAAGGCGAGGGTCACGCGTTTGTTGCGCTTGCCCTCGGAGCGGATCCGCGTGACTGCGAGATGCCCGATCTCGCGCGTATTGCGAACGTGCGTGCCGCCGCAGGCCTGCAGGTCTACGCCGGGGATCTCCAGGAGCCGCACGCGCCCCGCGCCGCGGGGCGGCGCCACCGACATCGTCTTCACCAGCTCCGGGCGCGCATCGAGCTCGGCGTCCGTGATCCAGCCCGACCGCGTGTCGTGGCCGGCGTCGACCAGCGCGTTCAGCCCCGCTTCGATCTGCTCGCGCACGAGCCTTTCCATGTCGATGTCGAAATCCAAGTGCGCCTTGTCGGCCGCGATGCGGCCGCCGGTGACCGGCGCCTTCACGACCGCGCCAAGCAGATGCAGCGCAGTGTGAAAGCGCATGTGGCGGTAGCGCGGCTCCCAATCGATCTCGGCGACGACCTTCGCGCCGACCTCGGGCAACGCCGCGCCCGGTTCGAGGATGTGCAGCACGCCATCGCCGTCGCCCCTGCGCGTATCGGCAACACGCAGGTTCCCGATGCGGCCGCGGTCGCCCGGTTGTCCGCCGCCGAGCGGGTAGAACACCGTGCGGTCGAGCTCGACCACGTTCTCGCGTGCGGCGAGCACGATCGCGTCGCACGACCGCAGATAGGGGTCATCACGGTACAGAAGCTCGGCCATTCAGAACAGGGCGACCAGCGCGACGAGGAAGACGACGAGCGAACCGGCGGCAAAGAATGCGAGCGTGCCGAAGGCGACGTCCGGCAGGTCCGGGTCGCGCGGCACGGGCTCGGGAAGATGCTCCTCGTGCTCCGCGGGTGCAACCGCGCCATGCAGGGCGGCAACCTTTTCGTTGAAGGCGGTAAAGAAATCGTCAGCGAGCTTGCGCGCGGCGGCGTCCACCAGCCGCGAGCCGATCTGCGCCAGCTTTCCCCCCACGTTCGCCTTGACCTGGTAGGCGAGCTTCGTCGCCTCGCCCTCGGCGGACAACATCACCCGGGCGCTGCCCTTGCCGAACCCGGCCGCGCCCCCCTGACCCTCGAAGGCAATCGAATACGACTGCGGCGGATTGAGGTCCGAGAGCGTGAGCTTGCCCCGGAAGCGGGCGGCGACCGGCCCGATGCGCGCAGTCATCAGCACCGTGTATTCGGTGTCCGAGGCGCGCTCGATCGATTCGCACCCCGGGACGCAGGCCTTGAGGACCTCCGGATCGTTGAGCGCCGCCCAGGTGTGCGCCTGCGATACCGGAACGAGCTGCTCGCCGGTCATTTCCATGCGCGATTCTCCAGGTGTCTCGCCGCCGGCTCGGAAATCGCGTGCGCGAGATCGATCAGGCTCTTCAGATTATGCACCGGCAGGAAGCGGTCCACGTGCGGCAGCATCGCCCGCACGCCCGCCGGCCGCGCCTCGAACTTCTCGTAGCGCAGCAGCGGATTGAGCCACACCAGCTCCTTGCACGACTTGTGCAGGCGCTGCATCTCGGCTCCCAGGCCCTCGCCCGCCTCGCGGTCGAGCCCGTCGGAGACGAGCAGCACGCAGGCGTTCTGCCCCAGCATACGCCGGCCCCAGCGCCAGTTGAACTCGCGCAGGCATGCGCCGATGCGCGTGCCGCCCGACCAGTCCCTGATCACGTCGGCCACCTTCGCCATCGCCACGTCGACGTCGCGGTGGCGCAGCTGCCGCGTGATGTTGGTGAGCCGCGTGCCGAACACGAACACGCTCACGCGGTCGCGATCGTTGGTGATCGCATGCAGGAAATGCAGAAACATGCGCGCGTACGGATTCATCGATCCCGAGATATCGCACAGCACGACGAGCGGGGGATGGATGTCCTGGGTCGCGGCGTGCACCAGCGGGATCACGTCGCCGCCTTCGCGCAGGCTTTCCCGCAGCGTGGCGCGGAGGTCGATCCGTGTTCCGCGCGGCGAGGGCCGGTAGCGCCGGGTGCGGATCATCGGTAGCGGCAGCCGCAGCTCCTGCAGCATCCG
This sequence comes from uncultured Enterobacteriaceae bacterium, assembly GCA_964638135.1. GTDB lineage: Bacteria > Pseudomonadota > Gammaproteobacteria > Burkholderiales > SG8-39 > 2-02-FULL-66-14. The sequence continues at coordinate 19,194 of CAZXAR010000019.1, read as the reverse complement.
TTTCGCCTGCGCCAGCTCGCCCGCCGACATGGTGTCGAAATCCATGCGCTGCAGCACTTCGCGCGAGGAAAAGGTGAGCCGCGCGTCGAGTTCCGCCTTCTGTTCCTCGCGCGGCTTGTCTTCCGGCGGCTTGCGCTGCGAGTACAGCGCGTCGCTCAGGCGCTGGCTCTGCTCGCGATCCTTGGCGGCGCGGCCGTAGGTCTTGGGCAGCAGCGCCTGCATCATCTTTTCCACCAGTTGCGGGTCGCGCCAGAAGATGCGGAACGCCTGGTCGTAGATCGGCCGCTGCTCCTCCCGGGACAGCAGCACCGCGGACATCGTCCAGTACCAGTCCTCGCGCCGCACGCAGTCGGCGAGTTCCAGTGCCTTCACGCAGTCGATCACCCGGTCGGGGCCGACGCGCAGGCCGGCCGCGCGCAGGAGGCGCGCGAAGTGCATGACGTTTTCGGCCAGGCGGCCGCGCGGCGTGGAAAGATCCAGGGCCGGCAACACGTTCAGGCGCCCGCGCTCCGCGCCGCGGGTGCGGCGAGGGGACATTCGCGGGCGAGCCTGCCGAGCGCCCGTGAAGCGACCACCAGATGCTGCTTGAAATAGCGCTCGTGGTTGCGCTCCACGTCGCCCAGGCGGTACACGTAATTCACCATCATGCCGGCCGAGCGTGCCATGCCGGATTCGGAGGTGTCGCCGAGCCAGTTGAGGCGCTCGAGCGCGGCACCGTTGCCCAGATGGAAGCGCGCGACCGCGTCCATCGGCTCTTCGCCTTTTTTCGCGTTCAGCAGGTACCAGGCGCCAAGTTGCAGCAGCAGCTGCATGAGGGACGCGGGCACCTCGCGCTTGTGCCATTCCGGCCGCTCGATCCGCTCGAGCAGCGCGAGCCGCTTTTCGCCCTCGGAACCCCTGGCGAGCCGAACGCGCGTCTTGTCGAGCCAGCGCCGGAATCCGGGAACCGGCGAAAGGGTGGCGAAGGTCCGCAGATGCGGAAACTCCCGTTTGAGTTCGGCCACCACCTGCTTGATCAGCAGGTTGCCGAACGAGATTCCGCGCAGCCCCTCCTGGCAGTTGGTGATCGAATAGAACATCGCGCTGTCGGCTTCCTCGGCCGTCTCGACCGAGGAGCCGATCTCGAGCAGCGGCTGCACGTGCGCGCTCATGCCGCGCGTGAGGGCGACCTCGATGAAGATGAGCGGTTCGTCGGGCAGCTGCGGGTGGAAGAACGCGAAGCAGCGCCGGTCGGCTTCCAGCCGCCGCCGCAAATCGCGCCAGCCCTGGATGGCGTGCACGGCTTCGTACTCGATCAGCTTCTCGAGCACGATCGCCGAGGTGTGCCAGTCGATCCGCTCGAGCCGCAAGAAGCCGCGGTTGAACCAGGAACGCAGCAGGTGCAGCAGATCGGCGTCGATCACCATCCAGTGGGGGTGTTGCGCCTCGTCCTCGAGCACGTGGCGGCGCATTTCGATCAGTGCCGCGGTGGCACCCGGCGCCATGTTGAGCCGTCGGAACAGTTCCTGCCGCGCCGGCTCGACCGTCTTCTGCAGCCGGACGAGGTGCTCAGGGGTCGGGTGGAGCCGGTAGGCGTCCGCGGCGCGGCCGACGATTTCCGGATCCGGCGAATAATCCTTCGCGAGGATGTCGAAAAACTCCGCCCGGCAGCGCTCGTCGAGCGTCTTGTAGACCGCCAGCGCCTCGCGCGCGAGCGCCTGGCCGGATGTCTCGCCGCGCTCGCCGAGCAGCGACTCGCACAGCGACAGGAGGTAGCCGGTCCTCTGATCGATGCCGGCGCGGTTGCGGGAGAACAGCCGGCGCAGGAATGACGATGCGCTCACGATGCGCCGTCAGGCCGCGGCGGCGGCCCTTGCCTCGCTCACCAGCCGCTCGGCCTCTTCGCCCGCGATCTGCTCGAGATCGTCCTGGTACTTGAGCAGCACGCCGAGCGTGTTGTTCACGGTTTCGGGGTCGAGCGCGATGCGGTCGAGCGCGACGAGGCAGTTCGCCCAGTCGATCGTCTCCGCCACGCCCGGCAGCTTGAACAAGTCCACCGTGCGCAGGCGCTGCACGAAGGCGACCACCTCGCGCGAAAGCGCCGCCGAGGCGCGCGGCGCCTTGCGGCGCAGGATCTCGAGTTCGCGCGTCGCGTCCGGGTAGTCGACCCAGTAGTAGAAGCAGCGGCGCTTCACGGCGTCGTGGATCTCGCGCGTGCGGTTCGAGGTGATGACGACGATCGGAGGCTCGGCGGCGCGCACGGTGCCGATCTCCGGAATCGAGATCTGCCAGTCCGACAGCACTTCCAGCAGGTAGGCTTCGAACGGTTCGTCGGTGCGGTCCAGTTCGTCGATCAGCAGCACCGGCGAAGCGCCCCTCTTTCCCTCCAGCGCGCGAGCGAGCGGGCGCTTGACGAGGAACCGCTCCGAAAAAATGTCGTGCGAGAGTTTTTCCTTGGATTTCTCTCCGGCGGCCTCGGCGAGCCGGATCTCGATCATCTGGCGCGAATAGTTCCACTCGTAGGCGGCCTGCGCGATATCGAGGCCCTCATAGCACTGGAGCCGGATCAGCTCGCGGCCGAGCGACTGCGCCACGACCTTGGCGATCTCGGTCTTGCCGACCCCGGCTTCGCCCTCGAGAAACAGCGGCCGCTGCATCGCGAGGGAGAGAAAAAGCGCGGTAGCAAGGCTGCGGTCGGCGACGTAATCAGCCGACGCGAGAAGCTCGTGGGTGTCGTCGATGGTTGTGGGGAGTGGGCGCGGCATGTGGAAATACGGCGGAGAAAGCGGGATTTTCCGTGATTTGCGGCCTGAACGCCACCCGGCGCGCGCGCTCTCTTTCCGCGCAGTGCACGACGGGCGGCCGAGCGCAAAAAAAAAGCCCGCCGGGGCGGGCCTTACTCGGCGCAACGAACGATCGCTACTTCAGCGCCGCCTCCACCGCACGCCTCGCCATCACGGTGACGAGGTGCGCGCGGTATTCGGCGCTCGCGTGCAGGTCGGTGTTGAGACCGTCGGCCTTCTGCTTCACGCCGGCGACCGAGTCCGGGGCGAATCTCGTGGCGAGTGCCTTTTCCATGTCCTTCTGGCGAAAGACACAGGGGCCGGCGCCGGTGACCGCGACGCGGACGCCGCCCGAAGTCTCTGCGACGAACACGCCCACGATCGCGAAGCGCGACGCCTGGTTCTTGAACTTCATGTAGGCCGCGCGCTTGGGCACGGGGAAGGAAACCGCGGTGATGATCTCGCCCGGTTGCAGCGCCGTCTCGTACAGGCCCTTGAAGAACTCGTCTGCGGAGATCTTGCGCCTGTCCGTGACGACCGTCGCGCCCAGGCCGAGCACCGCGGCGGAGTAGTCCGCCGCCGGGTCGTTGTTGGCGAGCGATCCGCCGAGCGTGCCCATCGCCCGCACCTGGCGATCGCCAATGGTGCCGGCGAGCGCCGCGAGTGCCGGGATCGACCGCTTCACGTCCGCCGAATTCGCCACGTCCGCATGGCGGCTCATCGCCCCGACCGTGACTTCCGAGCCGCTCGCCTTGATTCCCGCGAGGTCCCTGATCGAACCGAGGTCGATGATATCGGAAGGCGACGACAGCCGCAGCTTCATCGCCTGCACGAGCGTCTGGCCGCCCGCGAGCAGCCGCGCTTCGCCCTTTGCGAGCGCTGCGGCGTCGTTCACACTGGAGGGACGGTGGTATTTGAATGCATGCATGGTGGTCTCCTTACGCAGCTTTCTTGTTCTGCAGCGCGCGCCACACCGTCTGCGGAGTAGCCGGCATGGCAAGGTCCTTGACGCCGATCGCATCGGTAATCGCGTTCATCAGCGCGGCCGGCGAGCCGATCGCCCCCGCTTCGCCGCAGCCTTTCACGCCGAGCGGGTTGTGGGTGCAGGGCGTCTCGCGGGTGTCCACCTGGAACGAGGGCACGTCGTCCGCGCGCGGGATGCAGTAGTCCATGAACGAGCCGGTGACGAGCTGGCCGCTGGCGTCGTCGTAGCGGCAGGCCTCGGTGAGTGCCTGGCCGATGCCCTGCGCGAGGCCGCCATGGACCTGCCCCTCGACGATCATCGGGTTGATGATCTTTCCGAAGTCGTCCACCGCGGTGAAGCGCTCCACCTTCACGACGCCGGTGTCCGGATCCACCTCGACCTCGCAGACGTAGGTGCCCGCGGGGAAGGTGAAGTTGGACGGATCGTAGAACGCGTTCTCGTTGAGGCCGGGCTCGAGCTTGTCGTGCGGGTAGTTGTGCGGCACGTAGGCGGCGAATGCCACCTCGCCGAACATCTTCTTCTTGTCGGTGCCCTTGACCGTGTAGACGCCGCGGTCGTATTCGATGTCGGCTTCCGCCGCCTCCATCAGGTGCGCCGCGATCTTCCTGCCCTTGGCGATCACCTTGTCGAGCGCCTTCACGATGGCCGTGCCCCCGACCGCGATCGAGCGCGAGCCGTACGTGCCCATGCCGAACAGGATCTTCGAGGTGTCGCCATGAACGATGTCCACGCTCTCGATCGGAATTCCGAGCCGGTCGGCGACCACCTGCGCAAACGTGGTTTCGTGCCCTTGGCCGTGCGAGTGCGAGCCCGTGAAGACAGTCACGCTGCCGGTGGGATGGACGCGGATCTCGCCCGCCTCGAACAGCCCGGCGCGCGCCCCGAGGCTCCCGGCCACCGCCGAGGGCGCAATGCCGCAAGCCTCGATGTACGCCGCGTAGCCGATGCCGCGCAGCCTGCCGCGCTTGGCCGAATCGGCCTTGCGCGCGGCGTAGCCGGCGACATCGCCCAACTGGGCCGCCGCATCGAGCGTCGCCTCGTAATTGCCGGTGTCGTAGAGCAGCGCGACCGGGGTCTGGTAGGGGAAGTTGCGGATGAAGTTCCGCCGCCGGATCTCGCCCGGGTCGATCCTCATTTCGCGCGCCGCCGTTTCCACCAGCCGCTCGACCACGTAGGTCGCCTCGGGCCGGCCCGCGCCGCGATAGGCATCGACCGGCGCGGTGTTGGTGAACACTGCCGTCACCTCGCAGTGGATCAGCGGAGTCGTGTATTGCCCGGCAAGCAGCGTCGCGTACAGGATCGTCGGAATGCACGAGGCGAACGTGGACAGATAGGCGCCCAGATTCGCGGTGGTCTTCACGCGCATCGCGAGGAACTTGCCGTCCTTGTCCAGCGCAAGCTCAGCCACCGTATGATGATCCCGACCGTGCGCGTCCGAGAGGTAGGCTTCGGAGCGGTCCGCGGTCCATTTCACCGGCCGGTTAAGCTGCCGCGAGGCCCACGTCACGACCACATCCTCGGCGTACAGATAGATCTTCGAGCCGAAGCCGCCGCCGACATCTCCCGCCACGACACGCACCTTGTGCTCGGGCAGGCCCATGACGAACGCCGTCATCAACAGCCGCTCGACGTGCGGGTTCTGGTTGGCGACGTAGAGCGTGTAGCTGTCCTCGGCGCGCGAGTAGGAACCGTTGGCAGCCCTCGGCTCGATCGCATTGGGGACCAGGCGGTTGTTCACGAATTCGAGCCGGGTGACGTGAGCCGCCCTGGCAAAGGCGGCGTCCACCGCCGTCTTGTCGCCAAGCGCCCACACGTAGCACGTATTGTCCGGCGCAATGTCGTGCAGGACCGGGGCGCCCTTTACGCGCGCCTTGCTGGCGTCCACGACCGAGGGCAGCGCCTCGTAGTCCACCGCGACGAGATCGGCGGCGTCCCGGGCCTGGCTCTGGGTCTCCGCGATCACCACCGCGACGTGGTCGCCGACGTAGCGCACCTTGCCCTGCGCCAGCACCGGGTGCGGCGGTTCCTTCATCGGCTGCCCGTTGACGTCGGTGATCAGCCAGCCGCAGGGCAGTCCGCCAAGCTTGGCCGCGCCGACGTCGTCACCGGTGTACACGGCGAGCACGCCCTTGGCCCCCTTCGCCTTGGCGGTGTTGATGGATTTGATCTTGGCGTGCGCGTGCGGCGAGCGCACGAACACGGCGTGGGTCTGCCCGGGCAGCGTCACATCGTCGGTGTATTGTCCGGCGCCGGTCAGAAAACGATAGTCTTCCTTGCGTGGAACGCGAGCGCCGATCAGCGGTTCACCCATGGCGTCCTCCTCACTTGGCCGCGGCCATGGCCTTGGCGCCGGCCGCGATGGCTTTGACGATGTTGTGGTAACCGGTGCAGCGGCACAGGTTTCCGTCGAGCGATTCCCGGATCTGTTGTTCGCTCGGGTCGGGGTTTCCCCTGGCGAAATCGATCGCGTTCATCACCATTCCCGGCGTGCAGAAGCCGCACTGCAGGCCGTGGTGCTCCTTGAACGCGGCCTGCATCGGGTGCAGCGTGCCGTCGGCGGCAGCGACCCCCTCGATCGTGAGGATCTCCGCGCCTTCGGCCTGCATGGCGAGCATCGAGCAGGCCTTCACTGCCCGGCCGTTCATGTGCACGGTGCACGCGCCGCACTGGGCGGTGTCGCAGCCGACGTGCGTTCCGGTCAGCCGCAGCACCTCGCGGATGAAGGTGACGAGCAGCGTGCGCTCCTCCACCTCCGCCGATGCCGCCTTGCCGTTGACCTTCATGGAAACTCGAACTGCCATGACGCCTCCTCTGTTTGCGATCGTTCCCGGCGAATGAAATCGCGCACGCCTCCTGATACCGGCCTGATCGGATTGCGAGCGGGGAAAGTGCGCGTGGCTACGGCAGCAATGCTAACGAAGGCCGGAATCGAGAGCAATGCTGCAATGCAGAACCATGTGTCCGGAGTAGACTGCGCGCCTTTGTAGGAGCGTCGGAGGAGCGGGGTGAAGCGTTGTGTCGCGGCGCTTTTTCAGAGCGTCGCCTGCGGAGTGTTGTTTGCCGCCCAGGTGTCGGCGGAGGAGGCGGCTCCGGGGAGCGGCGAGCGCGTCGTGGTGAGCGCGACGCGCTCGGAGCAAAAGCCGACGGACATTCCGGCCGCGATCGATAGCGTGCCGGCGGAGCAGTTGCAGCGGTTTCAGCCCAAGGTCAACCTGTCGGAGGCGCTCAATCGCGTGCCGGGCATCTCGGTGCAGAATCGGCAGAACTACGCCCAGGACCTGCAGGTCACCTCACGCGGTTTCGGCTCGCGGGCACAGTTCGGCGTCCGCGGCGTGCGGCTGCTGGCGGACGGGGTGCCGGCGACGATGCCCGACGGCGCGGGGCAGGCGGCGACCTTCAGCCTGGGTTCGGCCGAGCGCATCGAAGTGCTGCGCGGGCCGTTTGCCTCCTTGTACGGAAACGCGTCCGGGGGGCTGATCCAGATCTTCACCGCCGAGGCGCCCTCGACACCGGAGATCGGCGCCGAGTTCTGGGCAGGATCGTACGGCTCGGCCCGGCTTGCACTGCGCGCGGCGGCGAGGTCGGGCGCCGTGGAGGGGCTTGGAGAGGCGTTTCGTTTTGCCACCGACGGTTATCGGGACCACAGCGCCACGACCCGCGATCACGCCAATGTGCGCATGCGGATCGGCCTTGCAGGCGGATCGAAGCTCAGTCTCGTCGTGAACGCACTCAATCAGGCCGATACCCAGGATCCGCTGGGGCTCACGCGGGCGCAGGTGAACGCCAATCCGCGCCAGTCCGACCCGGTCGCAACCACATTCAACACGAGAAAGAGCATCGGCAACGCGCAACTCGGCCTCGCCTGGGAAAAGCGGCTCGCAAGCGGCGATTCGCTGCAGCTTTCGGTATACGCGGGCGAGCGCGACGTGCGGCAGTTTCTTGCCTTCTCGGGCGCGGCGATCACTTCGTCGGGCGGGGTGGTGACGCTCGAGCGCGCCTTCTCCGGAATCGGCCTGCGCTGGGCGCGCGCTACGGAACTGGGCGGTAAGCCGTTCGCGATTTCCGCGGGTGCCGAGCGGGACGCGATGCGCGAGCGACGCCGTGGCCATGTCAACAACGCCGGCGTGCAGGGAGCGCTGCGACGCGACGAGGACGATGAGGTGACCGGAACCGGCGCGTATGTGCTGGGCGAATGGCGCCTGGCGGAGCGCTGGAGCGCCAGCGCGGGCGTGCGCGTGAGCCGCGTGGCCGTCTCGTTCGATGACCATTTCGTCGTGCCCGGAAACGGCAACGACAGCGGCTCGGTGGCCTTCAGCGCGACCAGCCCGGTCGTCGGCGTGCTCTTCCGGGCCGCCCCGGGGCTGAATCTGTACGCGAGCTTCGGGCGCGGGTTCGAGACCCCGACGCTTGCCGAGCTCGCCTACAGGCCGGCGGGATTGGGGCCGAACTTCGATCTCAAGCCCTCCCGCAGCCAGCAGCGCGAACTTGGCGCCAAGGCGCAGGTTCTCGGCGGGAGCCGGATCAATCTCGTCCTGTTCTCGATCAAGACACGCGACGAGATCGTCGTCGACGCCGCGAGCGGCGGTCGCACCACGTTCAAGAACGCCTCGCGCACCGGCAGGGAGGGGCTGGAGTTCGCGTGGGACATACCGCTCGGCGCCGAGGCGAGCCTGTACCTGTCCGCGACGCACGTCTCTGCGCGGTTCAAGGAAGGCTTCACGAGCACCGGCACGGTACGCGCCGGCAACTCGCTGCCGGCGGTTCCCCGCAACGTGCTCTACGCCGAGGCGAGCTGGCGCCATCCGGCGAGCGGATTTGCGCTTGCGTTCGATGTGCGGCGCTCCGGCAAGCTCTACGTGGACGATGCCAACTCGGACGCGGCTGAAGGCTCTACGCTCGCCACGCTGCGTGCAGGATTCGAGCAATCGCCGCCGGGCTGGAAATTGAGCCAGTTCGTGCGCATCGAAAACGTGTTCGACCGCAACGCCATCGGGTCGGTCATCGTGGCCGACGCGAACGGCCGATTCTTCGAGCCTGCGCCACGGCGCAACGCGATCCTCGGATTCAGTGCCGCGCGCCTATTCTAGGGCGTGGCTCGATTGCGCACGTGCGCCGCCGGCCACCCGGTTTGCGTCGCGGCGCGGGCGAAGCGCCTCTGTCATACTTCGGTCCGGGCGCTGCCGGAACGGCTGAGCACGCGGCGCGCGCGCGGAATCCTGCGACGGCACGGAGAGAATGGATCAGACGAGGCAGACCACGGTGCTGTTCGCCGACGTGAGCGGCAGCACCAAACTCTACGAGACGGCCGGCGACGCGGTGGCGATCGAAGCGATCGAGCGCTGCATCGGCCGCCTGCGCCAGGCGTCGGAGTCCTTTGGCGGGCGTGTCGTGAAGACCATCGGCGACGAGATCATGGCGTTGTTTCCCTCGCCGGACGCCGCTGCCGGCGCCGCGGCCGACATGCAGAACGCGATCCATGCCTTGCCCAACGTCGGAAGCATCAAGCTCGGCCTGCGGGTCGGATTCCAGTACGGTCCGGTCATGCAACGCGACGGCGACGTGTTCGGGGACACGGTCAATCTGGCGGCGCGGCTGGTCGAGCAGGCGGGAAAGGGGCAGATCATCGTTTCGAACGAAACGCGGGAACTGTTCGGGCCGATCTACCAGTCGTGGACGCGACGGCTGTACTCGATTCAGGTCAAGGGCAAGGCGAGCGAAGTCGAACTGTGCGAAGTGCTGTGGCGGATGGGCGCCGATACCACGGCGCTGGTGGGCAACCGGGCCGGTGCGCGGCTCAAGCTGGTGGTGTTGCGCCTGAAATACCGCGAGCGGGAAATCATCCGGCGGCGCGAGCAGGACTCGATCACGATCGGCCGCGATCAGGCGGCGGGATTGGCGATCGTCGACAACAAGGCCTCGAGACTGCACTGCACGATCGAGCGCCGGCAGGGAAAATTCGTGCTCGCCGATCACAGTACCAACGGCACCTACGTCACCGCGGAGGGCGAATCCGAGATCCTCTTGCAGCGCGAGGAATTCACCCTCGGCAAACACGGCTGGATCGCGTTCGGTCAGTCGCGCGCCGGGACTACCGAGGTCGTCGAATATTTCTGCGACTGATCCGACCCGCCCGGGAAGTGCCGCCGCAGGGTGGAAGACGCGGGCCGCCGCGGCGAGTGCGGCCGCCGTACTGTGCGGCGGTTCGCCGGCGCAGCCGGCGAGCGACCTTGCCGCGATCAACGAAGCCGAAATCGAGCGGGTGACCGAAACGATCGGGTCGAGCGACACCGAACGGCGCGTCATCAAGCGGCGGCTCGGCGCTTGGAAGGAGCTCATGGCGAGCGCGCGAAACCGCGGCCTGGCGGAACCCGAGAAGCTCCGCCTGGTCAACGATTTCATGCACGAGACGCCGTTTTACTGCGACCCGGTGCTGTGGTGCGCGGAGGACTTCTGGGCCAAGCCGGTGGAATTCCTCGCCAACGATGGCGGCGACTGCGAGGATTTTTCGATCGCAAAGTATTTCACCTTGCGCGCCCTGGGGGTGCCGGAGGAGCGGCTGCGCATTGTCTATGCGGTCTACCAGCGCGGCACGTTCACCGGGGCGCACATGGTGCTCGCCTACTACCGGACGCCCGACGCCGAGCCGTTGATCCTGGATAACATCAACCCGTCGGTGCTGCCGGGGTCTGGCCGTCCCGACCTGATACCGGTTTTCAGCTTCAACAGCCAGGGACTGTGGGGCGCCAAGGAACACAAGGGGCGCGGCCAGCCCACCGACGCGTACCGCGCCTGGGGAGACCACTGGCGGCGGGTGCAAACCGAAGCCGCGGTCCGCACCGTGTCCCCGGAGCAGCGCAAGGGCCCCGAGTGCCAGGCGCAGATCCAGCGCTCGCCCTGGTGCCGCTGATGAAGGGACGCCCTATAATCATCCGGACGGACGCATACCGCAATGCGCGGCCAGTCCGGCATCGTGAAACGGCTCTCGGGAAAGAAACTCCATGGATAGCGTAGACATCGAAGTTCTCCGCAGTGCGGAGATGTGGCGCAGCGCGGGCCGTCGGGTGACGCTGGGAACGATCGTGAAGACCTGGGGCTCGGCGCCCCGCCCGGTCGGCGCGATGGTGGCAATTCGCGACGACGGCCAGGTGGCCGGATCGGTTTCCGGCGGCTGCGTCGAGGACGACCTGATCGAAAAGGTCCGCGCGCAATCGCTTGCCGCGGACAAGCCCCAGCTCGTGACCTATGGCGTGACCAACGAAGACGCGACGCGCTGGGGCCTGCCGTGCGGCGGCACGCTGCAGGTCGTGCTCGAGCCGGTCGGCGAAACGAGCGGCATTGGGGCGCTTCTTGAATCGATCGGCAAGCAGCAGCTCGTGCTGCGGCGCCTGGACATGAAGAGCGGGCGCTCGACGCTGCAGCCCGGAACCTGGCAGGACGTGCTCGAGTTCGACGGCAACGTGCTTTCGTCCGTCTACGGTCCGCGCTGGCGACTGGTGCTGATCGGCGGCGGACAGCTCACGCGCTACCTCGCCGAGATGGCGAAGATGCTCGATTACCATGTCACGGTGATCGATCCGCGCGTCGAATACGCGGACGGCTGGGACGTGCCGGGCGTGGCGATCGACCGCGGAATGCCCGATGACGTGATCGGGCGCATGAATCTCGACGGCCACAGCGCGGTGGTGGCGCTCACGCACGATCCGAAGCTCGACGACATGGCGCTGCTGGAGGCGCTCAAGTCGGCCGCCTTCTACGTGGGGGCGATCGGCTCGAAGAAGAACAACGACGCGCGGCGCTCGCGCCTGCGCGAGTTCGACCTTTCGGAGCAGGAAATTGCGCGCCTGCGCGGCCCGGTCGGGCTTTACATCGGGTCGAAGACCCCTCCCGAGATCGCCGTGGCCATCCTCGCGGAGATGACGGCGGTGCGCCACGGAGTCGTCGAACCGAGCTGGGCGGCCAAGGAGAAGAGCCGCTTCGATCCTTCGGCCTGCGAAACCGCGCCGCAGAAGGCTTGAACATCACGGGGATCCTGCTCGCCGCGGGCTCCGCGTCGCGCTTCGGTTCGGACAAGCTGTTGCATCGTCTGCCGCACGGCGTGCCGATCGCGGTGCAGGCGGCGCGTCACCTGCGCGCGGAAATTGCGCGCGTGGTCGCCGCGCTGCGGCCCGGCGCGGGCGAACTGGCTCGCCTGCTTGCCGCCGAAGGCGTGGAAACGGTCGTCTGCGAGCGCGCCGACGAGGGCATGGGTGCGAGCCTCGCGTGCGCGGTGCGGGCGGCGGGCGCCTGCGACGGCTATCTCGTCGCCCTGGCCGACATGCCGTTTGTGCGTCCAACTTCGATTGCCGCCGTGCGCGATGCGCTCGCCGCCGGTGCGCGCGTCGTCGCACCGTATTTCCGCGCGCGGCGCGGACACCCCGTCGCCTTCAGCGGCAATTTGCGCGCCGAGCTCGAAGCGCTCGGCGGCGACGAAGGCGCGCGCCGGATCCTGGAAGCGCACGAGCTGGAGCTGGTCAAGGTGCCCGTCGGCGATCCCGGCGTGATCCGCGACATCGACAACCCCACGGATCTTGCGCCACCGATCGTGGTTTAAGTTCTTGCGGCGAAGCGCACCGTGCGGCCGAAGGGGTTCACTGGCGCTGGTAGAATTCGCACTTTCCGCCGCCCTCGATGTTCGCCGCCGTCTCCCTCGAGCAGTCCGACCCCGAGATCTGGAATTGCATCGGCCTTGAGAATCGGCGCCAGGAAGAGCACCTTGAGCTGATTGCCTCGGAAAACTACGCCAGTCCCGCAGTTCTGGCGGCGCAGGGCTCGCCGTTCACCAACAAGTACGCGGAGGGTTATCCCGGCAAGCGCTACTACGGCGGCTGTGCCTTTGCCGACGTCGTCGAGCACCTGGCGATCGAGCGGGCGAAGCAGCTTTTCGGCGCCGACTACGCGAACGTCCAGCCGCATTCCGGATCGCAGGCGAACCAGGCGGTATACCTGGCGTTCCTGCGGCCGGGCGACACCATTCTCGGCATGTCGCTCGCGCACGGCGGGCATCTCACGCACGGCTCGGCAGTCAATGCGAGCGGCAAGCTCTATCACGCGATTTCCTACGGCCTCGATGGCGACGAAGTGCTCGACTACGCCGAAGCCGAGAAGCTGGCGCACGAGCACAATCCGCGCGTGATCGTTGCCGGGGCCTCGGCGTACTCCCTCAGGATCGATTGGGATCGGATGCAGCGCGTCGCGCAGGACGTGAACGCGCTGCTGGTCGCCGACGTCGCGCATTATGCGGGGCTCATCGCGGCCGGGCTCTACCCGAGTCCGGTCGGAATCGCGGACGTCGTGACGACCACAACGCACAAGACTCTGCGCGGCCCGCGCGGCGGCATGATTCTCGCCGACGCGGACCACGAGCGGGCCCTGAACGCGGCGATCTTTCCCGGACTCCAGGGCGGGCCGCTGGTGCACGTCATCGCCGCCAAGGCGGTGGCGCTCGGCGAGGCGCTCAAGCCCGATTTCCGCGGCTATCAGGCGCAGGTACTCAGGAACGCGCAGGTCATGGCCGCGACGCTCAAGCATCGCGGCCTGCGGATCGTCTCGGGTCGCACCGAATGCCACATGTTTCTGGTCGATCTGCGCGCGATGAAGATCACCGGCAAGGAAGCCGAAGATGCGCTGGGTCGCGCCCACATCACGGTCAACAAGAATGCGATCCCGAATGATCCGGAAAAGCCGGCCATCACGTCGGGCATCCGGATCGGTACGCCCGCGATGACCACGCGCGGAATCCGTGAAGGCGAGGCCGAGGCCGTGGCGCATCTGATCGCCGACGTGCTCGAGCGGCCCACCGACGAATCCGGCATCGCGCGTGTGGGCGGCGAGGTGAAGGCGCTCTGCGCGAGATTTCCGGTGTACGCCTAGGCTTGCCATGCGCTGCCCGTTCTGCGAATCCGAGGACACGCAGGTGGTGGACACGCGTTCGAATCCGGAGGCGAACACGATCCGCCGCCGCCGAAAGTGCCTGAAGTGCGACAAGCGCTTCACGACGTACGAGCGGGTGGATCTGAAAATGCCGCGGCTGGTCAAGAAGGACGGCAGCCGCACCGATTTCGACCGCGACAAGCTGACCGCGAGCATGCGCCTGGCGCTGCGCAAGCGGCCGGTGGCGACCGAAGCCGTGGATGCCGCGGTGGACCGCATCGAAGAAAAACTGCGCTCTCTCGGCGAGCGGGAGATCCCGACCGGCCGGGTGGGCGACATGGTCATGCGCGAACTCGCCCGGCTCGACAAGATTGCCTACATCCGCTTCGCTTCCGTGTACCGTAGCTTCGAATCGCCGGACGATTTCCGCGACGCCGTGCAGGAAGTGGCGAAGTCCAAGAAGCGCCGCAAGTGACGCCGTTTTCGCCGTTCGACCACGCCATGATGCGGCGTGCCCTGGCGCTCGCCGAACGGGGCCTGTACAGCGCCACGCCCAACCCGCGCGTTGGTTGCGTGCTCGCGCGCGATCACGCGATTGTGGGCGAAGGCTGGCACGAGTCGAGCGGCGCCCCGCACGCGGAGGCAAATGCGCTCGCCGCGGCCGGGGCGCAGGCGAAAGGAGCGACGGCCTACGTTACGCTTGAGCCGTGCAGGCATCAGGGCAAGACGCCGCCCTGTGCCGAGGCGCTGGTGCGCGGCCGGGTTGAACGCGTGGTGGCAGCAGTTCGGGATCCGAACCCCGTCGCGGATCGGGGCGGCGATCGCCTGCGCGCCGCTGGAGTGCGGTTCGATCACGGGCTTCTGGAGGACGATGCGCGCGAACTGAACATCGGCTTCTTTTCGCGCATGACGCGCAAGCGACCCTGGGTACGCATGAAGATCGCAGCTACGCTCGACGGCCGCAGCGCGCTCGCGGACGGTCGCAGCCAGTGGATTACCGGCGCCGAAGCGCGGCAGGACGGACATCGCTGGCGCGCCCGGGCCTGCGCGATCCTCACGGGAATCGGCACCGTGAAGGCGGACGATCCGCGGCTCACGGTGCGCGAAGTGCAAACGCCGCGTCAGCCAATGCGCGTGGTGATCGACAGTCGGCTCGAGATCGCCCAAACGGCGCGCGTTCTCCAGGGCGGCAAAGTACTCGTGTTTTGCGCCATCGAGCCCAGGCGCAGCCTGGGCAACGCGGAAATCGTCCTGCTGCCAAACGCCGCCGGAAAGGTGGCGCTGCCGGCGATGCTGGAGGAACTTGCACGCCGCGGCGTCAACGAACTGCACGTCGAGGCCGGATTCCGGCTCAATGGCTCGCTCCTGCGCGAGGGCTGCGTGGACGAATTTCTGCTCTATCTCAATCCGAGTTTTCTCGGCGACCGCGCGCAGGGCATGTTCGATCTGCCGGCGTTCGAGGCGCTCGAACAGCGCCCGTCCCTCACGCTACGCAGCCTCGAGCGCGTCGGACACGATCTCAGACTCCTCTGCCGCCCCGCATAGCGCCGCGCAAAGAATACGGGTGAGCAGTCGCCCGGTGCGCCCGTCGCGGTCGCGCCGCGGGCAATATTCGGCGAGTTCGACCGCGAAGAGCCGCGGATCGCGTCCGACCTGGGTGAGAGCCCGTACGAGTTCGCCGCCGCGTATCCCGGCCGCGACCGGGGTCGCCACCGCGGGCGCGTCGCGCGGATCGAGCGCATCGGCATCGATCGTAACCCCGTAGCCGGCCGTGCGTCGCCCGGCGATCGCGACTGCTTCCTCCAGCGCGGGTCCGACGCCGCGCGCCGCGACCGCGTCCATCCCGATCACCGTGACGCCCAGACGCCGGAGCAGGGCCGCTTCCTCGGGCTCGTAGCTGCGCACACCGACGAGACAGACGTTCTGGCCCCGGACAACGCCGGCCGCGAGGCCCTCGAGCGCGTTGTCGCATTGGCCAAGGAGCGCGGCGAGCGGCATGCCGTGCAGCCGGCCGCTCGGACTCGATCCCGGGGTGTGGGCGTCCATGTGCGCGTCGATCCAGATCAAGCCCACCTCGCCGCGCGGCTGCGCCGCCCGCGCAGCACCCATCCAGGTACCCGCGGCGCAGGAGTGATCGCCGCCGACGACGCACGGCAATCTGCCGCCGCGGATGCTCTGGGCTACTGTCATTGCCAGTCGGGCGCAGAGACGCGCCACGGCGCGAGGTGCACCGGCGCGCGCACGATGGGGCGTTAGCGTCGCACACCACTCCGCCTCTGCGCCGCGCGCGCGCAGGTGCGCTTCGAGCCCTGCAGCGGCGAGCCGCAAGGGAGCATGCGCGCAGTCGGCGTCCACACCGCCGAGGCCGCTGGCCACCCCGATGAGATCGATCGTGCGCCGGATCGCGGTACCTCCTCGGAGGCCGCATTGTCCGCTCTCTGGGCGATTCGCCAAGCCTTTTCAATTGCTTTCCGTGCGCGTACTCTTGCAACCTTCCCCGGCGCTGCGGCGGGCCCGGCCTCGCGGGCCGAATTGGCGCGGCGCCCGAATTCCCGGCAGCAGGGTCTCCTGTGTTCACTGGCATCGTCGAAGCGGTGGGAATGATCGAGCGCGTCGAGCGCGCGGCGACCGGTGTGCGCATCATGCTGCGGGCAGGGGGTCTCGGTACGCGCGTGATCCGCGTCGGCGATTCGGTCTGCGTACAGGGTGTCTGCCTCACCGTTACGGCGCGGCGCGGCAAGACGCTGCGGTTCGACGTTTCGCGCGAGACGCTCGATTGCACGACCGGACTCGCGCGGCCGGGCGCGGTCAATCTCGAGCGCGCGCTTCGCCTGGGCGATGCGTTGGGCGGCCACCTCGTCAGCGGTCACGTGGACGGCGTCGGCGAAGTGCTCGCGTTCGAGCCGGCCGGCGAGTCGCGGCGGTTGCGCGTACGGGCGCCGGCCGCGCTATCCCGCTACGTCGCCCGCAAAGGCTCCGTCTGCGTGGACGGTGTTTCGCTCACGGTCAATCGCGTGCGCGGTCGTGCCTTCGACATCAATCTCATCCCGCATACGCTGAAGGCGACCACGCTCGGCCGCCTTGCGCCGGGGGCGAAGGTGAACCTCGAGATCGATCTGGTGGCGCGTTACGTCGAACGGATGCTTGGCAAGGCTTGAAATCACTGCCCGCGGCAGGGCGCGGGGAGATATCGCACGTTGACGGTGGTGCCCGTTCCGCCGCATATCCAGCCGAACACCGCGGAGCCAAGGTCCGTGGCAACAGTAGCTGGGGTATTGGCCGCCTTGAGCGGGATCAGCGTGATGATCGAGCCGTCCACCGCGCTGCTGATGCCGGTGACCGTCGCGCTCACCGCGCCGTCCGCACTGGTCTCGATTTTCTGGACATATTTGGACGTCGGATTGCTTTCGCAACCCCAGTTGTTGGCGCCGGGCGGCGTGGAAGCGCTCTGGTAAACCTCGCTGATCGAGGTGCGGCAGCCGCTGATCGCCAGCATCACCTCGGACATCTTGGCGCGGACCGAATAATCCTGGTAGGCGGGCATTGCCACGGCTGCGAGAATCGCGATGATCGCGACCACGATCATCAGTTCGATCAGCGTGAATCCACGGTGCGGTGCGCTCATGCCGACGCTCCAGGAAATGGCACGTATATAGTCTAGCAAGATTGTACGAGCGGGGATGTGCAGCATGTCACACCTGTCGATCACGGCGCGGCGTGAAGCATTTCACGGAACTGTGGCACTCTATGCCGCAAATGACGGGAATCGGCAGTTCGCTTCTCTTCGCAGTTGGGAATGTCTTGCACCCGCGAATGCTCTGGTTGATGGTCTGGCCCGTTCTGTTGGCTCTCGGATTCTGGGGAGCCATCGCGCTTGTCTTCTGGGGTCAATTGGTGCTGTGGCTCGCGGCGATTGTCAAACCATGGGTGGACGTGGCGACCGTAGTCATACCATGGAGTTCCACCGACGCGGCCGTGTTTGCTTCCAAGGTCCTGATCCTGATCCTGCTGGTGCCGATCATCCAGCTCACCGCTTTGCTGATCCTCGGGATCTTCGGCATGCCTGCGATGGTGGAGCACGTCGCGGAGCGGCGCTTTTCGCACCTGGTGCGCCGGCGGGGCGGAAGTTTCGCGGGGAGCCTGTGGAACGGCGTTGTCGCGCTGCTCGGCCTCGTGCTGGCGGGCATTCTCAGTCTCCCGCTCTGGGTGTTTCCTCCGCTCTGGCCGCTGATTCCGGTCGCGATCCTGGGCTGGGTGAACCAGCGGGTCCTGCGCTACGACGCGCTTGCCGAGCACGCCGACGCCGTCGAGATGCGGCAGATCTTTTCTTCGCAGCGCGGAGCGTTGTACCTGCTCGGCGCGGGCCTTGCCGTGGTCGCGTATATCCCTCTGCTCGGGTTTCTCGCCCCCATGATGGTGGGATTGACTTTCATTCACTATCTGTTAGCGGACCTGAAGCGGCTCCGGGAACGACCCGTCGGCCGATGAATATCGAATGTTTCTGCGGCTACCGGGGGCGCGGCGATTGAGCGAATTCGGCGCCTACGTCATCGGCGACGAAATCCTGGTCGGAAAGCGACAGGACAAGCATCTCGCATTCGTGATCGGCGCGCTGTCGGCGCGCGGGCTGCGGCTCGCCTGGTGCGAGTACATCGGCGACGATCCGCGCAGGCTCACGGCGGCGCTCAAACGCAGCTTCGGCTCGAGCGACACGGTATTTTGCTTTGGCGGGATCGGCGCGACCCCGGATGATCACACGCGGCAATGTGCGGCTGCGGCACTCGGCCTGCCGCTCACGCTGCACCCGGACGCAGAGCGCGAAATTCGCGCCCGCTTCGGCGCTGACGTCACCCCGCAGCGGCTCGAAATGGGGATGTTCCCGCAAGGTGCGGAGGCCATACCGAATCCGTTCAACCGGGTGCCAGGCTGCGCGCTCCGCAACCACTATTTTCTGCCCGGCTTTCCGCAGATGGCCTGGCCGATGGTCGAATGGGTGCTAGACACCAAATACCGCGCGCTCTTCAACCGCGACCGCTGGGCCGAATCCTCGATCCTCGTCTACGGTGCGGGCGAAAGCGAGCTCGTCACGATCATGGAAGCGGTTGCAGCAAGATACTCGCGAATCAAGGTCTTCAGCTTGCCTTCGATGGGGGCAGATGGTTCCAGGCGGCATATCGAGCTGGGAGTGCGCGGGGACCCGGAACAGGTAAAGGTGGCGCTCGATGCCTTGCGCGACGAGGTCGCGTCAGCCGGATTTGCCTTTGCGGAAGCGTGAAACGGAAGGCTCCGCACCGGGCGGGGCCTTCCGTTCACTTCCGTCTTTTCGCTGCAGGCCGAAGGAGTTTCGGCTTTCGCGCGCCGAGCGACAACCGGCGGTTTGCGCGGGTTTCCTCTCGCGGAGCCAAAGCGGCCCGGGTTTTCCCGCGGCCGCTGCGGACCGCGGTCAGGCGACTTTCTTGGCCTTGGCGAAGTTTTTTGCCGTTTCGGTTGCCGCGGCGACGTTGGCCTCGGCGATTTCGGTGGCCTGTTTGGCGACCT
>CAZXAR010000018.1:0-33384 GCA_964638135.1 uncultured Enterobacteriaceae bacterium | reverse complement strand
GCGCTGGTCGAGGCGATGAAGCCCTACGCGCGCCACGGGGTGAACGTCAACGTGGATTTCTACGCCGGGGTCGTCTATTACCTGAACGGCATCCCGGAAGACCTGTTCGTGCCGATCTTCGCCATCGGGCGCGTGCCCGGATGGACCGTGCAGGTGCTCGAGCAGATGGAGAACAACATCCTCCTCCGGCCGCTCACGCTCTACAACGGCCCCGAGCCGCGGGCGTACGTGCCGATCGACGCACGGTAACCGCCGGACCGATCCCATCTCCCCCGTTCGGCGTGCCGGGCAATTTGAACCGGGGCCGCAATCTGGTTATACTTTTGGTATGAAAACTGCCATTTCGATTCCGGACGAGGTGTTCGAGGCTGCCGAGCGGCTCGCGCAACGCACGAGAAAATCGCGCAGCCGCATTTTCAGCGAAGCACTGGAGGAGTACGTCGCCCGCCACGCGCCCGACCACGTCACCGAAGCAATGGACCGGCTTTGTGCAGAACTTGGCGTGCAGGAGGATCGTTTTGTCGCCGGCGCGTCGCGGCGGATCCTGACGCGAAGTGAATGGTGATCTCGCAGGGCGAGATCTGGTGGGCTGATCTGCCCGAACCGGCCGGCTCCGGGCCAGGCCTGCGGCGGCCCGTCGTGGTGGTCCAGGGTGACGCGATGAATCGAAGCCGGATCGCAACCGTCGTGTGCGTTCCGCTGACCAGCAATCTGCGCTGGGCGGACGCGCCCGGAAACGTTTTGCTCGCTGCACGCCTCACCGGATTGCGGAAGGACTCGGTCGCCAACGTGTCCCAGCTGGTCGCTCTGGACAAGAGCCTGCTCACGGAGTGCGCGGGAAAACTCTCGCGCGCAAAGTTGGGCCTCCTGCTGTCCGGAATTGACGTCGTCCTCGGGCGCTGAGCCGTCTCATTGCTGCGCGAGCAGCACCGCCGCCGTGGCGACGATGTCCTCGACGCTCGCGCCGCGCGAGAGGTCGCTGATCGGGCGGGAAAAGCCCTGCAGCACAGGGCCGATGGCGCGCGCGCCGGCGAGATACTGCGTGAGCTTGTAGGCGATGTTGCCGGCGTCGAGATCCGGAAAGACAAGAACGTTGGCGCGGCCCGCGACCGCGCTTTCTTCCCGCACCTTCTTTGCCGCCACCTCGGGAACGAGCGCCGCGTCGGCCTGCAGTTCGCCGTCGATCGCGAGCGAGCGGTCGCGGCTGCGGGCGATGCCGAGCGCCCGCACCACCTTGTCGACGTGCGCGTGCTTGGCGCTTCCCTTGGTGGAAAAGGAAAGCAGCGCAACGCGCGGCTCCTCGCCGTAAAGGCTGCGGAAACTTGCCGCCGAGGCGAGCGCGATGTCGGCGAGCTGCTCGGCGCCCGGATCCTCGTTCACCGCGCAGTCGGCAAAAAGCAGGCTCCGGCCCGGCAGCGCCATGAGGAAAAAACTCGAGGGCGTCGCCACCTGAGGCGCGAGCCCCACGGTCATCAGTCCCGCCTCGATCACGCGCGCAGTGGTGCTCGACGCCCCGGCGATCATCGCGTCGGCATCCCCCGCCTTGAGCATCAGCCCGGCGTGAAAGAGCGGCTTGGCCGCGAGCCGGCGGGCGATTTTCGGATCCGTGTCGGGCCGCCCCTTCTTATAGAGCGCGGCATAGGCCTCCACCCGTTCGCTCGCAAACGTTTCACCGAGCACGATCGGCTCCGCGATCTCGCGCTCGCGCAGGAGCCGCGCCGCCGCGACCACGCGCTCGTCGGATGCTTCCGGAAATACGACGCGCCGGCCCTGGCCCCGGACCCGCGCCAGGCAGCGCTCAAGGATGTCCATCGTTCCTGCCTACAATCATCGTTTTTCTCCTGGCGCAAGATTGCCATGATCCGGCAAGACATCAAGTGCAGGTTCGCGGGGCGGATCGGATGAAGGTCATCGTGCTCGGCGCCGGCGTAGTCGGCATCGCCGCCGCCTGGTTCCTGCGCGAGGCGGGGCACGACGTGCTCGTGCTCGAGCGCCGGCCCGCGGCGGGCCTGGAGACGAGCTTCGCCAACGGCGGCCAGATCTCGGTGAGCCACGCCGAGCCCTGGGCGACCCCCGATGCGCCCGGAAAAATCCTCAAATGGCTCGGCCGCGACGATGCGCCGCTGCTATTCCGCCTGCGCGCCGACCCGCAGCAATGGCTCTGGGGACTGCGGTTTCTCGCCGAATGCCTGCCCGCGCGCAGCCGCGCCAACACCGCGCAGCTCGTTCGGCTCGGCCTCTACAGCCGCGCGACGCTGCGGGCGCTCCGACGTGCCACCGGAATCGAGTACGACCAGCTCCAGCGCGGGATCCTGCACTTCTACACCGAGCGGAGCGATTTCGAAGCGGGCCTCCGCTCGGCGCGCACGATGCGCGAGCTGGGCTGCGACCGCGTGCCGAAAACGCCGGACGAGTGCGTGGCGATCGAGCCCGCGCTGGGCGCGCTCCGCGCGCGCCTCGTCGGCGGCACCTATTCGCCCGAGGACGAATCCGGCGATGCGCACAAGTTCACCGTCGCCCTGGCTGGGAAGTGCGCCGAGCGCGGCGTGCAGTTTGCGTTCGGCAAGGCGATCGAGCGCATCGTCGCCGAGGGCGGGCGGATTGCCGGCGTGCAGGCGGCGGGAGATCTGATCCGGGGCGACGCCTATGTCGTCTCGCTCGGCAGTTTCACCCCGCTTCTGCTGCGCCCGATCGGAGTCCGGCTCGCGATCTACCCCGCGAAGGGCTATTCGGTGACGATGCCGGTGCGCGATGCTTCCGCCGCCTGGTCCGTGTCGCTCACCGACGAAACCCACAAACTCGTCTTTGCGCGGCTGGGCGAGCGCCTGCGCATCGCCGGCACCGCCGAGCTCACCGGCTACGACGACACGATCAATGAAGTTCGCTGCCGCGCGATCCTCGAGCGCACGCTGGAGCTCTTTCCCGGCGCCGGCGACGAAGCGAAGGCCGAATTCTGGGCGGGGCTGCGCCCGGCGACGCCAGGCAACATTCCCTATATCGGCCGCACGCGCTACCCGAATCTCTTTCTCGACACCGGGCACGGCACGCTCGGCTGGACGCACGCCTGCGGCTCGGGACGCGCGCTCGCCGACATCGTGAGCGGGCGCCGGCCCGAGGTGGACTTCCGCTTCTGCTAGGGGGCGAGCTCGGCGACTGCCAGCGCGCGCGGATTGCCCGCTTTCGCCGCCCGGATCGCCGCCCAGAGCCGCTGCGGCGTTGCCGGCATGTCGAAGTGCGTCACCCCGGCCGACCGCAACGCATCGAGCACCGCGTTCATGAGGCAGGGCATCGAGCCGGTGACGCCCGCTTCGCCCACCCCTTTGGCGCCGAGCGGATTGGTCGTTGTCGGCACCGGATGCTCGAGCACGCGCAGGTCGTTGACGAGCACCGCGCGCGGCATCGGGTAGTCCATGAAGCTCCCCGAAAGCAGCTGCCCGCTTTCCGCGTCGTAGACCGCCTGTTCGCCGAGGACGTGCCCCGCTCCTTGCGTGATTCCGCCCTGCATCTGCCCTTCCACGATCTGGTGATTGATGATGGTCCCCGCGTCGTCCACCGCGACGTAGGAGACGATCTCAACCTCCCCGGTCTCGGGCTCGATCTCGATTTCCGCGATATGGCAGCCGTTGGGAAAGGTCGAGCCGACCTTGATGTCCTTGAGATCCATGTCGAGCTTGCCCGGATGCTTCTTCGCAAGTTCGGCGATCGCGATACGGCGGTCGGTTCCCTTGATGCGGTATTCGCCCGCGCCGAATTCGATGTCGGCTTCCGCGGTCTCCAACGCCTCGGCGGCGAGCGGCATGCCGCGCTTCGCCACTTCCTGCGCCGCGATCAGGAAAACGCTGCCGAAACCGAGCAGCGAGCGCGAGCCTCCGGTCGGATTGCCGGTGACCACCATGTCCGCGCCCGCGGTGCGCAGCCGGATCGCCTCCATCGGCACGCCGAGCACCCCGGAGACGATCTGCGCATAGACCGTCTCGTGCCCCTGGCCGTGGCTGTGCGAGGTTGCCTGCAAAGTGATGTTGGCGCGCTCGTCCCACAGGATCTGCGCCTGGTCGTAGGGCGCAAAGCCGCCCGAGCCGCTTGCCTCGATGTAGCTCGAGATGCCGCGCCCGCGCAGGCGGCCGCGCTTTTCGCTCGCCGCGCGCCGCACCGCGAATCCGCTCCAGTCCGCCTCGCGCACCGCCTTGTCGAGCACGCCCTGGAAATCGCCGCAGTCGTATTCGAAGCCGGTGACGATCCTGTAGGGAAACTGCTCCTTTCGCACCATGTTGAGGCGCCGGAATTCGGCCGGATCCATGCCGATCTCGTGCGCGCCCTGGTCCACCAGGCGTTCGATCGCGTAGGAGCTCACCGGCCGGCCCGCACCGCGGTAGGCTGCGGTCGGCACCGTGTTGGTGAAGGTGAGCGAGGCGTGTACGTGAACGGCCTGGACGTCGTATACGCCGCTCACCACGTTTACGAGGTTCACCGTGTTCACGAACGCTCCGGTGAACGCGATGTAGGCGCCCAGATTGCACACGAATTCGAACCGCATGCCGAGGATGCGCCCGTTCCGGTCCAGCGCGAGCTCCCCGCGCTGCACGATGTCGCGCGCCTGCTCGTCGGCAAGAAACATCTCCGATCGGGTGCCGACCCATTTCACCGGGCGGCCGAGCTTCTTCGCCGCGGCGAGCGCGGCGCAGTATTCGGGGTAGGTGTTGAACCGCACGCCGAAGCCGCCGCCCACCTCCTCGGCGATGACGCGGATTTTCTCCGGCGGCACGCCGAGCACCGGCGCCATCTGGCCGCGGATCGCGGTCACGCCTTGGGTGCACGCGTGGAGGTGAAAATTCCCCGAAGCGGCATCGTAGGCGCCGATGCAACCGCGCGGCTCCATCGGGTTGCCCACGACGCGCGTGTGATACGAGGTGAGCCGCACGATTCTCTGCGCGCGCGCGAACGCGGCGTGGGTCGCCTCCTCGTCGCCGCCGACGAAATCGAGCGCCAGGTTGCGCGGGACATCGGCGTGCAGTTGCGGTGCGCCCGGCTTGAGCGCTTCGAGCGCCTCGATCATGGCGGGAAGGTCGTGGAACTCAACTGTCACCGCTTCCGCCGCGTCCTGCGCGAGCGCCGCGCTTTCGGCGACGATCAGTGCAACGGGCTCGCCCACGTAGCGCACGCGGCGCTGCGCAAGCATCGGGTGGTTCGGGCGGCGCAGCTCGGCCCCGCCCCTGCCCTTCATCGGCGCCGCGGCGGTGAGCGAGCCGTAGCCAGCGGCGGCAATGTCCTCTCCCGTCAGCACTGCAACGACGCCCGGCATCGCGAGCGCGGCGGAAGCATCGATCGAGACGATCTCGGCGTGCGGCCGGTCCGAGCGAAGGAAGTAGCCGTACGCCTGTCCCGGCAGATTCCAGTCCGCGACATAGCGCCCCGCGCCCTTCAGCATGCGCTCGTCCTCGAGCCGGCCTTTGCGTCCGAATGAGGTCATAGGAGGCGGATTCTAAAAACAAAAGGCCCGCTCGCGCGGGTCCTTTCGCAGACTGCGGCGAAACGGCGGGTTTTGTCTACACGATCCCGGACTACGCGCTCAGCCCTTGGACAACGCGATCAGCACGCTGCAGGGCGCGTAGTCGATGAGCGCTGCGCCCACCGAGCCCTTCCACCAGCGCGCCGCGAAGGAGGTGTCCTGGTTGTGGCCGACCACGATCAGCTCGGCCCCAAGCTCCTTCGCAAGCCGGCAGATTTCCTCCACCGGCTCGCCGACCGCGAGATGCCCGGCGGCGTTGAAGCCGCGCTCGGCGAGCGACTTGACTCCCTCGTCGAGGATCTGCTGGGTGCGCTTCTTTTCCTCTTCCAGCAGCTCTTCGGGAACGAATCCCTCGGTGAGAAACAGGCTCGGCGGCATGCTCGCCACCGCGAGCAGGTGCGTCTCCGCCTGCAGGAATCCGGCCAGATCGGCGCATTCCAGCAGGGCGCGCTTACCTTCCTGCGAGCCGTTGTAGGCGAGAAGGATCTTGCGATACTTCATGTGCGGCTCCCTCCGTTGATCGTAGTCCGCCCGCGTCAAGCCACCTGTTTCACAAAGATTATAGCCCTGCCGTCGTACAATCGTCCGTCATGCTGGATGTCCATCGCAGCGACCTCGTGGCCGCGGTCGCCGGCAGCGGCACGATGGGGCGCGGCATCGCGCAGGTGCTGGCGCAGTGCGGCGTGCGCACCCTCATGTTCGACACTCTGCCGGGGGCCGCGCACGCGGCGAAAGGTTCGATCGCACAGGCGCTCGGCCGCCTCGCCGAAAAGGGGCGCATGCCGCCCGCGGAGGTGGCCGCCACGCTCGCCCGCATCGAGGTCGTCGGAACGCTGGAAGGCTTGGCGCCCGCGCACGTCGTGATCGAGGCGATCGTGGAGGATCTCGCGGCAAAGCGCGAGCTGTTTGGCGCGCTCGAGGACATCGTCGGCGCGGCCGCCATTCTTGCGACCAACACGTCTTCGCTCTCGGTGACCGCGATGGCGGCGTCCTGCCGCAAGCCCGGGCGCGTTGCCGGGTACCACTTCTTCAACCCGGTTCCGCTGATGAAGATCGTGGAGGTGGTGGCCGGCGAACTCACCGAGCCGTGGGTGACCGACGCGCTCGCCGAACTCGCAAGGCGCTACGGCCACACGCCGGTGCGCTGCAAGGATACGCCGGGGTTCGTGGTGAACCATGCGGGGCGCGGCTACATTCCCGAGGCGCTGCGGGTGCTTGCCGAGGGGATCGCCGATTTCGCCACCATCGATCGCATCCTCACCGAGGCGGCGGGATTCCGGCTCGGACCGTTCGGCTTGATGGACCTGGTCGGGCTGGACGTCAACCACAGCGTTCACAAGTCGCTCTTCGAGCAGTACTTCGACGAGCCGAAATACCGCCCTTCGTACCTGCTCGAGCCGCGCGTTGCCGCCGGACTGCTGGGGCGCAAGAGCGGCCGCGGCTGGTACGCGTACGGCAAGGACGGCGCCGCCGAGAAGATTCCCGAGCCGCCCGCACCCTCTGCCAAGGCAGGGGTCGTATGGGTCGCGCACAATGCGCCAGAGCTGAGGGAGCTGCTCGGCAAGCTCGGCGCCAAGGTGGAAACGGCGCCCAAGCCCTCGGCCGAAGCGGTCTGCTTCGTCGCCCCCTATGGCCAGGACGCGACCACGACCGCGCTGCAGTTGCTGATCGATCCCGCGCGCACCGTGGCGGTGGATCCGCTCTTTGGCTTCGCCAAGCGGCGCACCCTGATGACGACACCGGTCACCCGGCCCGAGGTGCGCGACGCAGCGCACGGGCTGCTCGCCTCCGATGGCGTGCCGGTGGCGGTGATCCGGGACTCGCCCGGTTTCGTCGCCCAGCGCGTGGTCGCGCATATCGTCAACGTCGGCTGCGACATCGTGCAGCAGCGGATCGCGACACCGGCGGATCTCGATTCGGCCGTGGTGCTTGGTCTGGGCTACCCGCGCGGACCGCTCGCCATGGGCGATGCGCTCGGCGCGGCGAAAATTCTGCGGGTGCTCGAGGCGATGCACTCGTTCTATCAGGACCCGCGCTACCGCCCGAGCCCCTGGCTCAAGCGCCGCGCGCGGCTGGGCGTTTCGCTCCTGACGCAGGATTCCTGACTCTGACCCCATTTACTCTGACCCCAATCGAGGTGCTGCCATGCTGGATGCGTACATTTACGACGGACTGCGCTCCCCGATCGGGCGGCACGCCGGGAAGCTCGCCGCGGTGCGGCCCGACGATCTCGCCGGCGAAGTCATCGCCGAGGTGGTCCGGCGCAACAAGATCGTCCCGGAGGAAATAAGCGACGTGATTCTCGGCTGCGTGACGCAGTCCGGCGAGGACTGCCGCAACGTGGCACGCTTCGCCGCGTTGATGGCAGGCCTTCCGCCCACTACGCCCGGCGTGACCGTCAACCGCCTGTGCGCCTCCGGGCTGCAGGCGGTGACCGACGCCGCGCGCGCCATCACCTGCGGCGAAGGCGACCTCTACATCGCGGGCGGCGTCGAGAGCATGACGCGCGCGCCGTACGTGATCGCCAAGGCCGAGTCGCCCTACTCGCGCGAAGTGAAGATGTTCGATTCGACCATCGGCTCGCGCTTCACCAACCCCCGCTTCAAGAAACAGTACGGCGACCATTCGATGCCCGAGACCGGCGACAACGTGGCGAAGGAATTCGGCGTCACGCGCGAGCAGGCCGACGAGTTCGCGCTCGCCTCCCAGAAAAAATACGCCAGGGCCGAGGCCGAGGGCTTCTACGAAGGAGAGATCCTGCCGATCGCGCTGCCGGCGAAGAAGAAGGACGCCGCGCCCACGGTGCTCGAAGTGGATGAGCATCCCCGGCGCGACGCAACGGCGGAAGCGCTGGCGAAGCTGAAGCCGCTTTTCGAAGGCGGCGTGGTGACCGCGGGCAACGCCTCGGGAGTGAACGACGGCGCGGCGGCGCTCATCGTCGCCAGCCACCGCTGGGGAGAAAAAAACGGCAAGAAACCGCTCGCGCGCGTGCTCTCGGCCGCCTCGGCAGCGGTCGAGCCGCGGATCATGGGCGTGGGTCCCGCCTACGCAATTCCCAGGGCGCTCGAGCGCGCCAAGCTCGAACTCAAGGACATTGACATCATCGAGATCAACGAGGCCTTCGCGAGCCAGGTGCTCGGCTGCCTGAAGCTCCTGAAAATCGATTTCAAGGACCCGCGCGTCAACCCGAACGGCGGCGCGATCGCGATCGGACACCCCCTGGGCTGCTCGGGCGCGCGCCTCGCGCTTACGGTGTCGCGCCAGTTACAGGAGAGCGGCGGCCGCTACGCCGCCGTGTCGCTGTGCATCGGCGTCGGCCAGGGGCTGGCCGTCATCCTCGAGCGCATGCACTGAAACTTGATGCAGGTCAGATCGGCCGCCGAGCGCCTCGGGCATAAGATGGCGCTTTCCGAAGAGGTGGTGCGAGGGGACCGGTGAAGCAAAAGGCGAAGGCCCGGTTTGTCTGGGACGATCCGCTGCTCCTCGACGACCAGCTCCACGAGGACGAGCGCATGGTGCGCGACGCGGCGCACGCGTACTGCCAGGAAAAGCTCGCGCCGCGGATCCTGGAGGCGTTCCGCCACGAAAAGACCGACCCGAAGATCTTTCGCGAGATGGGGGAAGTCGGACTGCTCGGGCCCACCATCCCGGCGCAGCACGGCGGCCCCGGGCTTAACTATGTGAGCTATGGCCTGATCGCGCGCGAAGTCGAGCGCGTGGACTCGGGCTACCGCTCGATGATGAGCGTGCAGTCCTCGCTCGTCATGCTGCCGATCCACGAGTTCGGCACCGAGGCGCAGAAGCAGAAATTCCTGCCGCGCCTCGCGGCGGGCGAGGCGATCGGCTGCTTCGCCCTCACCGAGCCCAACTTCGGCTCCGACCCCGGCTCGATGCTCACCCGCGCAAGGAAAGTGAAGGGCGGCTACCGCCTTCACGGGTCGAAGATGTGGATCTCCAATTCGCCGATCGCCGACGTGTTCGTGGTCTGGGCAAAGGAATCCGACGACAGGGGGCATGCCGGCCCGATCCGCGGATTCGTCCTGGAAAAGGGCATGAAGGGGCTCTCGGCGCCGGCGATTCACGGCAAGGTCGGGCTGCGCGCCTCGATCACGGGCGAAGTGGTGATGGATGAGGTCTTCTGCCCGGAGGAAAACGCGCTTCCCGAGGTGCACGGCCTGAAGGGCCCGTTCACCTGCCTCAACTCGGCGCGCTACGGCATTGCCTGGGGCGCGCTCGGCGCCGCCGAGGACTGCTGGTACCGCGCGCGCCAGTACGTGATCGAGCGCAAGCAGTTCGGTCGGCCGCTCGCCGCGAACCAGCTCATCCAGAAAAAGCTCGCCGACATGCAGACCGAGATCGCGCTCGGGCTGCAGGGCTGCCTGCGCCTGGGGCGCATGAAGGACGAAGGCACGGCGGCGGTCGAAGTCACTTCGATCATGAAGCGCAATTCCTGCGGCAAGGCGCTCGACATCGCGCGCCTGGCGCGCGACATGCTCGGCGCCAACGGCATCTCCGACGAATTCGGCGTCATCCGCCACATGGTGAACCTCGAGGTGGTGAACACCTACGAAGGCACGCACGACATCCACGCCCTCATCCTCGGCCGCGCGCAGACCGGGATCCAGGGATTCACCTGAGCGCAGCGAACCGGCGGAATCGAACGCATGGACAAGTGGACCTTCGGCATCACGATGATGATCGTGGGGGTGGCGGGAACCTTCCTCACGCTCTGGATCCTGAGCCTCGTCGTTGACCTGCTGAAAAAGGCCTTTCCGCTCGCCGGCGAAGAAAAGCCCGCGGAGAAAAAACCGGCGGAGGAAGCGAAATGATGGAATCGGTGATCGCCGGCCTGTCGGGCCTCGGCGCGGGCGGCACGTACCTCTTCACGCAGGGCCTGCCCAACGTCGTCATGCTGGCGGTCGGCGGCACGCTCCTCTACCTGGGGGCGCGCAAGAACGTCGAGCCGCTGCTGCTCGTGCCGATCGGGTTCGGCTGCGTGCTGGTGAATATTCCGCTCAGCGACCTGATGGACCAGGGCGGATTCCTGCGCACGCTGTACGAGGCCGGGATCGCGAACGAGCTTTTCCCGCTGCTCATTTTCGTCGGCATCGGCGCGATGACCGATTTCGGCCCGCTGCTGGAAAACCCGCGCATCCTGCTGTTCGGCGCGGCGGGGCAGATCGGCATCTTCCTCACCCTGATCCTCGCGCTCGCGCTCGGGTTCCCGGAGCTCGAAGCGGTGGCCATCGCGGTGATCGGCGCCTGCGACGGCCCGACCGCGATCTACGTCGCCTCGCAGTACGCGCCGCAGCTCCTCGGGCCGATCTCGGTCGCCGCCTACTCGTACATGGCGCTGGTGCCGATCATCCAGCCGCCGATCATGAAGGCGCTCACCACGCCCGCCGAGCGCGTGATCCGGATGAAGGCGCTGAAAAAAAGCGTCTCTCCCATGACGAGGCTCCTCTTTCCGATCGTGGTCACGCTGGTGACCGGGTTGATCGCGCCCAAGGGGCTGCCGCTGATGGGCACGATCATGCTGGGGAACTTCATGCGCGAATGCGGCGTGGTGGCGCGTCTCACCAAGGCTTCCGAGAACGAAATCGCGAACGTCGTGACTCTCTTCCTCGGCCTTGCGATCGGCGGCACCATGGAAGGCAACGCGTTTCTCAAGCCCACGACGCTCGCCATTTTCGGGCTCGGGTTCGTCGCCATCAGCCTCGACACGGTGGCGGGCGTGCTGTTCGGAAAGCTCGTCTGCAAGCTCACGGGCGGCAAGGTGAACCCGCTCATCGGCGCGGCCGGGATTTCCGCCTACCCGATCGCGGCGCGCGTGGTGCAGACCCAAGGGCTGCGCTACGACAAGCGCAACCACCTTCTCATGCACGCCGCCGGCGCGAACACCGGCGGTCAGGTCGGCTCGGTGGTCGCCGCCGCGGTGATGCTTTCCGTCCTGAAAGGGATGGGGCTGATTTAGACGTCCGCCGCGATTCAGCCTGAAAATTCGCCGCCCCAGAGCGCTTCGAGAAAATCGCGGTAAGGGAGAACGCCGACGCCCTGCACTTCCCGGCGGCGCGGCTCGAGACTCACGCAGACGTAGCGCTTGAGCTTTTTCTCCTCGGCGAGCGCGCGCAGCGACTTCAGGTCGTTCGCCGATACGTTCTCTTTTGCCTTCACCTCGATCGCCGTATGGTCCCCCAGGATGAAATCCACCTCGAACCCGGAAGTGGAACGCCAGTAACGGATCGGTTGCCCGGAAACATAATCGCGGTGGCAGAGAAGCTCGTGCAGCAGCCACGTCTCGAACGCAATGCCGAACTCCGGCGTCCCGCGACCGGGTGCGAGCGCCCTCCCCTGCAATGCCGATGCAACTCCGACGTCGAAGAAATAATACTTCGACGATACGAGCGGCTTGTGCTTGACGGAGGCCTTCCACGCGGGAACCTCGTGCAGGAGCAGCGTTTCCCGCAGGATGTCGAAATACTCGTAGACGGTGGTCCGCGGCACCTGCGCATCGCTCGCCACGTTGGTGAAATTGACCAGGGTCGCGTTGCAGAGCGCCGCCACGCGCAGAAAGCGGCTGAACGCCGGTACGTTGCGCGTCGCGCCCTCGGCCACGATCTCCTGTTGCAGGTAGGTCCCGGTGTAGGCGTCGAGATCGGCCCTGGGGTCGTCTGAAAAGTAGATCGGCGGCAGCAGTCCGCGCTCGAGCGCGCGATCCAGATCGAAACGGGCCCCGAGTTCGCGCCAGCTCAGCGGATGGAGATGCCGCGTGCGGGCGCGGCCCCCGAGCAGGTTCACGCCCCCTCGGCGCAGCTTGCGGGCACTCGAACCGGTGAGCAGGAATCGGATGCCGCGCTCCTCGATCAGGCGATGAACCTCGTTCAGGAGCTCGGGCAGGCGCTGCACCTCGTCGATCACGACTACCCGGTCGTTCGCCGCCAGCTCCTCCGCCAGGCGCCCGGGCCGCTGGCTCAGCGCCAGGTACACCGAGCTGTCGAGCAGGTCATACACGCGGGCGCGCGGCAGCGCGCGGTGCACCAGAAACGTCTTTCCGGTCTGTCGCGGGCCGAACAGGAAATGCGACTTCTTCGCAAGCCACGCCGCGAGATCGGGGGTACGAGCGATGATCGGTGCATCCGCGGGGCCGAAAGCATGCGTCGCCATTGTCGTCATATATCATGATATGTGACGACAGACTCGTCAAGCGCGAACCTGCGCCGCCGCTATGGCGGGGTGAGAAACCTGGGCCGGAGAAGCCTTAGAACCGGACGCCGAAGCGGATCAGGTACCGGTCGTCGCCGCGGCGGAACCCTTCGAGCTCGTTCGTCGGGCTGTAGCGATCCCACTCGAAGCGGCCGAAGACGCGCTTGGAGAATTCGTAGCGCGCGCTCATCCCGTACGCCGGCCACGCCTCGGCACGCGGCGCCCACGGCGCGGCCGGCGGCGCGAGGTCGCGATTGAGGTCGCGCCCGGCGTAGCTCCCCTCGACCGAAAAGCTCGGGCCGAACCGATAACCCAGGCCAAGCCCGCTGCGGCCCGCATCGAGCCCGCCGTACCATCCGCTGTCGTCGCCCGGCGCAGCGACCACGGTAGCGGCGGCGGCCAGCAGCGCGACCGCAATCGGACCCCGGAAACGCGTTTTCACCATTCTTTTATTAGACCACCGCGGCGGCCCGATTCCGCGAAAAACCTGCCGGCGTCGGGCGCTCCGAACGGCCTCCCGCCAGACCTGTTGCCCTGACGCGACAGGAGCGCT
Organism: uncultured Enterobacteriaceae bacterium; assembly: GCA_964638135.1. Classification (GTDB taxonomy): domain Bacteria; phylum Pseudomonadota; class Gammaproteobacteria; order Burkholderiales; family SG8-39; genus 2-02-FULL-66-14. The sequence continues at coordinate 20,122 of CAZXAR010000018.1, read as the reverse complement.
CAGGACCCCTCGCACGTCGCCCGGGCGATCACGCCATTTTCATCGTTTTCGGCAGCCAGAGGATGATCTCCGGGAAGGCGATGAAGACGCCGACGGTGACCACATCGGCGAGGAAAAACGGGAAAATGCCGCGAAACACGGTGGTGAGCGGGATGTCCGGCCGCACGCCGTTCACGACGAAGCAGTTGAGCCCGATCGGTGGCGTGATCAGGCAGATCTCGGCCATCTTCACCACGATGATGCCGAACCAGACCGAATCGTAGCCGAGCGCCATGACCGCCGGGTACACCACCGGCAGCGTGAGCAGCAGCATGCCGATCGCGTCCATGAACATGCCGAGCACGGTGTAGAAGAGCAGGATGCAGATCAGGATCGCGAGCGGCGGCATGTCGAGCGACACGACCCACTTGGCGAAGGCATCGGGCAGCCCGGCGAAGCCGAGAAAGCGCACGAACATCAGCACGCCCCAGATGATCGAGAAGATCATCACCGTCAGCTTGGCCGATTCGAGCAGTGCTTCCCGGAGCCCCTTCCAGCGCATGCCGTGCACGAGCGCCAGCACGAACACGACGAACGCGCCGAGCGCCCCGGCTTCGGTCGGCGTCGCCCAGCCGAAGTACATCGCGGAAAAGATGATCACGACGACCGCGAGGATCGGGAACGTGCCGGGGACCGATTTCCAGCGCTCGCGCCAGGAAAAGCCGGTGATCGGCCGGCCGAGCGCCGGATTCAGCTTCGCCATGCCGACGATCAGCGCGACGTAGATGAGCGCCGAGACGATGCCGGGCAGGAACCCCGCCACCAGCAGTGCGCCCACCGACTCCTCGACGATGATGGCGTAGATCACGAGGATCGCCGACGGAGGGATGAGCGTGGCGAGCGTGCCGCCGGCGGCGACCACGCCCGCGGCGAGCCGCTTGTCGTAGCCGTGCTTGAGCATGTCCGGGATCGCGACGCGCGCGAACACGGCCGCAGTCGCGGTGCTCGCCCCCGACACGGCGGCGAAGCCGGTCGTCGCCATCACCGTCGCCACCGCAAGCCCTCCCGGCACCCAGCCGAGCCACTTGCGCGCCGCGTCGAACAGCGCCTCGGTCAGCCCGGCGTGAAAGGCGAGAAACCCGATGATGATGAACATCGGCAGCACGCTCAGCGTGTAGCTCACCGATTTCGAGTGCGGGACCGTGCCCGCCATCCCGGCCCCGGCGTCCCAGCCGATGATCGCCACCAGGCCGAACAACCCCACCGCCGCGGCGGCGAAGAACACCCGCACGCCGAGGAACACCAGCACGACGAGCGCCAGGGTGCCGATCAATCCGATCGTGAAGGGATCCACCTAGCGCTTCTCCGCGCTTTCCTCGATTTCCTTCGCGGCGAGCTTCTCGACGGAGAGGATTTCGGGAACCGCGATCGGCGGCGCGGCCGGGTGCCGCAGCAGGCGCGCGAAGCCCCAGAGCTGCAGCGCAAGGCGCAGCCACAGCAGCGAGAAGGCGGTCGGCACCAGCAGCTTCGAAGGCCACACGGGAAGCTCGGCATCGATGGTGGAGTCGCCGAGCGTCCAGGCGCGCTCGAAGTGCGTGAAGCCGTAATAGATGAGGATCGTGACGACCAAAAGCCCGAGCGCGGTGCCGGCGAGTTCCATGGCCCAGTGCGCGCGCCCGTGGGTGAACTTCAGGACCATCTCCATCCTCACGTGGCCGCCGAGGCGCTGGCAGTAGGCGATGCCGAGGAAGGCGAAGGTCGCCATCGACAGTTCCACGAAATCGATGTAGCCGGACATCGGCGCGTTGAAGAGCTTGCGCCCCAGGACCTGCGCCATGCCGAGGAACATCAGCGCGAAGATGCACAGCGCCGCCACGAGGTTGAACAGATTCTCGACGCGCGCGAGCAGCGCGTCGCAGCGCGCGAGGCGGGGGGCCTCCTCGGGCGGCGCCGTGGAAGCGTCCACTGTCTCGCCGCCGTGCGGAGTCAACGGCGGCTAGCGGCCTGCCTCTTCGGCAGTCTTGAACACAAGATCGAGCACGCCCTGGGCGTCGAACTTGTCCTTGTTTTCACTCACCCACTTGTCCCAGACCGGCTTGCCGGCGATCTTGCGGAAGTCCTTCAGCTGCCCGTCCGAGTAGGTGACCGGAATGAGCAGCTTGTGAAGCATCGGCAGGTTCTTCTTGTCGATCTCGATGTAGGCCTGGACCTGCGCCTTGTCGACCTCGGCCTTCGCCGCGGCGAGCAGCTTCTTGTAGGGATCGGGAAGCTTCGCGTACGACGTCTTGCTGAACACGATCGGGCATTCGGCCGTGCCCGGCGACATGTTGGTGGTGAACCAGTCGGCGACCTCGTGGATCTTGTAGGCGACGTGGCTGTAGGTGTAGGGAAAGGAGGCCGCGTCCATGGTGCCGCGCTGCATCGAGGTATAGACCTCGGTGGCGGTGGTAGTGGTCTTGATCGCGCCGATCGCTTCCATCGCGTCGCCGAGGCCGCCCCCGGCGCGCACGCGCTTGCCCTTCCAGGCGTCGAGGTTCACCGGCGGCTTGCCCTTGCCCATGAACTCGTACTGCGGCAGCAGCGTCGTCGCGTAGGTCATCGCGTTCCAGCGGTCCATGTCGGCAACGAGCGCCGCATGCTTGAACAGCGTTTCGCGCACCGTGAGCGACACGTTCCAGTCGCCGAGCGGCAGGAACGGCAGCGAGAACACCATGAACGCCGGGTTCTTGCCCGGATGGTAGAAATTGCAGAAATGCGCGGCATCGATCGCGCCCAGCTTGATGCCGTCGAGGTTCTCGCGGTCCTTGGAGAACTGTTCGCCCATGCCGATGGTGATCGTGAACTTCCCGCCCGAGTGCTTGGCGACCACTTCGGCCAGAGTCTCGATGCCCTTGGTGAACGCCCGTTGCTTGCCCCAGGTGGAGAACTTCCAGTTCACCTGCTGTGCCGTCGCGGAGCCGCTCAACGCCGCGGATACGGCGAACACGGCCGCGACGGGGATGATGGTGCGTCGCATGATCGCTCCTCCTTTGCTTGCCGCTCTCCCTTCGGTATTCGGACGGTAGCACACCCCCGAAGCGCATGACAACCGCCCGCAATGCTCCCGCGCTCAGGGGGAGGAGACGGATCGGATTCCGAGCCTGGCGAGCAGCGCCCGGTCGGCCTCGATCTCGGGATTTCCGGTCGTGAGAAGCTTGTCGCCGTAGAAGATCGAGTTCGCGCCCGCAAGAAAGCAAAGCGCCTGCACGGCGTCGCCCAGTTCGCGCCTTCCCGCCGAGAGTCGCACGCGCGCGCGCGGCATCGTGATGCGCGCCACCGCGATGGTGCGCACGAATTCCAGGGGATCGAGCGGCTCGATGCCGTGCAGCGGCGTTCCCGGAACCTGGACCAGGTGATTGATCGGCACCGATTCGGGATACGGCTCGAGGTTGGCGAGCTGCGCGATCAGTCCGGCGCGCTGGGCACGCGTCTCGCCCATGCCGACGATGCCGCCGCAGCACACCTTGATGCCTGCCCGGCGCACGCAATCGAGCGTGTCGAGGCGCTCCTGGTAGACGCGGGTGGTGATGATTTTCCCGTAGAACTCGGGCGCCGTATCGAGGTTGTGGTTGTAGTAGTCGAGCCCGGCTTCGCGGAGGCTCCGCGCCTGACCTTCGGTGAGCATGCCGAGCGTTGCGCAGGTCTCCAGCCCGAGCGTCTTCACCCCGCACACCATCGCCTGGACCTTCTCGAGGTCGCGCTCCTTCGGTTCGCGCCAGGCGGCGCCCATGCAAAAGCGCGTGGCGCCGCTTTGCTTCGCTGCGCGCGCCGCGGTGAGCACCTCTTCCAGCGAAAGGAGCTTTCCGGCCTCCACCCCGGTGTGGTAGCGCGCGGCCTGCGGGCAGTAGGCGCAGTCCTCGGGACAGCCGCCGGTCTTGATCGAAAGCAGCGTCGCAAGCTCGACGTCGCCCGAGGCGAAATGCGCGCGGTGCACTTCCTGCGCCCGATGCAGTAGATCGCTGAACGGAAGATCGAAAAGCTGCGCGATCGCCTCCACTGTCCATCGCTGCGGGGCGGCCGCGGCGCGGGCGTGGAGCGAATCGGGTGTTGAATCGGCAGCGGCATTCATGACGGTGTCCACGCCGCGCATGATAAACGATGCTCAGCCCTTGATGATCCGCGGCAGCATCAACAGGTGCTGCGGGCAGATCGAGGTCGGATTCTGGTACGCGGCGCCCGCAAACGCCTTGAGGTAGCTGCGCAGCGCGCCGAGGTTCACGATCTCGTCGACGAAGCCGTAGCGCGCGCAGTACGCCGGGCGCGAGGTGTCGTAGTACTTCTGCGCCATCTCGTTCATCTTCTGCGCCACCGGCTCGAGCGGCCGGCCGGAATCCTTTTCCTTGATCGCGCGCCGCGCGTAGGTGGCGACCGCCGCGGTCTCGCCGTGCATGACGTAGATCTCGGTGGCGGCGGTGCCGAGCGTGAAGGCGTTGTGCCGGTTCGCGGTCGGGCCGCCCATGATGTAGTGGGCGGCGGCGCTGCCTTTTCGCAGCACCACCAGCAGCATCGGCACGTCGGTCTGCTGGATCGAGTAGATGAGCGCCTGCCCCAGGCCGAGCAGTTCCGCCTTCTCGGCGGCGTCGCCGACGTCGATGCCGGTCGTGTCCTGGAACCAGATCACCGGGACCCGGTCGCGGCCGCAATGGGTCACGAACTCGTTCATCTTGATCAGTCCCTGGCGATAGAGCTTGCCGCCGATCCCCGGGTAATCGGCGTACTCGGGGTAGCCCCTGGGCAGCAGCCCCTGGCGATTGCCGATGACGCCGACCAGCATGCCGTCCATCTTCGCCAAGCCCGTGTACACCTCCGGGCCGTACTGCGGCCGGTACTCCCTGTGCTCGCTGCCGTCCACCAGGCGCGCGAGCACGTCGTCGAAGGAGTAGGTTTCCTTCTGGTTGAAAGGCACGAGGTGGTACAGATCCTCGGCGGAAAGGCGCGGCTCGGCGGGATCGGCGACACGAAAGAACATCGGATCATAGGCCGGAATCGCGCGCATGTATTCCTTGATGCCGTCGAGCACGCCTTTTTCCTCGTCGTAGACGCGGGCGAAAAAACCGGTGTCGCCGTAGTGGGTCTCGACCCGCCCCGGCGGACGTTCCTTGAAGTCGCGCGTCTTGGCGATCAGTTCCTCCAGCCCCTCGACGTCGAAGCCGCCGCGCGGCGACATGCCGGACACGATGCCGACGCCGCCGACCGCGATGTTGGCGTCTTTGTGCGCAAGCAGGATCGTGGGGCTGATGCCCTGGTAGCCGCCGCCCGCGGGATTGGTGCCGTAGATGCCCGCGAGCACGGGGATTCCCGCCTGCTCCAGCTCGGCGTGGCGAAAGAACGGCGTGCCCGAGCCGCGGCGGTCGGGATAGAACTTCTCCTGCTCGGGAAGCTTGACGCCGCTGCAGTTCACCAGCCAGACGAGGGGAATGTGCAGCCGCTTGGCGAGGTTCGTGACGCGCAGCACGTTGTCCGCCTGTCCCGGCAGCCACGCGCCGGCGAGCACCTTGTTGTCGAACCCGATGACCACCGCCCAGCGGCCGCAGATCTTCGCCAGTCCGTCGATGACGTTGGTCGTGCCCTCTTCGTTGTCGCGCGGGTTGTAGAGGCTGTGCAGCGGATGCCAGGTGCCCGGATCGAGCAGGTATTCCAGGCGCTGCCAGATAGTGAGCATGCCGCGCTTGTTGATCTCGGCGGCGGGCAGGCCGACACCTTCCTTCGCCTTGCGCGCGGCCGCGATGTCGGCTTCGACGGCTTCGAGCCTGGAGCGGCTCTCGCGCGTGCGCGCGAGCCGCGCCGGCGCGAGTGCCTTGCCGAATTCCTGCATCTTCGCGAAATACGGTCTCATTGTTCTTTCTCCGCCTACTCGCGGTTGGGGGTGTGGCCGCAGGCCATGCCCGAAATGATGATCTTCTGGATGTTGGAGGTGCCCTCCACCACCTGCAGCGACTTGGCGTCGCGGTAGAAGCGCTCCGCCGGGTACTCGGTGGAAAAGCCGTAGGAGCCGAAGATCTTCATGCACTCGTTCGCGGCATGCACCGCCGCTTCGGACGCCGCGAGCTTGGCGACCGAGGTCTCGTACTGGCTCGGCTTGCCCTGGTCCTTCAGCCACGCGGCGCGATAGACCAGCATCTGCGCGGCGTGGTGCTCGACCACCATCTCGGCGATCTGCGCCTGGATCATCTGGTGCTGCGAGATGGGCTTGCCGAACTGGGTGCGCTCGTTCGCGTAGCGGATCGCGAGGTCGAGCGCGCCACCGGCGACGCCGAGCGCTCCGGCGGCGCAGCCCAGCCGCGTCTGGTTGAGCTGCCACATGCAGATGCGGAAGCCCTCGCCCGGCTTGCCGAGCACGTTTTCCTTCGGCACCTGCATCCCTTCGAACACGAGCTCGCCGGTCGGCGCGCAATGCAGGCCGAGCTTGGTCTCGATCGCGCGCGCGGTGCAGCCCTTCATCCTCTTGGGCTCGATGAGGAACGCGGTGATGCCCTTGTTGCCCTTGCTGCGGTCGGTGTAGGCGTACAGCAGCCCCGCGTCGCCGACGTGCGCCTGCGAGATCCAGATCTTGTTGCCGTGCACCTCCCAGTGATCGCCCCTGTCCAGCGCGTGGGTCTTCATGCTGGCCACATCCGAGCCCGTGTTCGGCTCGGTCATGGCGAAAAAGCCGAGCTGCGTGCCGGCGACCCAGCCCGGGACGTATTTCATCTTCTGCGCCTCGGTGCCGAATTTGGCCACCGTCAGCGCCGGCCCGAGATTTTGCATGTTGAACGGCAGGCGCCACGACGCCGAGACGCTTGCGATCTGCTCGGCCATCAGCACCGATTCCATGAATCCCATGCCGCTGCCGCCCAGCGCTTCCGGGAGCGCACAGGAGAAGAATCCGAGCCCTCCCATGCGTGCCACCCGGTCGGCGCGGAATTCGTGGCGCCGCTCCTCCTCCTCGAGCGTCGGCGCGATGTCCTCGAGGGCGAATCGATGCGCCGTGTCCTGGATCAGGCGCTGCTCTTCAGTCAGTTCGAAATTCATCGTCGCCTCGCTTGCATCCCCGCCTGCGGATGCTCACTCGATCACGAGGAGCACGGCGTCCTCCTCGACCTTGTCGCCTTTTTTCACCCGGACTTCCTTCACCGTGCCGCCGCACGGCGCGTACACCATGTTTTCCATCTTCAGCGCCTCGATGACGAGCAGCTCGTCGTCCTCCTGGATCGCCGTCCCGGGCTCGACCAGCACCGACATGATGTTTCCCGCGAGCGGTGCGCGAACTTCTTCCGCCATGATTTTCCCCTTTCGGTTTGGGTTCCGAACAAACAGGCCGATGGTGCCCGCAGGGCGACCATCGGCGCAAGAGCGTCCGACCCCCGATAGTGTTCGGGCAGGCCGGGAGCGCCCTTGACCTACCTCAAACCCGTGCGTTACGGTGGCCCGAGCGACAGGATGAGAAAAGTCGACGAACTGGCGGCCTCCGACCTGGACTATTTCGTGGCCAAGGCGGAAGAGATTTTTTTCGTCCGCATGGAGGACGGATTCATCATCCGGGTCACGAAAGACAACAAGATCTACTACAAGAGGCCGGACGGGAGTGCGTACCCTTTCGCCCCGAGCACCGATTGGCGCCAGGGGGGAGCGATCATGCAAAGCGCGGGAATCTCGGTCGAGCGGACCGAAGAGGGCTGGCGGGCGCATTTCAAGGGCCTGCACGCGGCGCGCGGCTACACCATGCTGGAAGCCGCCATGCGCACGCGCGTGAAGATGAAATTCGGCGAACTCGTCGAGAGCGAGTGAAGACCGGGGAAAGCCCGCGCCGGCCGCGGGTTCCTGCCGCCGCCGCAGGCGGCGCGCTACTTGATCAGGGTGACCGGGATCTTGACGAAGTGGACGACCCGGCTCGCAACCGAGCCGAGCATGATCTGCCCGAGCGCGGTCATGCCGCGCGTGCCCATCACGATCTCGTCGAACTTCTGCTCCTGCGCGAAGTGCGCGATGGTGTAGGCGATCTCGCCGTCGGCCATGTGGGCGGCGTGCGGCACGCCTTCGCTTTCGAGCAGGTCGGTAGCCTCCTTGATCAATCGCTGGCGCGCTTCGCGGTGCACCCTGGCGATGTCCTCGTGCATGGCGTAGAGGCGCGCCTCCTGGTAGTGCGGCGGCGGCTCGACGTGGAGTACGTGCACCTCCGCCTTGGCTTCCTTCGCGCGCGCCGCCGCATGGTGCAGCGCGCGCAGCGCGCCTTCCGACCCGTCCACCGGAACCAGGATGCGTTTCATCGTCGTAGGCTAGCCGCCATGGTCCAAGGATGATTGATCGGTGTCAAATCCGGGCGGGATAATCACGCCGTGAACGCGCTCGTTCGCTGTGTGCTGCTGGCTGGCGGCCTCATCGCCGCGGCGATCGCTGCCGCCCAGCCGCGTGATCCACCCAACGGGATATTTCTCGTCGCGAAGCCGGGGTTGCTCGACCCGAATTTCCGCCAGACCGTGGTGCTCGTCACGCAGGCGCCCGATTTCAGCACCGTCGGCGTGATCATCAACCGGCCCACCCGGCTCGACCTGAAGAGCCTGTTGCCGGACGAATTCCCTGCCGGCGAATATCGCGATCCGGTGTTTTTCGGCGGTCCGGTCATGCGCAACGCCCTGGTCGCCGTGTTTCGCTCGGAAACCGCCCCCGCCGCGCCCGCGTTTCACGTGCTGAAGAATCTCTATCTCACGATGCACCCGGAAAACCTGCGCATGCTGCTCGGCAGCGGCGCGGCGCGCTTTCGGCTCTACGCCGGGTTTTCGGGCTGGGCGCCGCGCCAACTGCAGAGCGAATTCGAGCGCGACGGCTGGTACGTGCTGCCGGCCGACGCCGACACGGTATTCCGCAGCAACATGGAGGGTCTGTGGCAGGAGCTGGTGCGTCGCGCCGAACGCAGGCCGGTCGGTACGCGCGTGCCGGAGCGCCAACGAAAAGCCCCGCCACAGGCGGGGCTATAGGCCCGGAATCACCGGGCGGCGCCGCAAGAGCAGCGCACCTTACGAAGTGGCATGAAGCCACGCTTGGAACTCGCAGGATCGCCGCCTCCTTCAGTGCGGCATCTTTACGCGGTATCCGGACGGTCGCCCGGAATCCCGCTTTTCCGCGGCTGGGCAACCCGGCCACGGTCGCGAGCCCCAAAAAAAATTTAGCACCATCAGCGCAAGGATTCAAGGGAAAAAAGCGCACCTGCGTTGCAGATCGCCAAATCAACGGCCTGTCGCGCGAATCGGAGGTCCTTTCGCAAACATGCCGGGCGCGAACGCGCTAGAATGCTTTACATTTCCCTCGGGGACGCTCGGATGCCTCGTTCGATCTGTCTGCTGGCGGTGGTTGCGCTCCTCGTGGCGCCGATCCTGGGCCTGGCGCAGGAAGAGGAAGCGCTGCTGCTTGTTGCGCATCCCGCGTTCCGCGACCTCGATTACCGTCAGACGGTGCTGATCGCGGCGCCGGCGCCCAACGGCGGCCATGTCGGCGTGATCCTCAACCGGCCGACGCGGCGCTCGCTCGGGAGCCTGTTTCCCGACCATGAACCGTCCAGGAAGGTGATGGATCCGGTGTACTACGGCGGTCCCTTCTCGCGCGGCGCGCTGGTCGCGCTGGTGCGCGCCGACGTGAATCCGGGCGCAGGCTCGGTGCCGCTGATGAAGAACCTTTACCTCGCGTTCCGCGCCAACGTGATCGACCAGGTCATCGAGACGACGCCGAACGAGGCCCGCTATTACGTCGGCTACGTGGGCTGGCGCCCCGGAGAGCTGAGGGGCGAAATCGACCGCGGCCTGTGGTCGGTGCTCTCCGCGGACCTCGATACCGTGTTCCGCAAGGACATCGACGGCATGTGGGAGGAACTGCTGCAGCAGAGCCGTCGGATCCGCGCCGGCGTTCGGGCGCCGCAGCTCGCCGCGCTCCCCCGGTAGCGGTTTTCAGGCGGCCGCTTTCGCGGGCGCCGATTCGAAAAGCATCTTCCCGCCGCGCCAGTCGACGCGGATCGAGTCCTTGGGCGCGAAACGCCCTTCGAGAATCGCCTTGGCGAGCGGGTTCTCGATCTCGGACTGGATCGCGCGCTTGAGCGGCCGCGCCCCATACACCGGATCGAAGCCGACCTTGGCCAGCTCGGCGATGGCGGTATCCGACACGTCGAACCCGTACTCCATGCGCGCAAGCCGCTGCCGCAGGAATCCGAGCTGGATCCGGGCGATCGCGCGAATGTGCTCGTCGCCCAGGCCGTGGAACACCACGACCTCGTCGATGCGGTTGACGAATTCCGGCCGGAACTGGGTCTTGACCTCGGCCATCACCGCGACCTTGATCACGGCGTAGTCGCTTTCCGCCATCTGCTGGATCATCTGCGAGCCGAGGTTGGAGGTCATCGCGATCACGGTGTTCTTGAAATCCACGGTGCGCCCCTGGCCGTCGGTCATGCGCCCCTCGTCGAGCACCTGGAGCAGCGCATTGAAGACGTCCGGATGCGCCTTTTCCACTTCGTCGAAAAGAATCACCGCGTAGGGCTTGCGCCGCACCTGTTCGGTGAGTTGCCCCCCTTCGTCATAGCCGACGTAGCCCGGGGGCGCACCGATCAGGCGCGCGACCGAGTGCTTTTCCATGTACTCCGACATGTCGATGCGGATGAGATGCTCCTCGGAGTCGAACAGGAACGCGGCGAGCGCCTTGCAGAGTTCGGTCTTCCCCACGCCCGTCGGTCCCAGGAACAGGAACGAGCCGTAGGGCCGGTTGGGGTCCGAGAGTCCCGAGCGCGAGCGCCGGATCGCGTCGGATACCAGGCGCACCGCCTCGTCCTGGCCGACCACGCGCTCGTGCAGCTTTTCCTCCATGCGGATCAGCTTCTCGCGCTCGCCCTGCATCATCTTGGCTACCGGGATGCCGGTCGCGCGCGATACCACCTCGGCGATTTCCTCGGCGCCGACCTGGGTGCGAAGAAGCTTCGCCCTGGCCGATTTGCTTGCGCCGGTCTCTGCCTGCTTCAGTTGCGCCTCGAGCTGCGGAATCCGGCCGTACTGGATCTCGCTCATTTTCTGCCAGTCGCCCTTGCGCCGCGCCTCCTCCATCGCGAGGCGCAGCTTTTCCAGTTGTTCCTTGATCTGCTGGCTTCCGGCGACCTGCGCTTTTTCGGCCTTCCAGATCTCGTCCAGGTCCGAGTAGTCCTTCTCGAGCCTTGCGATCTCCTCCTCGATCAGCGCCAGGCGCTTGCGCGAAGCCTCGTCGGCCTCCTTCTTCACTGCCTCGCGCTCGATGCGAAGCTGGATCAGCCGCCGGTCGAGCCGGTCCATCGCCTCGGGCTTGGAGTCGATCTCCATCTTGATCCGGGCGGCGGCCTCGTCCACGAGGTCGATCGCCTTGTCCGGCAGGAAGCGGTCGGTGATGTAGCGGTGCGAAAGCTCCGCTGCGGCGACGATCGCCGGATCGGTGATCTCGACGCCGTGGTGCAGCTCGTAGCGCTCCTGCAGCCCGCGCAGGATCGCGATGGTCGCCTCGACGCTGGGTTCGCCGACCAGCACCTTCTGGAAGCGCCGCTCGAGAGCGGCATCCTTCTCGAGGTACTTGCGGTACTCGTCCAGCGTGGTGGCGCCCACGCAATGCAGCTCGCCGCGCGCAAGCGCGGGCTTGAGCATGTTGCCGGCGTCGATCGCGCCTTCGGCCTTGCCCGCCCCGACCATCGTATGCAGCTCGTCGATGAACACGATGGTGTTGCCCTCGTCGCGCGCGAGTTCCTTGAGCACCGCCTTCAGCCGCTCCTCGAACTCGCCGCGGTATTTCGCCCCCGCAAGCAGCGCCGCCATGTCGAGCGCAAGCACGCGCTTGTGCTTGAGCGACTCCGGAACTTCGCCGTTGACGATGCGCTGCGCCAGCCCCTCGACGATCGCGGTCTTGCCGACGCCCGGCTCGCCGATCAGCACCGGGTTGTTCTTGGTGCGCCGCTGCAGGATCTGGATCACGCGCCGGATTTCGTCGTCGCGGCCGATCACCGGATCGAGCTTGCCCTGGCGCGCGCGCTCGGCAAGGTCGAGCGTGTACTTGGCGAGCGCCTGGCGCTGGGATTCGTCCGCCTGCGAGCCGACCGCCTGCCCGCCGCGCACCTGCTCGATCGCTTTTTCGAGCGCCTTGCGGTCCACGCCCGCCTGCTTGATGAGGCGTCCGCTCTCGCCCTTGTCGGCGCAGGCCGCGAGCAGGAACATCTCGGAGGCGATGTATTGATCGCCGCGCTTCTGCGCTTCCTTGTCGGCGACGTTGAGCAGGCTGGAAAGGTCGCGCGACAGGTGCACCTCGCCCGGTGCCCCTTCCACCTTCGGCAGCCGCGCGATCGCTTGTTGCAGGGACTGCCTGAGCGCGGCCGAATTTCCGCCGGCCTTGGCGATGAGCGAGGCGGCGGAGCCGTCCTCCTGCGCGAGCAGCGCCGCGAGCAGGTGCTGCGGCTCGATGAACTGCTGGTCCTGGCCCACGGCGATGCTCTGGGCCTCTGCAAGGGCCTCCTGCAGCCGGGTCGTGAACTTGTCGAAGCGCATGGCGTTATCCGGTTGATCCGACGCAATAATCTGCCGTTTCAGATGGGGGCATTCGGAGCGACTTCAAGCAGGGCTTGCAGCCACCGCGTGCAACCCTCATCTTGAGGGTGTTTGCAGGCCTCGCCCGCGCAATGGAAAAACGCACCCAGTTCAATCTCGGCTACTTCCTGTTCGCCCTCATGATGGTGCTCGCCCTGCAGCACTGGTGGACGCAGGCGCAGCAGGTCGAGATTCTGCCGTACAGCGAATTCGAAAAGCTGCTGCAGCAGAACCGGATCGACGAAGTCGTGATTTCCGAGCAGCGCATCACCGGCCGGCTCAAATCGCCCGAGGGCGGCAAGACGGTGGCGGTGGCGAACCTGGTGAGCCCCGATCTCGCCGAGCGCCTCGACAAGTACGGCGTCAAGTACACGCGCGTGTACGAAAGCACCTGGTTGCGCGACCTCCTGTCCTGGATCGTGCCTGCACTGGTCTTCTTCGGCGTCTGGTACTTCCTCATCCGACGCGTCGCCGGCCAGCAGGGGCTGGGCGGCTTCATGAGCATCGGCAAGAGCCGCGCCAAGGTGTACGTCGAGAAACAGACCGGCGTCAGCTTCGACGATGTCGCCGGAGTGGAAGAATCGAAGGAAGAGCTGAAGGAAATCGTCGAGTTCCTCAAGGACCCGCACCGGTACGGCCGGCTGGGCGCGCGCATTCCGAAAGGCGTGCTGCTGGTGGGACCGCCCGGTACCGGAAAGACGCTGCTTGCGCGCGCGGTGGCGGGCGAAGCGGGCGTGCCGTTCTTTTCGATCTCGGGGTCGGAATTCGTAGAGATGTTCGTCGGCGTGGGTGCGGCGCGGGTGCGCGACCTCTTCGAGCAGGCGCGCCAGAAGGCGCCGGCGATCATCTTCATCGACGAACTCGATTCGCTCGGGCGCGCGCGCGGCAGCTTCGGCCTGGGCGGCCACGACGAAAAGGAACAGACCCTGAACCAGCTCCTCGCCGAACTCGACGGCTTCGACCCCTCGACCGGCGTGGTGCTGCTCGCGGCGACCAACCGGCCCGAGATCCTCGACCCCGCGCTGCTGCGCGCCGGGCGTTTCGACCGCCAGGTACTGGTCGACCGCCCCGACAAGAAGGGCCGCATCCAGATCCTCGAGGTGCACGTGAAGAAAATCCGGCTCGCGCCCGAGGTCGAGCTGGAGCAGGTCGCCGCGCTCACGCCGGGCTTTTCGGGCGCGGATCTGGCCAACCTCGTCAACGAGGCGGCGCTCCTTGCCACGCGCCGCGCCGCGGACGCGGTGACGCTGGAGGACTTTACGCACGCGGTCGAGCGCATCGTCGCCGGCCTGGAAAAGAAGAACCGGGTGCTGAACAAGACCGAGCGGCGCGTCATCGCGTACCACGAAATGGGGCACGCGCTGGTCGCGATGTCGCTGCCCGGTTCGGACCCGGTGCACAAGATCTCGATCATCCCGCGCGGCGTCGGCGCGCTCGGCTACACCATCCAGCGCCCGACCGAGGACCGCTTCCTGATGACCCGCGAGGAACTGGAAAACAAGATGGCGGTGCTGCTCGGCGGCCGGGCGGCGGAAGAAATCGTCTTCGGCCACCTCTCGACCGGCGCCGCCGACGACCTTGCCAAGGTGACCGGGATCGCGCGCTCGATGGCCATGCGCTACGGCATGGTGAAGGGCCTCGGCCAGATCGCCTACGAGGAGGAGCGGCCGCCCTTTCTCGCGGTGCCGATGCCCGCGGCGCGCGAACACAGCGAAGAGACCGCGCGCGAGATCGATCTCGCGGTGCGCGAGATCGTGAAAGGCTCCTACGACAAGGCGGTGGCGATCCTCGGCCGCGAGCGCGAAGTGCTCGAGCGCGGCGCGCAGCGGCTGCTCGAAAAGGAAACGCTCGCCGAGGCCGAACTCGCTGAGCTGCGTCCGGGCCTGGCCAAGGCGGGTTGACGCAGAATCTTTTTCGGCAATCCCGCCTGCTTTAACACTGCATTTGCGGTGTGACGGGAGTTGATTTTGGAACCTCTGCTTAGTATATCAACTCCGGCTGGGCCGGCCGATGAGCAAGAGAAACGCAATCAGGGAGAATCCCGCGCCGGCGTAGAACGTCACCGCCGCGCCGAATACGTCCCAGAGCAGGCCGGCGAGCACGCTCGCGATCAGCATGCCAATGCCGCTCGCGAGATTGAAAAAACCGAACGCGGTACCGCGTAGATGCGCCGGCGCGGTGTCGGCCACCATGGTCGCGAGCAGCCCTTGCGTCAAGCCCATGTGCAATCCCCAGATCGCCACGCCCGCGGCGACCGCCGCCAGCTCCTGCGCATGCGCGAGGAGCAGATCGGCTGCGATCAACGCTGCGAGGCCCCACGCCAGCAGTGTGCGATGGCTCATCCGGTCGGCGAGCCTGCCCGCCGGGTACGCCGATAGCGCGTACACGACGTTCATGACCACGAGAACCAAGGGCGCGAAGGCGTCCGGCAGGCCCTGTTGCTGCGCGCGCAGAATGAGGAACGCTTCGCTGAATCGCGCGAGCGTGAAGACTGCACCGGCGACGACGACAAACCAGTAGGCGCTCCGCAACTCCGCCAGCGTCTGCCATTGAATCGGATTCGCTGGTCGAGGGCGAGCCACGCTTCCGGCCGGCTCTTCGACGCCGAAAAGCAACAGCAGCACTGCCAGCACGGCCGGAATGGCCGCGAACCAGAACACGGCCCGGAAATCACCTGCCCACAGCATCATCAGCCCGATCGCGAGCAGCGGGCCGAGAAACGCGCCCACGGTATCCAGCGACTGGCGCAGGCCGAACGCCGCGCCGCGGATCTCGGCCGGCGCGAGATCGGCGACCAGCGCATCGCGCGGCGCGCCGCGCATTCCCTTGCCGATCCGGTCCATGAAGCGCGCGGCGAGAACCCAGTTCACCGAGAGCGCGAGCGCGAAGAGCGGCTTCGAAGCCGCCCCGAGCCCGTAGCCGAGCACCGCGAGCGCCTTGCGCTTTCCCAGCCAGTCGCTGAGCGCGCCGGAGAATACTTTCACGATCAACGCGGTCGACTCGGCAATACCCTCGACGATGCCGACCGCAAGCGCGCTCGCGCCGAGCGCCGTGACCATGAACACCGGCAGCAGGCTGTGGATCAGCTCGGAGGCGACGTCCATGAACAGGCTCACGAAGCCGAGCACCCAGATGCTGCGCGGAATGATCGGCGAGGACGTCAAGAGCGCAGCGAAGCAATCAGTCGCAAGGGGTGATGCAGAGCATCCAGCGCATCGACGATGCCGGGCATTACGAGATCTGCCGCCGCCACCGCCTCCCGCGAGGCGCCTTCCTGCTGCAGCACTGCGACGCCGAGCGCCGCGGCTTTCAGCATCAGGCAATCGTTGCGACCGTTGCCGACGCAGGCGGTTCTCGCAGCCCCCAGGCGCTTCACGTAGGCCGCCTTTGCGCGGTCTTGCCGTTCCGCCGGCAGAATCGAAACGGTGCAAGGAAGATTTGCGAGCGTCGCGCGAGCCGTTCCGAAGGTATCAGCGGTCAAGACGTGCAGCGCCAGGGTGCGCGACAGCAGCCTGATCCGCCGCGCCACGCCGGGGATGAGCCCGCCGTCGACCGCCAACGTTCCATTGAAATCGAGGACGAGATGATCGATTCGCAACGCTCCGAAACCTGGTATATCGAGCTTCAGCATCGCGTTCCCCATGAGCCATCCGCCATCAAGCATCACATGCACCCGGAAAAACGGCAAATCGCCTCTTTCCACGGCGATGCTGCAGTGATTGCGCGGTCGAGGCCCCGTGCGTTCTGCGTCAAGCCGGCCAAGTCCAGCTCCAGCGAATCGAGTTTCGCCGCATGGGCCTTCGTCAAAGCATCCCGTACCATGCCTGCGGGGGCAATCACGCGCGCGAGCGCAAAGTGCTTCATGCACAATCCGAACTCGCGTTCGAACGCCTCCCGGTGACGCTTTTCGCGCATCCGCTCAAGTACCTCGCCGATGGCGCGGTCGCGCGCCACGGAGACGCGTTCGCACGCGAAACAGCGCGGCATTCTCGTAATCGCATTCCGTTGCTGTCCGAGGAGATACGCCGGGTTCTTGCGCTTGAACCAGACGCTGCGCGCTTCGGCCTCGAGCCGGCGGTCCTCCTGCTCCAGTTTCGCGGCCGCGCGGCGCAGTGTCCGAAGAGCGGCCTCAAGTGCGTGCCGCGTGGCGCGTACAGCTACGTCGCCGTCGCCGAATAGATTGCACGCCCAGACGTGCTCGGGACAGGTGGCAAGCAATACCGCCGGGGCGGCGTCGATCTGGATACTCTCGCGAAGGGCCTCGATCCAACGGAAGAACGCCCGCCTCATCGCAAGGCAGACCGTGCAGCCCGCATCCTCGACCTGCAGCGCAGCGCTCTTCAGCAGGAAAGCGGAGGTCGCGTCAGGGTAGCCGGCGACGAGACGGGTCGCTGCGAGCATCGCAGAGGGTCCTCCGGGGTCCAGAGTCCTGGTCACTCTCGACAGCAATTCGATTTCCATCGCGGCCCACGACAGCAAGTCCTTCTTTTCTGAGACGCCGATCAGAGAAACAAAATGCGGCAGGCATAGGGAACGTTTCGGTTGCGCTGGATCCCGCCCCGATGTGCGCAGGAATGCGGCGTGCCGAAGGAGCAATCCGGTGAGACGCCGCTCGGCATAGCGGCACGCGGGACAGGCATTCGCGGCAGCGAAGAGGACCGCGAGCAACCGATCCTCCTTGCCCGGTCCGGCATCCAGCAGCATGCGGGTTCTGAGGATCGCGTGGCGCATCACGGCGCCGATCTCCGCGCCGTGCTCATCGAGGCCCGCGACGAATGCGGCGTGTGCGGGACAAAACCCGAGCGCGTCGGCAATCGCCTCGGCGTTGGCCTCGCGCCGCTCCGAGTTGCAAAGCACCGTTCGCGCGTAGCGCGCGGTCGTACCGTGCATGGCGGCGCACAGGGCGCAGGCTTTCGGGGCAGATGCGTCCGCGTCGGCGGACCGCGCACCCAAGGTTTCAGCCCTTGCCACGGAGCGGCTCCTCATAGAACTCCGAGCAGCGTGTTCCAGCCGCCGCACCATCCGACGGCGCCAACCAGCGCGGCGCGATCCTCGGCGCTATCGGTCCCGCGTCGCTCCCAGCGGAGGGAGACGCTGTATCGCTTGACGTGCGCCGCAATCCGCGCGACCAGCGCGCGATGCTGCGCAAGCCCGGTTGCCGGATTCCGCTCGAGATCCTCAAGCAGGTGAATCCGGCAGCGCGCAGCCGCCGCAATGCAGGCGCAGCGGCCGCACACCGTGGGGCGCCAGTGCCGTTCCGATTCCGCCATGAAGGAGCGGAATCGGGAAAGGTCTCGCCCCTCGGCGACGCGCTCGTCGGAAATAAATCCCCCCGCGGAATTCGGCCCTAGCTGAAGCTCGCACATCAAGCAGGGACCGCGCACACGCAGCCTGCGAGCGAGACGCGGACCGGCGAGAGGCCCCGCCATCTCGAATGCGCGCACAGCGCGATCCATGAGATCTGCGTAGAGAATCGCCGGACCGTGCAGATAGCAGTGACGGAACGCCGCCTCCGTCGACAGCGCGGCGACGCTGTGTCGTTCGCACATGCCCCACGCGCGCCGCAACCGGAGCCGCGTCTCGAGCTCCATGATGCTGCCCTGGATGAACCACCAGAGAACATGCACCTCGCCCGGCGAGAGCGGCGCCTCCGGCGAGCGGACCTCCACGTCAGGCATCATCGGCGATCACGGGCGGCTCCCTATGAGGCTGCCGCGAGAATCAGGAAGGCGAGGAGCGTAAGCAGCACGTAACCGACGTAGGCATTGATGCGCCCGTGATGCATTCGCGCAGCCGTGTGCGCGATCCAAAAGACCGCTGCCGCGGCGGGCGTCGCGACATAGCGGTCGATCACGTGCACGTCGTGCCGCGTCCGGCGAATCGCGGTGCGGAAATGTTCGGCGACGGTTTCCTTCGTATCCTCGACCGTCAGGGGACGCAGCACGGCGTCGAAAACCACGCGCACGGGATTGGAGAACCCCGTCGCGGTGTAGGTCATCTCGGGCAGCAGGCGGCGCAGCCCGCCATCCCAGCGCTCGCGCCTCGCGACCCGGCGCTTGCGCGTAAGCCAGCGCACGATGCCGGCGGCGAGGACAAGCAGCGCCGCAAGCGCAAGGAACCCGTACGTCGTCGACATGGCAAAAACGACCGGATTTTTTTCTCCGCCGCGGTGGAGCATCACCAGGCCGGGCCCCGGCGCAACGCTCTCGCCCGTCCGGGCGCCTAGCTCCTGGAATTCCGCCCGGAATTCCGCCGGCAGCGCGGAATGTCCGGGACTTCCGGCAAAAAACGGCGGCACCAGCGCTTCGGCCGCTGAAGCTTGTGCAACAGGCTCCACGGCGCGGTCGATGGCGGAGGTCACGTAAGCGGGAAGCACGCCGAGCAGCAGGCACAACGTCGCAAGCATCCCCATCGACACCAGCATCGAGCGGCCCGCTTCGCCCGCTTCGGCCGCCTGGCGCGAGCGGCTCGTTCCCAGGAATCCCATGGCAAAGGCCTTGACGAAGCAGGTCACGGCAAGCGCGGCAGTGAGAGCGAGCACGGCGCCGCTCAGGACGAATGCCAGCTTGACCGCGCTTGAAGAGAGCTCGACGCTGCGCAGAAGCGCTTGCAGCGTGAGCCATTCGCTCGCAAACCCGTTGAACGGCGGAAGCGCGGAGATGGAAAGCGCACCGACAAGGAAGAATAATGCCGTCCACGGGAGCCGGCGGATCAGCCCGCCAAGCCGGTCGAGGTCGCGCGTCCCGGCCTTCGAATCGACCACCGCAGCGCCGAGGAAAAGCAGCGCCTTGTAGATCGAATGATTGATCATGTGATAGAACGCTGCCAGGAGCGCGATCGCGCCCAACGAATGCTGCGCGGACGCGATGAATACCAGCCCGGCGCCGAGCGCCGCCGTGACGATGCCCAGGTTCTCGATCGAGCTGTGGGCGAGCATCGCCTTCAGATCGTTCTCGGTGGTTGCGTAGAGGATGCCAAGGAACGCCGAGACCGTTCCGACCGCCAGGACGATCAAACCCGGAGCAGGCGAGGCGGGCGCAAGGATGGCCAGATTGACGCGCGCGATGCCGTAAATGCCGAGGTTGAGGATGACCCCGGAAAGAATCGCCGAAACATTGCCCGGCGCGACGGGATGCGCGCGCGGCAGCCACGAATTGAACGGCACGAGACCCGCCTTCACGCCGAAGCCGAAAAATGACAGCAGAAACACCATCCAGCGCTGGGCCTCGCCCAGCGCGCCTGCAGATTGCGTGATCGCCGCAAAATCGAGCGCCGAGCCGGCGCTCGCCAGCACGAGCAAAGCGAGCGCCGAAGCCAGCGTTCCGCCTTCACCCATCGCCAGCATCAGATAGCCGGCCCGGGTGTGCTCTTCTTCCTCGTGCTCGTAGTTGACGAGCAGATAGCTGAGGATCGCCATGCCTTCCCAGGCGAGCAGGAAGAGCAGCACGTCGCCGGCCGCGAGGATCAGGGCGATGAAGAAAAAGAGCCCCAGGTACATCACGCTGAACGCCCTCAGGCTGTAGCGGCCCGCATAGCGGCGCATGTAGCCG
>CAZXAR010000017.1:0-34442 GCA_964638135.1 uncultured Enterobacteriaceae bacterium | reverse complement strand
CCAATTCGCTGCACACCAACGCCTACGACGAGGCGATCACCACGCCCACCGAGGAATCGGTGCGCCGCGCGATGGCGATCCAGATGATCATCAACCGCGAGTGGGGGCTGGCGAAGAACGAAAACCCCAACCAGGGCTCGTTCGTGATCGAGGAGCTGACCAGTCTGGTCGAGGAGGCGGTGCTGAAGGAATTCGAGGCGATCAGCTCAAGGGGCGGCGTGCTCGGCGCGATGGAGACGGGCTACCAGCGCTCCAAGATCCAGGAAGAGTCGATGACGTATGAGCACCGCAAGCACGAGGGTTCGTACCCGATCATCGGCGTGAACACCTTCCGCAACCCGCACGGCGACTCCATTCCGCAGAAGCTGGAACTCATCCGCTCGACCGAGGAGGAAAAGCGCTCGCAACTCAAGCGGCTGAGGGATTTCCAGAAGAGGAATTCGAAGGCGGCGCCCGCCATGCTCGAGCGCCTGCGCCAGGCGGTGATCCACGACGAGAACGTGTTCGCGGTGCTGATGGATGCGGTGCGCGTCTGCTCGCTCGGGCAGATCACCCACGCGCTCTTCGAAGTCGGAGGGCAGTACCGCAGGAGCATGTAGGTAGTAACATCGCCCCCATGAGCGCAGTGCTGTCCAGTGAGATTGAATCGCTGCGCGAGGAGCTCGAAGCGCTGTTCGCGCGCCCCGTCGATCTCGTCACGCCCCCGGGCCTCGCCAATCGGTACTTCCGGCAACGTGTGGAGCAGGAAAAGACCTTGCTCTATGCGGCTTGAAGCGCGGAAATACCTCAGCGACATTCAGACCGCCGCGGAGCGCGTCGAGCGTTTCACCAAGGGCGAGACTTTCGAGCAGTACGTCGCCGACGAGATGCTGCGCTCGGCGGTGGAGCGCCAATTCGGATGCGTTATTGGCTCTGCGGCGGTGCACGCCGAGGAGGCGATCGAGTGAGCGCCTCAGACGCCTGCTTCGTCGAGGACGCACGCGAGCGCGCGCGCGGGCGGGAGCACTTGCACACCGCGGAGCGTGCGCTCGTAGAGCGCGCCGAAATCGCGCGCATCGCCCGTCACGAGGATGTCGGCGCCCGCGTGCACCGCGGCCGCGAGGATCGGCGCGTCCTTGAGCCGCAGTCCCTGCCCGCGCGCCCATTCGACGAGCGCCGCAGGCGCCTCGGCGACCCGCTCGACGCCCGCCAGCAGCTCGGCAAGCCGGCCTTCGTAGCCCTTCGACTTGAGCGCGAGATTGCGTCGTGCTTCTTCCAGCGCGTGGGCCGAGGTTTGCAGCGCGCACCTGCCCGCGCGAGCGAGAACGACGAGCGCCTGCGCGTTGCCGGCCTCCTGGTGGGCGGCGCTGAAGACGACGTTGGCGTCGAGAAAAAGCTTCAACGGCGACGCCAGCGCAGCGCCTTCTGCACCCGCTTCGCGTCCGCCGCGGAGATCCGGTTGGCTTCCTCGAACTCTTTCAAGCGGGCGTCGGAATACAGCTCGACGGGATATACCGCCGCCGGCCGCAGGATCACCGCGCCATCGTCGGTCGCTTCGACCAGCAGCGTCGCCTTGCCCTCCAGCCCGAGCTTGCGCAGCACCGAGGCGGGCAGCGAAACCTGCCCCTTCTTGCCGAGCTTGACGACATCCATGGGTGCCTCCAATTTCCGGATTCCCGGATTATGGCATATCCGGCACCGTGCGCGAGTTCGCCCAGCGCGGCAAGGCCGCCTGGGCAAGGCTGCCAATCCGTTTGACATATGTCACTTCAAGGGATAAAGTGACACATATGGAAAAGACACAGGTATACCTGCGCAAGGAGGAACTTGCCGCGCTGCGCGAAGCCGCGGCCCGCTCGGGGCGGAGCGTAGCGCAGCTGGTTCGGGACGCTGTCCGAAAGGTTGTGCTCAAGCCGCAGGCTGAGGGTCCGGTCGCAATCTGGGACGGCGAGCCGAAGCGCCTGTCCGTGGAGCACGACACCGTTCACGACGAGCCCTGATGCGGCAGCGCGAGGCCGCTTTCGTCGACAGCGGAGCGTGGATCGCGCTTGCGCTTTCGCGGGATCCTCTCCACGCGCAAGCGCGGGAGCAGTGGGAAATTCTGCAGGGTGCCGGTGCGAAGCTTCATACCTCCCTTCCCGTGGTCATGGAGACATTCACCTTTCTTGACCGCAATGCCAACCGGGACGTGGCCTTGAAGTGGAAGGGTTCGATCTACAAGCCTGGAACCGTCAAGATCCTTGCCTGCGAGTTGCGCGATCTGGAGCAGTCCTGGGAATATTTCCGGCGCCCGGACCTGCACAAGCTGTCTGCCGTGGACGCCACCAGCTTCACCATCATGAGGCGCGCGCGCATTCGGCTTGCGTTCGCGTTCGATCACCACTTCGCGGTTGCCGGTTTCAGGTTGGTCGCATAGCGCCGTCGGCATCGCGCATGACCCGGTATTGATGCGGGCCCAACGGATACATTCCATAACACGCGAGCGGTAGCCGTGCCGGCGAAGCGCGGCAAGCGAAAGCGCGTGCGCAGCGTTGCAGGCGAGGTCGAAGCGGCTTTCGAACGAGTTGGATGTGTTCGTTGCGTCCGTCCGCTTGTTGCGGCCCGCTTGCCGCCTGCGCGGCGAGCATGGAACCCCGCGGCGCGCCGGCTCAGCGCTCGCTGTCGCCCCAGAGCGGCTTTGCGAGCGACTCGGTGAACGCGCCGAACATCAGATTGAAGCTCACGCTGATCCGCATCCGGTCGCTCCGGTTCGGATCGACCGAGTGCGGCAGCCAGGCGGCGAACAGGAGGAGCGTCCCGTCGCGCACGGGCAAGACGACCTGATCGGTATTCTCGGCAGTCAGCTCGGTGACCGGCGGACGGATGATGGCGGTCTGCGGTCGCGGATCGTGGAAATTGATGCTATCCGCGCCGGCAGGCGCCTGGACGTAGTACACCCCGGAGAGGAAGTTGTTCGGATGCGCGTGCATGCGGTGCGCGGCGCCCGGGGCGTTGACGTTCGCCCAGCAGCCGGTGAGTCCGAGCGAGGCGGTGCGGACGCGCAGGAACTCCAGGATGGCGCCCGCCACCCCCTCGATTACGGCGACGAGGGGAGCAAGTTCCGCAAGGCGGTGCAAATCCACTGCGGACTGCCAGCTTTGTCCGCCGGCGAGAGCGAGGCGGCCTTCGTGCATCGCGGCGAGCTTGGCCAGGATCGCGCGGTCGAGCGGCTCGTGGAATTCGCGCTTGAGCTGGGCCTTCCAGACCAGGCACGGAAACATCGGCACGACGGTGGAGCTTTCGATCTCTGCCCGCGAACCCATGGCAAGCCTCGGCGCCGGAAATCAAAACAGGACTATACTAGTCCGGATTGGGGAAGTCGGTTCCAGGAGCCTTGTCCCATGTTCAAGCTGAGCAAACTTGCGGATTACGGCACGCAGATCATGGCTTGCCTGGCACGCGAGCCTGATCGCGTCATGAGCGCAGCCGAGATCGCGCTCGAGACACGGCTCGCGCCCCCTACCGTGAGCAAGGTGCTCAAGCTGCTCGGCCGGCAAACGCTGGTCAGCGCCCAGCGCGGCAAATACGGCGGCTACCTGCTTGCGCGTCGTCCGGGCCAGATCTCCCTGGTCGAGATCATCGACGCGGTCGAGGGCCGCTACGGCCTCACCGAGTGCGCAAGCGCCCCCGGGCTGTGTCGCCAGGAGAGCTCGTGCGCGGTTCGCGGACACTGGCTGCGCGTGGACCGCGCGCTGCGCCGCACGCTCGAGGGGCTCACCCTCAAGCAGATGCTTGAGCCCGAGTCGACGGCGAAGACCGCAATCGTGTTCCGGTAGCGCGGAGCGGTGCGCAAATGGTGCTGGAAATGCCCCTGTCCGCAAGAGGCCAGCTCGAGCGCTGGGCCGAGGAGGGCTACCCGCGGGAGCGCTGCGGGCTGCTCCTCGGGCAGGCGGGCGACGGCGTGGTGCGCGTCGCGGAAGTGACGCATGCCCACAACCTCGATGCCGGGCGCGCGCGCGACCGCTATGCGCTCGATCCGGACGATTACCTGCGCGCCGATGCGCGCGCACGCGCGCATCGGCTCGAGATCGTGGGCGTCTGGCACACCCATCCCGATCATCCGGCGCGCCCCTCGGCGAGCGACCGCGCGCAGGCGTGGGGCGGCTGGTCCTATCTGATCCTTTCGGTGAGCGCGCAGGGCGTGCAGGCCATGCGCTCGTGGCGGCTCGAAGGCAAGGACTTCATCGAGGAGAGCTTCCGGTCATGAGCACGATCAAGGTCCGCATCCCGATGCCGTTGCGCACCTATACGGGCGGCGCGGGCGAGGTGGAGGTCGAAGCGCGCGACGTGCGCGAAGCGCTCGCCGCGCTGGGCGCCGCCCACGACGGCGTGCTGGCGCGAGTGCTTTCGGCGGAAGGCGAGCTGCGCCAGTTCGTCAACGTCTTCGTGGGAAGCCGCAACATCCGCTCGCTCGAAGGGCTGTCGACGCCGCTCGCCGAGGGCGACGTGGTCGCGATCGTGCCCGCGGTCGCGGGCGGGACGATGAAGGCGCGCGAGCGCCGCCTCATCGAGTTGAAGGCGCGCATTCCGGAGGTCTCTCCGCAGGAGGCGATTGCGCTTCAGGGGCGCGGCGCGGCGCTCGTCGACGTGCGCGAAGCCGACGAGATCGCGCAGGGCAGCGCGCCGGGCGCGCTCCGGCTGGGGCGAGGCTTTCTCGAGCTGCGCGTGGAGGAGATGGTGCCCGATCCCGCGCGCCCGATCGTCGTCATGTGCGGCACCGGCACGCGCTCGCTGTTCGCCGCCGAGGACCTCGCGCGCCTGGGCTACGCCAGCGTGTGCTCGGTCGCCGGAGGGTTCGCGCGCTGGAAGAGCGAGGGCCTGCCGGTCGAAGTGCCGTTCGCACTCGACCGCTCGGCGCGCGAGCGCTACTCGCGGCACCTGCTGATGCCGGAGGTCGGCGAGGCCGGCCAGACGAGACTGGTGCGCTCGAAGGTGCTGCTGGTGGGCGCGGGCGGGCTCGGTTCGCCCGCCGCCTATTACCTCGCCGCGGCCGGGGTCGGAACGCTCGGCCTGGTCGATCACGACGTGGTGGACCGCAGCAACCTGCAGCGCCAGATCCTGCACACCGACGCGCGCGTCGGAACGTCGAAAGTCGCCTCGGCGCGCCAGGCGCTCGAGGCGCTCAATCCTGCGGTCAGGGTTGCGGGACACGAGGCGCATCTGACGAGCGCGAACGTCGAGGAGATCCTCGGCGGCTACGACGTGGTGGTGGACGGCTCGGACAACTTCCCCACCCGCTACCTCGTGAACGACGCATGCGTGAAGCTCGGCATCCCGAACGTGCACGGCGCGGTGTTCCGCTTCGAGGGCCAGGTGGCCGTGTTCTGGCCGGGCCGCGCGCTGCATCCGGGGCCGTGCTATCGCTGCCTGTATCCCGAGCCGCCGCCGCCGGAGTACGCGCCCTCGTGCGCCGAGGCCGGCGTGCTCGGCGTGCTTCCGGGGGTGATCGGGCTCCTGCAGGCCACCGAAACGGTCAAGTTGCTGCTCGGGATCGGAGAGCCCCTGGTGGGCCGGATGCTCTATTTCGACGCGCTGCGCGCGAGCTTTTCCGAGCTTACGCTGGAGCGGGATCCGCACTGCCGATACTGCGGCACCGGGCGCGAATTCCCCGGCTACATCGACTACGAGCAGTTCTGCGCGCGCGCGGCGGCATGAAGCGCGAATCTCCCGGGGCCCGGGCGGCGCAGGCGCTGATCGAGGGCGTCGGCAATACGCCGCTGGTGGAGCTGCAAATCGCGCAGCGCGCGGGGCGCGGCGCGCGAATTTTCGCCAAGCTGGAGAGCGTGAATCCGGGCGGCTCGGTCAAGGACCGGCCGGTCGCGCGCATGCTGCTCGAGGCAGTGGCCGCTGGCCGTTTCGTCGGCGGGCGGCGGCTGCTCGATTCGTCCTCGGGAAACGCCGGGATCTCGTATGCCATGCTCGGCGCGGCGCTCGGCGTCCCGGTGACGGTCGTGATGCCCGGCAACGCCAGCCAGGAACGGCTCGACCGTATCGCCGCGCACGGCGCCGAACTGGTGCTCACCGATCCGATCGAGGGCTACGACTTCGCGCTGCGCGAGGCGCATCGGCTCGCGACCGAACAGCCCGAGCGCTACTGGTACTGCGATCAGTACAGCAACCCGGACAACTGGCGTTCGCACTACGAGGGCACCGGCGCGGAAATACTGGCGCAGTTCGATGCCGCCGCGGGCGCGTTGCCCGACGCGTTCCTCGCCGGCGTGGGAACCGGCGGCACGCTCACCGGCGTGGGCCGCAGGCTCCGCGAGGCGCGGCCCGAAATCCACATTGCGGCGGTCATTCCGGAGACCTTTCCCGGCATCGAGGGCCTGAAGCCGCTCGGCCATCCCGGCGACATCGTGCCGAAAATCCTCGACGAGTCGCTGATCGACGAGCGCATCGCGGTGACGCTCGACGAGGCGGTCGCGGTCTGCAGGGAGCTCACCGCCGAGGGCCTGTTCGTCGGGCCCTCCTCGGGCGCGTTCGTGCAAGGTGCGCTGAGGCTTGCCGCGAGCGGCCGCTTTCGCACCATCGTGACCGTGCTCTCCGATACCGGCGAGCGCTACACGTCGACGGGGATGTGGCGGCGCCGGCTCGGCGACTCGCGGCGTCAACTTCCGTAGCGCTTCAGGCCCCCGACATCGATGACCGTCACCCCGCCGTACTCGACCCGCAGCAGGCCGCTCGCTTCCAGCGCGTGCAAGGCCTGGTTGACGCGCTGGCGCGATACGCCGGAAAGAAACCCGATCTCCTCCTGCGACACGTGCAGCCGCTGCCCGATGCCCGGATAGAGGAACGGGTTGAACAGCCAGGCGAGGCAGCGCGCGACGCGCGCGTCGGGATCAAGCAGCCGTTCGTATTCGAGCATGGCGATGAACTGCGCCAACCGCTCGTTCAGTTGCAGCAGCAGAAAGCGGTTGAAGCCGATGCTCGAGTCGAGCAGGTGATAGAAGGTCGCGCGCGGCATCAGGGCGACCCGTGAATCGCGCAGGGCGACCGCGTCGTAGCGCCGCGGCTCGGTTCTGAGCAGCGAGCCTTCGCCGAACCAGCCGCCCGCGGGAACGCCCGTGAGGGTCGCGAGCTTTCCTTCCGGCGAGCCGATGCTCAGCTTGAGCAGTCCCTCGACGACCCCGATCCAGTGCTCCACCGGCTCGCCCCGGCTGCACACGTAGGCGCCTGCCGGTACGGTTCGCTCGACGGTCTCGGCGCGCACGCGCTCCAGTTCGGCGGTTCCGAGGTCGCGTGCCCAGATTGATCCTTCAATAACTTCTGCGAGCCCTGGCAAGGGATTGTCGCCGCAATGACAGAATTGGGCCGAGAATCGGCTACAGTTCCGGCGGCGTCAAGGGTATGTAAGAATAGGCGCGCCCACGACGAAGGTTCTTGGAGGGGGTCAGCATGTCGGAAGATCTTTCCGGCCTGGATACGTTCCCGAAACTGTTGCTGCACCACGCCCGGGTGCGCGGCGACCGTCCTGCGATGCGCGAGAAGGACCTCGGCATCTGGCAGACGTGGACCTGGAAGGAGCTCGCGACGGAAGTGCGCGCGCTCGCCTGCGCGCTCGCCGCGCAGGGTTTCCGGCGTGGCGATCACCTGGCGGTGGTCGGCGACAACCGGCCGCGGCTGTACGCGGCGATCTGTGCCGCGCAGTGCCTGGGCGGCATCCCGGTGCCGCTGTACCAGGACGCGGTCGCCGCCGAAATGGCGTTCCCGATCCAGAATGCGGAGATCGGCTTCGCGGTTGCGGAAGACCAGGAGCAGGTGGACAAGCTGCTGGAAATCCTGCCCCAGTGCCCGACGCTGAAGCACATTTACTACGACGATCCGCGCGGCATGCGGCATTACAGGGCGCCCGAGCTCATGAGCTACGAGAAGCTGCTCGAGCTGGGGCGCGAGGCCGAGCGGCGCGAGCCGGGCTTTTTCGAGGCCGAAGTCGCCAAGGGCGCCGGGGTCGCGACGGCGGCCATGTTCTTCACCTCGGGGACGACCGGGGTGCCCAAGGGCGTGGTTCTGACGCACCACGCGCTCATCGATCGTGCCATCGCCGCGGCGCAGATGGAGGGGCTCGACGACCGCGACGTCGTGCTCGCGTACCTGCCGCCGGCCTGGATCGGGCAGAACATCTTCTCCTACGCGCAGCCGTTCGCCACCGGTTACTGCATCTGCTGCCCCGAGTCGGCGGCGACCGTGATGAACGACATGCGGGAAATCGGGCCGACCTACTACTTCGCGCCGCCCCGGGTGCTCGAAGCCCTGCTCACGCAGGTCTCGATCCGCATGGAGGACGCGGGCAGTGTGAAACGCTGGCTGTACCGCTACTTCATGGGGGTTGCGAACCGCGTCGGCGGCGCGATCCTCGATGGCAAGCCGGTGCCCGCAGGCGAGAGGCTGCTCTACCGGCTGGGCGACCTGCTCGTGTACGGGCCGCTGCGCAACGTGCTCGGCATGAGCCGGGTGCGCGTTGCCTACACCGCGGGCGAGGCGATCGGGCCGGACCTGTTCAAGTTCTTCCGCTCGATCGGCATCAACCTCAAGCAGCTCTACGGATCAACGGAAACGAGCGTGTTCGTCTGCATCCAGCCGAACGGGCAGGTCAAGCCCGACACCGTGGGGCCGGCGGTGAAGGGCGTCGAGCTCAGGTTCACTCCGTCGCGCGAGCTGGTGATCCGCTCGCCGGGGCTGTTCAAGGAGTACTACAAGAACCCGCAGGCGACCGCCGAAGCGAAGGACACCGAAGGATGGTTCCACACCGGCGACGCCGGCTACTTCGACGCCGACGGCCACGTCAAGATCATCGACCGCGTCAAGGACGTCGGCCAGCTCAACGACGGCACGCTGTTCGCGCCGAAATACCTCGAGAACAAGCTCAAGTTCTTCCCCTACATCAAGGAGACGGTCACGTTCGGCCAGGGGCACGATTACGTCTGCGCCTTCATCAACATCGATTTCGAGGCGGTCGCCAACTGGGCCGAGCGGCGCAACCTGGCCTATTCCGGGTACACCGATCTCGCCTCGCGCGAGGAGGTCTACGATCTGGTGCGCGAATGCGTGGAAAAGGTCAACGCCGATCTCGCCCAGGAGCCCGAGGTGGCGAATTCGCAGATCCGGCGCTTTCTCATCCTGCACAAGGAACTGGACGCCGACGACGGCGAGCTGACGCGGACCCGCAAGGTGCGGCGCGGCTTCATCGCCGAAAAATACCAGCCGCTGCTCGACGCGCTGTACGGCGGCAAGGACGTCTGCCACATCGAGACGCAGGTGCGATTCGAGGACGGGCGCACCGGGATGATCAGCGCCGACCTCAGGATCGTCGACGCCAGGGTGGTGCGCGCGCTGGCGCGGGCGGCCTAGCGGCCGCGAGCGCTTTCGCGCGAACGAGCGATGAGCGAAGGATCGTTCCAGGAGCGGCTCACGTTCCACGAGTCCATCGAGACGATGGAGGTGGACTTCTCCCACATGACGTTCTCGCAGCCCGCCGACGTGGACCTGGTGTACGACCAGATCGACCAGCGCGCCACCGCGAGCGGGCGGCGCTGGTACTTCATGGTGAATTACACCGGGTGCGTGATCGGCCCGGAAGCCTGGCCGCGCTTCGCGGCGCGCGGCAAGAACGCCAACATCCTCTACGGCCTGGGCTCGGTGCGCGTCGGGGCGAGCTCCGAGACGCGCGAGGCGATCCGCAGCGATGCCGGGCGCGCCATGTTCCGCGCCAACATCTTCGAGACCCGGGACCAGGCGCTGATCGCGCTCGGGGAGATGCGCAAGCGCCGCGCCTTCGCCGGCGAGGAGGCGATCGAGCACTACATCCGGGTCGAGGACGTGCACCTGAGCTTCGGCGGGGTCAACGCGCTGATCGGCGTCGGCTTTCACGTCAATCGCGGCGAAATCTCTTCGATCATCGGGCCGAACGGCGCCGGCAAGAGCTCGATGCTCAACGTGATCAGCGGCTGCTACCGCGCGAGCCGCGGCAAGATCATCTTCGAGGGCAAGGACCGCACGCACCTGCGCGCCGACGAGGTGGCGCGCCTCGGCTTCGCGCGCACCTTCCAGAACATCGCGCTCTTCAAGGGCATGAGCACGCTCGACAACATCATGACCGGGCGCTCCTACATGATGAACGGCAACTTCCTCAGCCATGCGCTGTACCTCGGACAGGCGCGCAGGGAAGAGATGCTTCATCGCGAGCGGGTCGAGCACATCATCGATTTCCTGGAGATCCAGGCGATCCGCAAGACCCCGGTCGGGCGGCTGCCGTACGGGCTGCAGAAGCGGGTCGAGCTGGCGCGCGCGCTGGCGATGGAGCCGAAGGTGCTGCTGCTCGACGAGCCGATGGCGGGGATGAACCGCGAGGAAAAGGAGGACATGGCGCGGTTCGTGCTCTCGGTGAACGACGAGCTGGGCACCACGATCATTCTCATCGAGCACGACATGGGCGTGGTCATGGACATTTCGACGCACGTCGTCGTGCTCGACCACGGCGAGAAGATCGCCGAGGGCACGGCCGACGAGGTGCGCAGCGATCCGCTCGTCATTCGCGCCTACCTGGGAGAGGGCTGAAG
The DNA here is from genome assembly GCA_964638135.1 of uncultured Enterobacteriaceae bacterium. GTDB lineage: Bacteria > Pseudomonadota > Gammaproteobacteria > Burkholderiales > SG8-39 > 2-02-FULL-66-14. Next base: position 23,868 of record CAZXAR010000017.1, on the reverse strand, counting down.
CGGCTATGGGGTTCTTCTTCGAAGTCTTCGCAGGCGGCCTGCTCGCGGGCGTGATGTACTCGCTCGTGGCGCTGGGGTTCGTGCTGATCTACAAGGCCTCGGGCGTGTTCAATTTCGCCCAGGGCGCGATGGTCTTTTTCGCCGCGCTCACGTTCGTCTCGCTCGTTGAGCGCGGCATGAACTTCTGGCTCGCGATCGCGGTCACGCTCGCGGTGATGGTGGTTCTGGGCGTCGCGATCGAGAAGGTGGTGCTGCGCCCGCTCGTCAACCAGCCGCCGATCACGCTGTTCATGGCGACGATCGGGCTCACCTTCGTGCTCGAGGGCCTGTCGCAGCTCGTGTGGGGCTCGCAGCCGCACGGTCTCGAACTGGGCATTCCCGACGTCCCGATGGAGTGGCTCTCGCAGTCGGCGGGCGTCAACATCAGCCAGTTCGACGTCTTCGCCGCGGTGGTGGCGGGCGTGATGGTGGCCTCGCTCGCGGTGTTCTTCCAGTACACGCGCATCGGCCGCGCGCTGCGTGCCGTGGCCGACGACCACCAGGCGGCGCTCGCGGTCGGCATCCCGCTCAAGAACATCTGGGCGATCGTGTGGGCGGTGGCCGGCTTCGTCGCGCTGGTCGCCGGGCTCATGTGGGGCGCGCGCAACGGCGTGCAGTATGCGCTCACGTTCATCGCGCTGAAGGCGCTGCCGGTGCTGCTCATCGGCGGCTTCGAGTCGGTGCCCGGCGCGATTCTCGGCGGCCTCATCATCGGCGCCGCCGAGAAGCTCGCCGAGGTGTACATCGGGCCGTATTTCGGCGGCGGGCTCGAGTCGTGGTTCGCCTACGTCATCGCGCTGCTCTTCCTGCTGGTGCGGCCCGAGGGGCTGTTCGGCGAGAAGCGCATCGAAAGGGTGTAGCCATGCTCTACCGCGAAGCCGGGCAGTTCAAGAGCACCTACGAGGCGGACCAGCAGATCTTCCCGATCCGGCAGGACCGGATCGCGTTCTGGGTCCTGATGGCGGTCGCGTTCGGCGCGATCCCGCTGGTGGCGAACCAGTACTGGCTCGCCGCGATCCTGACCCCGTTCCTCATCTTCTCGCTTGCCGCGCTCGGGCTGAACATCCTCACCGGCTACGCCGGGCAGCTCTCGCTCGGCACCGCCGCGTTCATGGCGGTGGGCGCGTTCATGGCCTACAACTTCGAGCTGCGCTTTCCGCCCCAATGGCCGATCCTCGGCTCGATCGTGCTCGCGGGACTGTGCGCGGCCGCAGTCGGGATCGTGTTCGGCCTGCCGAGCCTGCGGATCAAGGGCTTCTACCTCGCGGTGGCGACGCTCGCCTGCCAGTTCTTCGTGCTGTGGGCGCTGCAGCGCTTCGGCTGGTTCTCGAACTACTCGGCCTCGGGCGTGATCACCGCGCAGACGCCGGTCGCCTTCGGCTACACGTTCGACACCCCGCGCGAGAAGTACGTGCTGACGCTCGCCATCGTGACGCTGATGGCGCTCGCCGCCAAGAACATGATGCGCAGCGAAACCGGGCGCGCCTTCATGGCGGTGCGCGACATGGACGTCGCCGCGGAGGTGATCGGGATCCCGATGATGAAGACCAAGCTGCTCGCCTTCGCGATCAGCTCGTTCTATTGCGGCGTGGCCGGGGCGCTGTACGCATTCTGCTACCTCGGCACGGTCGAACCCGAGGCGTTCAACCTGGACCTCTCGTTCCGGGTGCTCTTCATGATCATCATCGGCGGCGTCGGCTCGATCCTGGGGTCGTTCCTCGGCGCCGCCTTCATCACCCTGTTCCCGATCTTTCTGAACCTGTTCTTCGGCTGGGTGTCGCACGCCATAGACGTGGAAATCCCGCACCGGGTGCTGTCCAACGTCGAGCTGATCATCTTCGGCGGGCTGATCGTGTTCTTCCTGATCGTAGAGCCGCACGGCATGGCCCGCCTGTGGCAGATCGGCAAGGAGAAGTTGCGGCTCTGGCCCTTCCCGCACTAGGGCGAAAGGGCTAAGATTACGCGTCCCGCACAGTGGGCCATCTAAATTAGAGGAGGCTGAATCATGAAACGCACCACGATGACGCTGGCCGTCGCGGCGGCGGTCTTTTCGGGCGGCGCGCTCGCGCAGGCCAAGGAACAGTTCATCCCGGCCAATTTCTACTGGGTCGGACCTTTCGCGCCCGGCGGCTCCGGCTTCGGCGGCGGCATGGTCGACTACTTCGCGATGCTCAACGAACGCGACGGCGGCATCAACGGCGTCAAGCTTACCTGGGAAAAGTGCGAAACCGAGTACAACAACGCGCGCGGCGTGGAATGCTACGAGCGCTCGAAGAAGAAGGGCCCGACCGGCGCCACGGTGATCCATCCGCTTTCGACCGGGATCACCTATTCGCTGATCGAAAAAGCGACCCAGGACAAGATTCCCGTGATCTCGATGGGATACGGACGCACCGACGCCTCCGACGGGCGCGTCTTTCCCTACATCTTCCCGCTGATCACGAACTACTGGGCGCAGAACACCGCCAAGATCAAGTTCATCGGCCAGAAGGAAGGCGGGATGGACAAGCTCAAGGGCAAGAAGATCGTGAACGTGTATCACGACTCGGCCTACGGCAAGGAAACCATCCCGGTGCTCGACGCGCAGGCGAAAAAGTACGGCTTCGAGGTGACGCACATCGCGGTGCCGCATCCGGGCAACGAGCAGCAGGCGCAATGGCTGCAGATCCGCCAGATCAAGCCCGACTGGGTGATCCTGCGCGGCTGGGGCGTGATGAATCCGACCGCGCTCAAGGCGGCGCAACGGGCCGGCTTCCCGCGCACCAAGATCGTCGGCGTGTGGTGGTCGGGCGCCGAGGAAGACGTGATCCCGGCGGGCGATGCCGCCAAGGGCTACTTCGCGGCCGGCTTCAATCTGCCGGGCACGAACTTCCCGGTGATGCAGGACCTCCAGAAGTACGTCTACGCCAAGGGCAAGGGCGAGATGGAGGACAAGTCCCGCCTCGGCTCGGTCTATCACACGCGCGGCATCGTGGCGGGCATCGTGACGACCGAAGCGATCCGCGTGGCGCAGGAGCGCTTTGGCAAGGGCAAGCCGATCACGGGCGAGCAGATGCGCTGGGGCATCGAGAACCTCAACATCACCGACGCGCGCATCAAGGAGCTCGGAGCGGTCGGCCTGATGTCCGCGCTCAAGGTGTCCTGCCTTGACCACGAGGGCGGCGGGGCGGTGAAGTTCATGCAGTGGGACGGCAAGAAATGGAACGTGGTCACGGACTGGATCGCCACCGACCAGTCGATCGTGCGGCCGATGGTCGAAGCGTCCGCCGCGCAGTACGCGAAGGAGAAAGGCATCACCCCGCGCGACTGTGCCAAGGAGAAGTGATTGCCGCGTAAGTAACGCGTTGCGGGACCGGACGGCGGGCTTCAGGCCCGCCGTTTAGTTTGGCGACCCGGAAAATTGTCATCGAGGCGACTATGTCCGCAGTGCTCAAGCCGCAACCGCAGCCCGAGGCGCAGGCGTACCTCGCGGTCAACAACGTGGAGGTCATCTACGACCACGTCATCCTGGTGCTGAAAGGCGTGTCGCTGCAGGTGACCGAGGGCAACATCGTGACCCTGCTCGGCGCCAATGGCGCGGGCAAGACCACCACGCTGAAGGCGATCTCGAACCTGCTCCGCGCCGAGCGCGGCGACGTCACCAAGGGCCACATCACGTTCAAGGGCGAGCGCATCGACCAGCTCAATCCGGCGGAACTCGTGCGGCGCGGCATCTGCCAGGTGATGGAGGGGCGGCATTGCTTCCAGCACCTCACCGTGGAGGAGAATCTGCTCACGGGGGCCTACACTCGCGGGGGCGCGGACCTGCGCGAAGACCTGGAGCGCGTCTACACCTACTTCCCGCGCCTGAAGGAGAGGCGCAAGTCGCTCGCCGGCTACACCTCGGGCGGCGAGCAGCAGATGACCTCGATCGGCCGCGCGCTGATGGCGCGGCCGCAGATGATCCTGCTCGATGAGCCCTCGATGGGCCTCGCGCCGCAGCTGGTCGAGGAAATCTTCGAGATCGTGAAGGAACTCAACCAGAAGGAGAAGGTGAGCCTGCTGCTTGCGGAGCAGAACACCAACATGGCGCTCAAGTACGCCAAGTACGGCTACATCCTGGAAAACGGGCGCGTCGTGATGGACGGCGTGGCGAAGGACCTCGCGGACAACGAGGACGTGAAGGAGTTCTATCTCGGTTACTCCTCCGGCGAGCGCAAGAGCTTCCGCGACGTGAAGTCCTACCGGCGCCGCAAGCGCTGGCTGTAAAGAACGGCAACGCGCCTCGGGCGTCGCCGTCCCGCGGTCGCGGCCCCGGCAGCCGCGCCGGGGATCCACGCACCTTACTGCCCTACGATGTCCTTCTTCATGCCGCCGAGCGCCCCGAGCAGCTCATCCTTCTCGCGCGCCGCGACCGAGCGCTTTTCGAGCGCCTTGGCGAGATTCTCGACGGTGGCGTTCCATTCGGCCTCGCTGACCCTCATGCCCTTGTGCGCGGTTTTCATGTCGCGCCCGAGGTAGGAGCACGGTCCTCCCGCGGCCTCGCAGATCTGGTCCGAAAGATTGGACTTGAGCCGGTTGACGGCGGGGGGGTTCAGGGCCTTGAAGCGGCCGCTGACGCGCGCATCGGCCACCATGTTGGCGACGAAGTCGTCTACGACGAACGCGATCGCGTCGCGCCCGCCGAGGCGCTTGTAGAGCGAGGGCTCGTCCATCGTCGCGCAGGCGCCGAGGACTGCGGCGGCGAGCGCGATTCCGATCCGCTTGATCGATGACGGTTTCATTGCGTTCCTCCTTTCGATTTCAACTCAGCCAGCGCTTGCGCCGGCGGTAGTGCTTGACCTCGCGGTAGGACTTCTTCGCTCCGACCTCGGTCAAGCCCAGGTAGAACTCCTTGATGTCGGCGTTGTCGCGCAGGGCCGCCGCCGCCCCGTCGAGCACGATGCGGCCGTTCTCCATGACGTACCCGTGCTCCGCGATTTCAAGCGCCATGGCCGCATTCTGCTCCACGAGCAGCACGGTCAACCGCTCCTCGCGGGTCAGGCGCTGGATGATCTCAAAGATCTCCTCGACCAGCTGCGGCGCGAGCCCGAGCGAGGGCTCGTCGAGCAGCATCACGCGCGGACGCGCCATCAGCGCCCGGCCGATCGCGAGCATCTGCTGCTCGCCGCCCGACAGGTAACCCGCCTTGACGGCCTTGCGCGCGGCAAGCCGCGGAAAATAGCCGTACACCATGCCGAGGTCGCGCCGCAGCTCCGCGAGGTTCGTGCGGCGCGTATGGGCCCCGGAGACGAGGTTCTCCTCGGCGGTCAGGTCCCCGAACACGCGCCGCCCCTCCATCACTTGAGTCACGCCCAGTTTCACGATGTCTTCGGGCTGGTGGTGGTCGATGCGAACGCCGTTCAACTCCACCGAGCCCGTGGTGATCTCGCCCCGCTCCGGTCCGAGCAGCCCGGAAATCGCCTTGAGCGTCGTACTCTTGCCGGCGCCGTTGGCGCCGAGAAGCGCCACGATGCGCCGTTCGGGCACTTCGAGCGAGATGCCTTTCAGCACCCAGATCACCCGGTCGTAGACGACCTCGACGTTGCTGAGCCGGAGCATCGGGCGCTATTTCTTCTTGTTCGCCTTGTCCACGAGGCCCATCACCTCCTCGCGGTAGCCGCGGACCCAGTCGCTCACGGGGACCAACTCGGTGCCCTTCACCTGGTAGATCTTCACCCAGCCGCCGCCTTCGTGGTCGTCAGGCCTCACGGTCATCGGCGGCAGGAACCCCTGCAAGTCGAAGTTGGTGATCGCCTCGTAGCCCTTCGCCACTTTTTCGCCGGTCACCGGCAGGCCGTGGTTCTGGATCGCGAGCCGCACGCCTTCGGTCAGGATCGCTGCAATGAGCACGCCGCGGTTGTAGTACACGCCGCCGACGTACTCGGGCGCTGCCTTGCCCTCTTCCTGGTGCATCTTGACGATCTCCTGGATGACCGGGAGGTTGCGGCCGACCGCCGCGAACTGAAGCCCGAGGTAACCTTGCGCGTCGCCCCAGCCGGCCGCTTTCGCGTCCGCTTCGCCCGAGCCCCACACGAAGCTGATCACGCGGTCGAGCGGGAATCCCGCCTTCTTCAGCTCCTTGATCGAGACCGAGGGCGAACGCCCGAACAGATGCGCGACCACCCAGTCGGCCTTGAAGCGGCGGGTGATGTCGATCACCTGCGGGCTCATCTCGAGTCCCGGCGACGGGACCGCGAAGTGGCGCAACTGGTAGCCTTCCTTTTCGGCGACCGCCTCCACGATCGGGATGCCTTCGCGTCCGGCCGGGTTGTCGAAGTAGAGATAGGCGATCCTGGTTCCCTTTTTACCGCCCTTGTCCTTGATGTACTTCATCGCCGCGCCCGCCTGCGACCAATACGATGCGGCCATCGGGAAGATGTAGGGCCAGACCCGGCCGTCGATCGAGTCGGCGCGCCCGAAGCCGGGCGTGATCGCCGGGATTTTGTCGGTCATGTGGCGCGGCGTGAGCGCGTACACGATCGGCGTGCCGTAGTCGAGCATCGCCACGACGCCGTCGCGCTTGAGCCGCTCGTAGGCTTCCACCCCGCGATCCACCGTGTAACCATGCTCAACCTCCGAATATTCGAGCTTGTGGCCGAGCACGCCGCCCTTCTTGTTCACCAGGCGGACGTAGTCGGAGACCCCGGGGCAGAGCTCCACGCCGATCAGCCGGGTCGGCCCGGTGCGGTCGCACTGGCCGCCGATCCGGATGGTGTGGTCCGCGACCGCCGGGGTCACGATCGACGCGACGCCGAGAGAGAGTGCGCCTGCAAGCCATCGTTTCAGTCTCATGAGTGCCTCCTCCTTGGTAAGGGCCGGCGCCGTTCAGTAGGAGAACGGCCACAGCCGAAAGTAACGCTTCACGTGCCCCCACAGGCGATAGAGCCCTTCGGGCTCGATCGCCAGCGACAGGATGATCAGCGCGCCGAAGATGATCAGGCGCAGGTTGGCGAGGAAGTCGGCCACGCTCGCGTACTCGTAGCCGGCAAGGCGCGCCGCGCCCTCGACCACGTACACGAGCACGATCGGCAGCAGGGTGATGAACACGGCCCCGAACACCGAGCCGAGCACGCTTCCCAGCCCTCCGATGATGATCATGGCAAGGTACTGGATCGACGTCACCAGCGTAAAGTGCTCGTAATTGGCGATCTTGAGGTAGTAGGTCCAGAGCGCCCCGGCCACCCCGGCGTAGAACGAGCTGAGCGCGAACGCGAGGAGCTTGTAGCGGAAAATGTTGACGCCAATGATCTCGGCCGCGATGTCGCGGTCGCGGATGGCGACGAATGCGCGCCCGATGCGGGTGCGCGCGAGATTGAGCGCCGCGACGTAGGCGATGATCGCGACCGGCAGGATCATGAACCAGCGCCTGAACTCGGTGTCGATCTCCCAGCCGAAGAACGCCGGGGTCGGCACGTAGATCGTCGACTGCGCGCCGCCGCTGATCCAGGTCGAGTGGTTGATGATCCACTCGACGATGAACTGCGCGGCGAGCGTGGCGATGGCGAGGTAGAGCCCCTTGATCCGGAGCGACGGAATGCCGAAAAAGGCGCCCACCGCCGCCGCCATCACGCCCCCGAGCGGGATGCCGAGCCAGAAGGGAACGCCGTAGCGCATGGTGAGGATCGCCGCCGTGTAGGAGCCGACCATCATGAACGCGCCGTGACCGAGCGAAACCTGCCCGGTGTAGCCGACCAGGATGTTCAACCCGATGGCGCCGATCGAGGCGAGCGCCATCAGGTTCACGAGCGCCATCGCGTGGCTGTCGAGCACGAGCGGAAGCGCCGCGAGGCACGCCACCGAGACAATCGCCGCGAGTTTGGCGACCGGCAAGGGATAGAGCGCCATGTCGGCCTCGTAGCTCGTCTTGTAGACGCCCGATTCGCGCCCGATCATGTTCAGACCCGCTCGATCGTCTCGCGGCCGAAGAATCCATAGGGCCGCACCATCAGCGCCAGGATCATCAGCACGTACGGAATGAAATCCTTCGTGCCTCCGCCGACGTAGGGATCGATGTAGCCGGCGGCGACGCTCTCGATGGCGCCGACAATGAGCCCGCCCAGCACCGCCCCCGGAATGCTGTCGAGGCCGCCGAGGATCACCACCGGGAACACCTTCAGCCCGACGAGCGCGAGATTCGTGTCGACGCCGAGCATGTTGCCCCACATGATGCCGCCGATGCCTGCGGCGAGTCCCGCGATCGCCCAGGACAGCGCGAAGATGAACCGCACATTGATCCCGACGGCCATCGCCGCCTGCTGGTCGTTGGCGACGGCGCGCATCGCGATCCCCATCCGGCTGGCGCGGAAAAAGTACGCGAACCCGACCAGGAACCCCGCCGAGATCACCGCCGCGACGATGTTGGTGGGCGAGACCAGGATTTCCCCGAGCACGAGCGGTTGCGAGGGGATCGGCAGCGGCATGTTGATCGTCGCCGCGCCCCAGATCATCGCGGCGGTCCCCTGCAGGACCTGCGCGAGCCCGATCGTGACCATCACGACCGAGATCACGCTGTGCCCGACGAGCGGCCGCAGGACGCCGCGCTCGAGCGCGAACCCGAGCAGCACCATCCCCGCAAGCATCGCGGGCACCGCGACCGCGAGCGGCAGGTGATACAGACTCACCATCGCCGCGGCGATGTAGCCGCCGAACATGACCAGATCGCCCTGCGCGAAGTTGACGACGCTGGTGGCCTTGTAGATCAGGACGAACCCGAGCGCGATCAGGGCGTACATCGCGCCGATCATGAGACCGTTGACGAAAAGGTCGGCGAAAAACGACATCCGTCGCCCTTTACCCGGCCGCCGCCGCGAATCCCGCACCGGCGCTGCGGATCGCGAGCTCGGTCTGCAGCGTTGCCTGGCGGCCGTCCTGGTACGTGATGGTCGTCGTCACCGCCACCGACGGCGCCTCCGAGTACAGCGCGGCGATGATGCCGGCGTATTTCGAGGCGACGAACCCGCGCCGCACCTTGCGCGTGCGCGTGACCTCATCGTCGTCCGGATCGAGTTCCTTGTGCAGCAGTACGTACTTCTGGATCCGCGCGGCCTCGGGCAGGTCGCGATTGACGCGCTCCACCTCGCGGCCGATCAGGTCGTACACGGCGCGCTTCTGCGCGAGATCGGCGTACGTCGTGTAGGCGATCGCGCGTCGCTCGGCCCATTTGCCGACATTCTCCATGTCGATGTTGATCATCGCCGCGACAAACGGCCGGTCCTGCCCTACCGCCACCGCCTCCTTGACGTACGGGCTGAACTTGAGCTTGTTCTCGATGAACTGCGGAGCGAACCTGGTGCCGTCCCCGAGCGTGGTCACGTCCTTGACGCGGTCGATCACGATCAGGTGGCCGTCCGGGTCGAGCATCGCGGCGTCGCCCGAGTGCAGCCATCCGTCGCGCACCGCCTGCGCCGTGGCTTCCGGGTTCTTGTAGTAACCGACGAAGATGGCCGGGCCGCGGCTGAGCACCTCGCCCGCCTCGCCGACGCGCATCTCGACATTCGGATACGGCTTGCCGACCGTTCCGAGCTTCACGTCGCCGTCGCGCTGCACCCAGCCGATGCCGGTGGTCTCGGTCTGGCCGTACACCTGCTTGAGGTTCAGGCCGATGCCGCGGAAGAAGAGAAACACCTCCGGACCGAGCGGCGCGCCGCCGGTGTACGCGTACCGGACGCGGCGCATGCCCAAACGGTCCCTGAGCGGAGCGAACACCAGAATCTCGCCGATCGCGCGGCGCAGCCGCAGCCCGGGCGAAACCGGCTGTTTCTCCATCTCGCGGCGCGCGGCCTCCTCGCCCGCGGGAAGCAGCGCCCGGTACAGCGCGCGCTTGAACCGGGAGGCGTCCTCCATGCGCACCTGAATCGTCGACACCAGATTCTCCCAGATCCGTGGCGGAGCGATCACGATCTGCGGTCCGATCTCCTTGAGATTTTCGAGCACCGTTTCCGGGCGCTCGGGGCAGTTCACGGTGAAGCCCGCGATCAGCGCGCACCCGAGCGAGAAGAACGATTCCCCGATCCAGGCGAGCGGCAGGTAGGCAAGGACCTCGTCGGTCCGCTCGAAGCGCTCGACCTCGAGGATGCCGCGAACCGCCGCGAGGTAGTTGGCGTGCGACAGCATGGCCCCCTTGGGCGCGCCGGTGGTTCCGGAGGTGTAGGAGAACACCGCGATGTCCTCCGCGCGGCCCGCCGCCACGAGCTCCTCGAAAAGCTGTGGCTGCTCCGCCGCGAGCGCGCGACCTGATTTCTCCAGTTCCTCGAGGGGCATGAGGATCGGGTCGGCGTAGTGGCGCAGACCCTTCGGATCGGCGTAGAACACCTTCTCGACCTTCGGCAGGCTTGCCTTCAGCTCGAGGAGCTTGTCGACCTGCTCCTGGTCCTCGGCGAGGACGAATTTCGCGTCGGCATGATCGATCACGTACCTGAGTTCGCGGGCGATCGAATCCTGATACAGCGGAACCGTCACCCCGCCCGCCGCCTGCGCCGCGAGAAGCGCCGCGTAAAGCTGCGGCCGGTTGTCGGAGAGCGCGGCGAGCTTGTCGCCGCGTTTGAAGCCGAGCTTCACCAGGCCAAGCGCGACCGCCCGGACGTGATCGCGATACTCTGCCCACGTCCACTCCCGCCAGATGCCGCGGTCCTTTTCCCGCATCGCCGGCGCGCCCGGGAAATCGCGGGCATTGCGCAGCAGGAATTGCGGCAGCGTAGAAGGGTTCACGCGCAGGCTGCTACAGCGCCGCCTTGGTGCCGAGGTAGGCCCTGATCACCCGGGGGTCGGCCTTGACCTCTGCCGGACTGCCCTCCGTGATCTTGCGCCCGAGATCGAGCACCACGACCCGCTGCGAGATGTCCATCACGACCCCCATGTCGTGTTCGATCAGGATGATCGTCGTGCGCCACTCGTCGTTCACGTCGAGGATGAAGCGGGCCATGTCCTCCTTCTCCTCGTGGTTGGTGCCGCCCATCGGCTCGTCCAGCAGCAGCACCTTGGGGTGCAGCGCGAGCGCGCGACCGAGCTCGACGCGTTTCTGCAGTCCATACGGCAGCGAGCCCACCGGCTGCTTGCGAATCGCCTCGATCTCGAGAAAATCGACGATGTCCTCGACCACCTTGCGGTGCGCAACCTCCTCGCGCTGCGCCGGTCCCCAGAACGCGAGCGAACTCACCACGCCGTTGCGCATGTGCAGGTGCCGGCCGAGCATGAGGTTGTCCACCACGGTCATGCCGCGGAACAGCGCGATGTTCTGGAAGGTACGGGCGACCCCGCGTGCGGCCACCCGCGAAGGCGAAAGCCCGCCGATGTCCGCGCCCTCGAGCCGGATGCGGCCGCCGTCGGGATGAAAGACGCCGCTGATGCAATTGAGAAGCGTGGTCTTGCCGGCGCCGTTGGGTCCGATGACTGAAAGGATCTCGCCCTTGTGCACGTCCATGCTTACGTCGTCGACGGCACGCACGCCGCCAAAATGCTTGGCGACGCCTTCGACCGATAGCTGGATCCCGCCGGCCGGTCCGTCCATCCGGCCGCCTAGACGCGGCGCGACGCGCGTGTCTTCATCCGAAGCCCTCCTCGACCTGCCGGCGGAACGCTGCGCACGGCCGGTCTCCCGGTCGCAATGATGAAGTGGTTGTGCGCCGATGGCAACCACGGCGCGCCAGGATTGTTTCATTGTCCACCAGATGACAGTGGTTTCCCCGGCCCCGATTACAATCGCACCCATGCACTACTACGACGCCCTGGAAACCCGCGCGGCCGGGGCGCGGGAGGCGGCGCTCATGGCGGCGCTACCGGCGCACCTTGCGCACGCCAAGCAAAACGCCCCCGGTTTCGCCCGCATCCTTTCCGGCGTCGATCCGGCCGCGGTGAATTCGCGCGCGGCACTCGCGAAGATTCCGGTCACCCGCAAATCCGACCTCGGGGAACTGCAAAAGGCCCGACCGCCGCTCGGCGGGCTGAACGCGACGCCGGTCGAGAAACTGGCGAAGCTGTTCGTTTCGCCGGGCCCGGTTTACGATCCCGAGGGGCACGGCCGCGACTGGTGGCGATTCGCGCGCGCGCTGCATGCGGCCGGTTTTCGCGCCGGCGACCTGGTCGCGAACACGTTCGCCTACCATTTCACGCCCGCCGCCTCGATGGTCGAGTCCGGCGCGCTCGCGCTGGGCTGCGTGGTGGTGCCAACCGGCGTCGGTCAGACGGAAATGCAGATTGCCGCCATGCGGGACTTGCGCGTGTGCGCGTTCATCGGCACACCGTCCTTTCTCAAGCTCATCGTGGAGAAGGCCGACGAGATCAAGGCCGATATCTCGTGTCTTAAAAAGGCCCTGGTCGGCGCCGAGTACCTGCCCCCGGCGCTGAGGCAGCGGATGCGCGAACGAGGCATCCAGGTACTGCAAAATTACGGCACCGCGGATCTCGGCCTCATTGCCTATGAAAGCGCGATGCCGGACGGCAGGGTGACGGAAGGCATGATCCTGGAGGAGAGCCTGATCCTCGAGATCGTCCGTCCCGGGACCGGCGATCCGGCACCGGAGGGTGAAGTGGGCGAAGTGGTGATCACGAGTTTCAACCGGGACTATCCGCTGATCCGCTTCGGCACCGGCGACCTCTCGGCGGTGCTGCCGGGCGCGAGCCCCTGCGGGCGCACCAACGTCCGGATCCGCGGCTGGATGGGGCGCGCCGACCAGACCACCAAGGTGCGCGCGATGTTCGTCACGCCGAAACAGGTGAACGAAGTGGTGCAGCGCCATCCCGAAGTGCTGCGCGCGCGCCTGGTGGTGGAAGGGGAGACGGGGAACGACCGCATGACGCTCAAGTGCGAGGTGCGGGAACGCCCCGGGGGGCTTGCCGAGGCGATCGTCGCCGCGATCCGCGACGTGACCAAGCTGCGCGGCGAAGTGGAGCTGGTCTCCCCGGGGACCCTGCCGAACGACGGCAAAGTGATCGAGGACGCGCGAAAATACGGCTGAGCGGCCGCCCCCGGGCCGGGGCGGACGCGCACGGATTCGACGCGTCCAAACGGAGGTCGCAATGGCCGAGAACGTGCCCACCAGCAAGGACCTCGCGCTCTGGGAGGAAGCCGCCCGCAAGGCGCTCAAGGGCGCTTCCGCCGATGCGCTCGGATGGCGCACCCCGGAGGGGATCGAGCTGAAGCCGCTCTACACCGCGGCCGATCTGCGCGATCTGCCGTACACCGACACGCTGCCTGGCTTCGTGCCGTTCGTCCGCGGGCCGCAGGCGACGATGTATGCGGTAAAGCCGTGGACGATTCGCCAGTACGCCGGGTTCTCCACCGCCGAGGAATCGAACGCGTTCTTCCGCCAGACGCTCGCCGGGGGCGGCCAGGGGGTGTCCGTCGCGTTCGATCTCGCCACCCACCGCGGCTACGACTCGGACCACCCGCGCGTCGTGGGCGATGTCGGCAAGGCGGGCGTCGCGATCGATTCGGTCGAGGACATGAAGGTCCTCTTCGACGGCATCCCGCTCGACCGCGTCTCGGTATCGATGACCATGAACGGGGCGGTGCTGCCCGTGCTCGCGGGCTACATCGTCGCCGCCGAAGAGCAGGGGGTGGGGCCGGAACGGCTTTCGGGGACCATCCAGAACGACATCCTCAAGGAGTTCATGGTCCGCAACACCTACATCTATCCGCCCGAGCCCTCGATGCGCATCGTCGGGGACATCATCGAGCACGCGGCCCGGCACATGCCGAAATTCAACTCGATCTCGATCTCGGGCTACCACATCCAGGAGGCGGGCGCGACCCAGGCGCTCGAACTCGCGCTCACGCTCGCCGACGGCAAGGAGTACGTCAAGGCGGCGCTCGCGCGCGGCATGGACGTGGACGACTTCGCCGGCCGGCTGTCGTTTTTCTTCTGCGTCGGCATGAATTTCTACCTGGAGGTGGCGAAGCTGCGCGCGGCGCGGCTGCTGTGGTGGCGCATCATGAACGGGTTCGGCGCGAAGAACGAGCGCTCGATGATGCTGCGCACGCACTGCCAGACCTCGGGCTGGTCGCTCACCGAGCAGGACCCGTACAACAACGTCGTGCGCACCGCGATCGAGGCGATGGCGGCGGTCTTCGGCGGCACCCAGTCGCTGCACACCAACTCGTTCGACGAGGCGATCGCGCTGCCGTCCGACTTCTCGGCGCGCATCGCCCGCAACACGCAGCTCATCCTGCAGGAAGAGACGCATCTCACCGCGGCGATCGATCCGTGGGCGGGGTCGTACCTGATGGAGCGCCTGACCCAGGAGATGGCGGACGCGGCCTGGGCGATGATCGGGGAGATCGACGCCATGGGCGGAATGGTGCGCGCGATCGAATCGGGCTGGGCCAAGCGGCGCATCGAGCGCTGCGCGGCGGCCAAGCAGGCGCGCATCGACCGCGGCGAGGACGTGATCGTCGGCGTCAACAAGTACCGGCTCGAGTCCGAGCCGCCGGTCGCGATCCGCGAGGTCGACAACAGCGCGGTGCGCGAAGCGCAGATCCGGCGCCTGAAGGAAGTGCGCGGCCGGCGCGATGCGCGCGCAGTGCAGGCTGCGCTCGCGGCGCTCGGCGAAGCGGCGAAAGGCGGCCGGGGCAACCTGCTGGAACTTTCCCTTCGCGCGGCGCGGGCGCGCGCGACCGTCGGCGAGATTTCCTCCGCGCTGGAGGCGGTCTGGGGACGCTACCGCGCCGCCGGCGAACTGGTGTCGGGCGTCTACGGCGCCGCGTTCGGCCGCGACGAGCAGTGGATGAAGCTCAAGGGCGAGGTCGAGGCGTTCGCCGAGGACGAGGGACGCCGGCCGCGGATCCTCGTCGCCAAGCTCGGTCAGGACGGGCACGACCGCGGCTCCAAGGTGATCGCCACCGCCTTCGCCGACCTGGGTTTCGACGTCGACGTGGGCCCGCTTTTTCAGACGCCCGAGGAGGCGGCGCGCCAGGCGATCGAAAACGACGTGCACGCCGTGGGCGTCTCCACGCTCGCAGCGGCGCATAAGACGCTGGTGCCCGCGCTGGTCGCGGCGCTGCGCGAGGGCGGCGGGGCCGAAGTCGTGGTGGTCGTCGGAGGGGTCATCCCGGCGCAGGACTACGAATTCCTCGCCCAGGCGGGCGCTGCCGCGGTGTTCGGGCCGGGAACCGTGATCGCGCATGCCGCCCGCGAGGTCCTCGCGGCGATCCGGGCCTCGCGCCGGGTCGCCGCCGCCGGATCGGCGTGAGCGAGCCGCAGCGCGTGCCGCTCGCTTCGCTCGCGGCGGAGGACCGCGGTCTTGCCAGCCGCCTGCTCGCCGGCGACCGGCGCGCGCTCGCCAAGGCGATCACGCTGATCGAATCGCGCCGGCCCGAGCATCGGGCGCGCGCCGCCGCGTTGCTCGACGCGTTGCTGCCGCATTCGGGGCGCGCGGTGCGGCTCGGCGTGAGCGGCGCCCCGGGCGCGGGCAAGTCGACTCTCATCGAAACGCTCGGCCTACGCCTGTGCGAAGAGGGTCGCCGCGTCGCGGTGCTGGCGGTGGACCCGACGAGCGCGGTGACGGGCGGTTCGATCCTCGGCGACAAGACGCGCATGGTCGGCCTCGCGCGGCACGCCAACGCCTACATCCGGCCCTCGCCCTCGGGCGGCACGCTCGGCGGCGTGGCGGAAAAGACGCGCGAGGCGATGACGTTGTGCGAAGCCGCGGGGCACGACGTGATCCTGGTCGAAACGGTGGGCGTCGGGCAATCGGAGGTGACGGTATCCGGAATGGTCGACGTGTTCGCGCTGCTGCAGCTCCCCAACGCGGGGGACGAACTGCAGGCGCTCAAGAAGGGGATCGTGGAGCTTGCCGACATCATCGTCATCAACAAGACGGACGCCGACCCGAAGGGGGCGCAGATCGCGCAGCTCGCGGTCGAAAACGTGCTCACGCTGCTCGTGCGCGCCTCGCCGCACTGGGATCCGCCGGTGCTCGCGCTGAGCTCGCTCACCGGCGAAGGCGTGGGTGAATTCTGGCAGGCGGTCGAGCGCTACCGCGTGGCGATGCAGCGCAGCGGCGAATGGGCCGAAAAGCGCCGCCGTCAGGCCGTCGACTGGATGTGGAACCTGATCGAATCCGGATTGCGTGCCGCGTTTCGCCACCATCCGGAGGTGCGCGCCGAGCTGCCGCGGCTGAGCGAAGCGGTCGAGCACGGACGCATGGCGCCTTCCGCGGCGGCCGCGAAACTGCTTGCGCTCGTGCAGCGGGACTCCTGAGGGCTCTATGCAAGACATCATCCGACGACTCGAAGAACAGCGCGCCGCGGCGCGCCTCGGTGGCGGCCAGAAACGCATCGATGCCCAGCACGCCAAGGGCAAGCTCACGGCGCGCGAACGCATCGAGCTGCTGCTCGATCCGGAGAGCTTCGAGGAATGGGACATGTTCGTCGAGCACCGCTGCAGCGATTTCGGCATGGCGGCGAACCGCATTCCGGGCGACGGCGTGGTGACCGGCTACGGCACGGTGAACGGCCGGCTGGTGTTCGTCTTCAGCCAGGATTTCACCGTGTTCGGCGGCGCGCTCTCGGAGGCGCACGCCGAGAAGATCTGCAAGATCATGGACCACGCGATGAAGGTGGGCGCCCCCGTGGTGGGTCTCAACGATTCGGGCGGGGCGCGCATCCAGGAAGGGGTCGCTTCGCTCGGCGGCTACGCGGAGGTGTTCCAGCGCAATGTGCTTGCCTCGGGGGTGATTCCGCAGATCTCGCTCGTCCTGGGACCGTGCGCCGGCGGCGCCGTGTACTCGCCCGCCATGACCGACTTCATCTTCATGGTGAAGGATTCGTCCTACATGTTCGTGACCGGTCCCGAGGTGGTGCGCACCGTGACGCACGAGGAGGTGACCGCCGAGGAGCTGGGAGGCGCGGTGACGCACGCGACCCGTTCGGGCGTCGCCGACCTCGCCTTCGAGAACGACGTCGAGGCGCTCCTGATGGCGCGCCGGCTGATCAGTTTCCTGCCGTCCAACAACCGCGAGCGCCCGCCCACCGTGCCGACCGAGGATCCGGCCGAGCGCATCGAGCGCTCGCTCGACACGCTGGTGCCGGAAAACCCCAACCAGCCCTACGACATCAAGGAGCTCGTCGCCAAGATCGCGGATGAGGGGGATTTCTTCGAGCTGCAGCCGGAGTCGGCGAAGAACATCGTGATCGGCTTCGCGCGCATGAACGGGATGCCGGTCGGCATCGTCGCCAACCAGCCGCTGGTGCTCGCCGGGTGCCTGGACATCAAGTCCTCGATCAAGGGGGCGCGCTTCGTGCGCTTCTGCGACGCGTTCAACATTCCGCTCGTCACCTTCGTCGATGTGCCGGGTTTCCTCCCCGGAACGGCGCAGGAGTACGGCGGCATCATCAAGCACGGCGCGAAGCTGCTGTATGCCTACGCCGAATGCACCGTCCCCAAGGTGACGGTGATCACGCGCAAGGCTTACGGCGGCGCCTACGACGTCATGAGCTCCAAGCA
Source organism: uncultured Enterobacteriaceae bacterium (assembly GCA_964638135.1). GTDB lineage: Bacteria > Pseudomonadota > Gammaproteobacteria > Burkholderiales > SG8-39 > 2-02-FULL-66-14. Next base: position 6,367 of record CAZXAR010000017.1, on the reverse strand, counting down.
CCTGCGCGGCGACGTGAACTTCGCCTGGCCCACCGCGGAGATCGCGGTGATGGGGCCCAAGGGGGCGGTCGAGATCATCTTCCGCGAGGAGAAGGGCGATGCCGCCAAGCTTGCCGCGCGCGAAGCCGAGTACCGGGCGAAATTCGCCAACCCGTTCATCGCCAGTCACCGCGGCTTCATCGACGACGTGATCATGCCGCACGAGACGCGCCGGCGGGTCTGCCGCTCGCTCGCGATGCTCAAGGACAAGAAGCTCGAGAACCCCTGGCGCAAGCACGACAACATCCCGTTGTAGAGCGAATGTTCAAGAAGATCCTGATCGCCAACCGGGGCGAAATTGCCTGCCGGGTGATCAAGACCGCGCGCCGCATGGGCATCGCCACGGTCGCCGTGTATTCGCAGGCCGACTGCAACGCGCGCCATGTCGCGCTGGCGGACGAGGCGGTCGCGATCGGCGCGCCGCCGGCGGGCGAGTCCTACCTCGTGATGGACCGGATCGCCGAAGCGTGCCGCGCGACCGGGGCGCAGGCGGTGCATCCGGGCTACGGTTTTCTGTCGGAGAACGCCGAATTCTGCGCCCGGCTCGAAGCGGCGGGCGTGGTGTTCATCGGTCCCAAGGCGCGCTCGATCCAGGCGATGGGCGACAAGATCGCCTCGAAAAAGCTTGCGCTGGGCGCCGGGGTCAGCGCGATCCCGGGCCACACCGACGTCATCCGCGACGCCGCCCACGCCGTGAAGATCGCGCGCCAGATCGGCTACCCGGTGATGCTCAAGGCGAGCGCGGGCGGCGGCGGCAAGGGGCTGCGCGTCGCGCGGGACGACGCCGAGTGCCGCGAAGGCTTCGCTTCCTGCCGCAACGAGGCGCGCAACGCCTTCGGCGACGATCGCGTGTTCGTCGAGAAGTTCATCGAGGAGCCGCGCCACATCGAGATCCAGGTGCTCGGCGACGCGCACGGAAATTGCGTCCACCTCTGGGAGCGCGAATGCTCGATCCAGCGCCGGCACCAGAAGGTGATCGAGGAGGCGCCGTCGCCCTTTCTCGACGACCGGACCCGCCGCGCGATGGGCGAGCAGGCGGTGGCGCTCGCGAGAGCGGTCGATTACCAGTCCGCGGGCACGGTCGAATTCGTGGTCGACAAGGACCGCAACTTCTATTTCCTCGAGATGAACACGCGGCTGCAGGTCGAGCACCCGGTGACCGAGGCGATCACCGGACTCGACCTGGTCGAATGCATGATTTGCATCGCCGCGGGCGAGCGCCTGCCTTTCGCGCAGGCGGAGGTGAAGCGGGAAGGCTGGGCGATCGAGTGCCGGATCAACGCCGAGGACCCGTTTCGCGGCTTCCTGCCCTCGACCGGGCGGCTGGTGCGCTTCCAGCCGCCGGCGGAAATTCCGGGCGCGGTGCGCGTCGATACCGGCGTCTACGAAGGCGGTGAAATCTCGATGCACTACGACTCGCTGATCGCGAAGCTCGTCACGTACGGCGCCAACCGCGACGAGGCGATCCGGCGCATGCGCGATGCGCTCGACGCGTTCGTGATCCGCGGCGTGTCCTCGACGATCTCGTTCCAGGCGGCGCTGATGCAGCACCCGCGGTTCGTCTCGGGGCGCTTCCACACCGGGCTCATCGCCGAGGAGTATCCGAGGGGATTCCAGGCGGCCAACGTCCGGCACGAGGACCCGATGCTGCTCGCCGCGGTCGCGGTGTTCGCGCGCCGGCGCTACATCGAGCGCGCGGTGCGCACGAGCGGACAGCTCCCGGGGCACCAGCGCAAGGTCGGAAGCGCATGGGTGGCCCTGCTCGGTCCCGAGCGCTATCGGCTGGACCTCGAGCGCATCGCGGGCGGCTACGCCATGCGCCTGGACGGAGACCGCCACGAGCTCAAGTCGGACTGGCAGCCCGGCCAGCTACTATTCCGCGGCACCTGGGACGGCGCCGCGGTCTGCCTGCAGGTCGAACGCCGCGGGCTCCACTACCGCGTGATCCACGGCGGCACCGAGATCGACGCCATCGTGATGACCGCACGCGCCGCCGAACTGCTGGCGATGATGCCGGCGAAGGCGCCGCCCGATCTTTCGAAGTTCCTCATCTCGCCGATGCCGGGACTGCTGCGCGAAGTGGCGGTCACCTCGGGGCAGGACGTGAAGGCGGGCGAGAAGCTCGCGGTTATCGAGGCGATGAAGATGGAGAACATCCTCAAGGCGGAGAACGATTGCACCGTGGAGGCGGTCCTTGCGAGCGCCGGCGAGAGCGTCGCGGTGGACCAGCCGATCCTGCGCTTCAGGTAGCGGCGCGCTCGAAGGCGGCGACCACCTCGGCGGGCGCCTGAACCAGTTCGATCAGCACGCCTTCGCCACCGACGGGCGACGTCTCGTCGCCCCGCGGATGGATGAAGCAGATGTCGTGCCCCGAAGCCCCCTTGCGGATTCCGCCCGGCGCGAAGCGCACGCCCTGCTTCTGCAGCCAGTCGAACGCGGCCGGCAGGTCATCCACCCACAAGCCGACGTGGTTGAGCGGCGGGTCGTTCACCGCCGGCTTGCGCTCGGGATCGAGCGGCTGCATCAGGTCCACTTCGCAGCGTCCTGCGCCGCGGCCGAGCACGCCGATGTCCTCGTCTACGTTCTCGCGCTCGGAGCGGTAGCCGCCGACGATTTCCAGCCCGAGCAGTTCCACCCAGAGCCGCGCCAGCCGCGACTTGTCGCGCGCACCGAGCGCGATCTGCTGCAGACCGAGAATGCGGAACGGTCTTGGCCCCATGAAAAACTTGAACCAGGAAACGGTTGGTCCCCGGTTCCAACGCCGCGCTGCTACTTCACCGCAAAGCAGTAAAACAGGCCGTCACCGCCCGTGCTGCGAATTCCCTCCTGGGTGCAGCCGCGGGTCGGGTGCGATGAGTTCCAGGATTTCGCCCATTCGTGGTCGATCGGCCCTGCGCGATCATGGTGTCCCGTCATTGCCGAGCCCTCGGCGCCGCTCCTGGTCCAGTTGCCGCAGGTCATATCCGGGAAGAACGCGCCTGCAAAAGCCGTTCCATCGGGCCGCGAGCCGGTGAGGATATCGTGCTTGTTCGGCTTCTCGGTGCGGCCGTTCACCATCCGGCCCTTCTCATCGAGCGCCGTCTCTTTGGTCAGGTTGTTGCTCGCCGAGTGCAGCTCCTCCACGTTTCGCGCGATCAGAACGCCCTTCGCGTTGTGCCACGGACCGGATCCGATGCGGTCGCGCGCATGCAGGACCTTCGGGTCGTTCAGTGCCGAGCCCTGGGTGCTGAGGTAGGCGCGCCACGTGCGGTTGCCGGCGCCTGCCGCGCTCGCAAGCGTCTGGCAATGCCGGTCCGCGCCCTCGAGGCCGCCCAAATCGCCTCCCTTGCCCGGCCCCATGCTGGTGATGAAGAAAGTCATTGCCCCGCCGCCGCTCGACGGTCCGGTGGCACAACTACCCAGGGTCAAAATGCCGGCTGCTGCCACGGCAACGCATCGTATTGCGCAGTGCATACGAACTCCTCCTTTCGGTCAGATGCGATGCGGAGGTTACCGCGAAAGGATGGCCTGGTGGGGCAGGGCGTTCTTGGCGCGTCGCAACTTCGTGCGGCAGTTGTCAGGTGGGGGAATAAGTTCGAGCCTTCTCATGTTTTCCGCGCTGCCCCCACGGGGAGCTCATCGAGCCGGCGCATCTCGTCGTCGCGCAGCACCGACGGGTCGGCGAGGAACGCGCGCACGAACTCGAGCGAGTCCGCGCCCCAGAACAGTTCTCCGTCCACTTCGAAGGACGGAACGCCGAACACCCCGCGCGCGGCGGCCTCTTCGGTGTTCCGGCGCAGCGCCGCCTTGATCTCGGGAGCGCCGAGCCGCGCCGCATCCACCCGGAGCGCGTTCGCCAACTCGGCGAATGCCGCGGCATCGGCCGCATCGGCGCCGGTGGTCCAGAGCGCGTCGAAAATCCGCCGCACTGCATCGGGCGTGCAGCCGCAGGCGATCGCGAGCCGCAGGTGATGCAACGGGTTGAAGGGGTGAGCGGCCGGAAAGCGGAATTCGATCCCCAGACGCTGCGCCCACCACTGGCACCAGCGGTAGGTGTAGCGGCGCTTCGTCCCGATCTCCGCCGGGCCCTTCTGTCCCCAACGATCGAGCAGCCCGGCGAACAGCACCGGACGGTACTCGATCGCGACCCCCGCCGGCAGTTCCCGCAGGCGGTGCAGGCAGATGCAGGAAAAAGGCGAGACGAAATCGAAATACCACGTCACGGCGCGCATGTATTGCTATCCTAGCGCGGTCCGACAGGGAGAGCACCGATGAGGCTCGGCAACAAGGTGGCGCTGGTCACCGGGGCAGCGCGCGGCATCGGGCGCGCGATCGCGAGCGCATTCGAGCGCGAGGGCGCGAAGGTCGCGGTGTGCGATCTCGAGGCGCGGGGAGACCTCGCCTGGCGCGCCGACATCTCGCGCGAGGAGGACGTGCGTGCGCTCTTCGTGGCGGTGCTCGGGCGGCTCGGGCGGCTCGATGTGCTGGTGAATAACGCCGGAGTGGGGCTGGCGCGACCGGTGGCGGAGACTACGCTCGAGGAGTGGAACCGCACCATCGGCGTGAACCTCACCGGCACGTTCCTGTGCTGCCGCGAGGCCGCGCGCCTCATGGCGGCACAGCGCTCGGGATCGATCGTCAACATCTCCTCGATCACCGCCGAGACCGGCGGCGCGGGCCGCGGCGCGTACGGCGCCTCCAAGGGCGGCGTCACCACGCTCACCAAGGTGCTGGCGGTGGAACTGGCGCCGTTCGGCGTGCGCGCCAACGCGATTCAGCCCGGCCCGGTCGCCACCGCGCTGGCGGAGGGCATGCACGATCCGCGCACGGTGGCCGAATACAAGGCGCGGATCCCGCTCGGCCGCTACGCCAGCGAGGAGGAGATCGCGAACGTCGCCGTGTTCCTCGCGAGCGACGAAGCCTCCTACGTCACCGGCCAGGCGCTCAACGTCGACGGCGGCTTCAACAGCGCCGGCCTGCTGCTGCGGGGAGAGCCGTGAGACCCGCCCGCGGGGAGACGAAAAACCAAAAGGAGACGACGATGGCCAACTACGCAGGGATCATGACCGGCGCGCTCTCGGCGCACACCCGGGAGCTTCTCACCCGCTACCGGCGAATCGCCATGGTGGGCGTGTCGGGCAATCCCACGCGCGCGAGCTACCGCGCGCTCGTGCACATGAAGAGCAAGGGCTACACCGTCTATCCGGTGAACCCCGGCGCGGAGGAGATCCTGGGGCTGCGCTGCTACCGCGCGCTCGCCGAGATCGGCGAGCCGGTCGACATCGTCGACATCTTCCGCCGCGGCGAGACGGTGCTGCCGCTCGTTGCCGAGGCGCGCGCGATCGGCGCCAAGGTGTTCTGGATGCAGATCGGAGTGATCAACGACGAGGCGGCGCGGGCCGCGGCGCGCGAGGGCATGGAAGTGGTGATGGACCGCTGCGTCAAGATCGAGCACTGCCGCTTTTTCGGCAAGAAGGACTATGGGCTGGATGTCGTCGGTTTGAGCACCGGCGTGATCACCGCCAACCGCTACGAGTGCGCGTTCGAGTAAGGGAGACAGACATGATGGAGAAGTTCGACTTCGGCTTCGACACGCGGATGCTGCATGCCGGGCAGACGCCCGACCCGACCACCGGCGCGCGTGCGATGCCGATCTACCAGACCACCTCGTTCGTTTTCGAGGACACCGCGCACGCGGCGCACCTGTTCGCCCTGAACAAGTTCGGCAACATCTACACGCGCATCTCCAACCCGACCACCGCGGCGTTCGAAGAGCGCGTCGCCTCGCTCGAAGGCGGCGTGGGCGCGCTCGCGGCGGCCTCGGGCCAGGCGGCGCAACTGGTCGCGATCACCACGCTTCTCAAGGCGGGCGACGAGATGGTGTCCGCGAACACGCTCTACGGGGGCACCTACAACCAGTTCGCGCTCACCTTCAAGCGCTTCGGGATCAAGGTGCACTTCGTGGACACGGATGACCCGGAGAATTTCGCGCGCGCCATCACGCCGCGCACGAAGCTCCTGTACGGCGAGACCATCGGCAACCCCAAGGGCGACATCTTCCCGATCGGCGAAGTCGCGGCGATCGCGCGCGCGCGCAGGATCCCGCTCATGATCGACAACACGTTCGCTTCGCCCTACCTGTGCCGCCCGTTCGAGCATGGCGCGGACATCGTGGTGCACTCGGCGACCAAGTTCATCGGCGGGCACGGCACCTGCATTGGCGGGGTGATCGTCGATGGCGGCACGTTTCGCTGGGACAACGGCACGTTTCCCGAGATGGTCGAGCCCTCGCCGGGCTACCACGGCATGCGCTACTGGGAGACCTTCGGCAACTTCACCTTCATCCTCA
>CAZXAR010000016.1:0-34817 GCA_964638135.1 uncultured Enterobacteriaceae bacterium | reverse complement strand
GCTGGGCGGTGCTGATCGGCGCCGAAAGCGGAGTGCAGAAGAACCTGAACACGCTCCGCAAGGCGTGCACCCTCGCCCAGATCCGCGCAGCGGTCGCTGCCGCGAAGGCGGCAGGGCTGCAGGTAAGCACCCCGTTCGTCTTCGGCATTCCGGGTGAATCCTTCCGCGACGGGCTGAAAACGATCGAGTTCGCCCTCGAACTCGACCCGGATCTGGCGAACTTCCACTGCCTGACGCCGTTTCCCGGGACCGATCTATACGACGCGTGCGCGCGCTACGGACGGCTCTCGGCGGATCTCGCGGACTACACCTACCAGGGCGCCGCGTTCGCGCCGCACACCTTGACCCGCGAGGAAATCCAGCAGCTTCGCCAGCTTGCGTTCCGGCGCTTTTATTCGCGGCCCTCGTTCCTGCTGCGACGGCTGCGCTCGGTTCGCAGCCTGCGCGAACTGCGAGGCGCCGGGCGCGCCCTGAAAAGCCTGTTCTGGTTATGGGCCGCGAAAGGTCTTTTCCAACGCGCAAAGAAAGAGGCGGTCGTACGACCCTCGTGATGCCGCTCGCGCTGCGGGAAATCGCGCGCCCGTTCGAGATGCCGTGGCGGAATCGAAATTACCGGTCGGTGTTGCGCTGCCGGGCGGTACTCTGCAAGACGTTGCGCAGGTCGGCAACGACGGCTTCGGTGTCCAGCAGTTCCCCGTAGTATCGGTAACGGACGATGCCGCGCGCATCGACAAGGAACGTCAGCGGCGAATGGTCCACCAGTCCGCGGCCGAGCCGCCTCACTTTCACGCCGAACGCTTCCCACGCATGCCGAAGCTCTTCGCTGCTTCCGGTGAGAAAGACGGTGTTCGCGAGGTCCGCGCCGCGACGCTGCGCGTATGCGCGCAGGACCTCCGGCGTATCGATCTCGGCGTCAACGGTTACGAAGACAGCCGCGACGTGCTGCCGGTCCTCGGCACGGATGCGCCCTTTCACCGCGCTGACGGAATCGAAGATCAGGGGACACGCATGGTGGCAGGACGTGTAGATGAATGCCACCAGAATCGCCCTGCCTCGGAGATCCTTGAGCGCGAAGCGACGCCCGCCCTGATCGACGAGCACCACATCCGGAGCAGCATTTCCCACCTGCTTCCTTGCGACCTGCTCGGGCTGCTGCGCCCAGCCGCGGCTGACCGGTGAACCTGCGCCGAGCGCAATCGCTGCACCGATCAGGGCGAGTCGCCTCACGGCTCGCTTCGTACGAGATCGCGCAAGTAAAGAACCAGCGCCTGCTGCTCGTCAAAGCTCAGAGCGGGCGAGAACGCCGGCATCGGTCCGGCGCCAGAGGCGATGGCCTCCAGGAGCCGCCGGTCCTCATTGCTCTGGAGCGCCCGCCTCAGATCGCTCACCCCGCCGGCAAGCAGCCGTCCAATGGTCCCGTCGCCCCGCGCCGCCGATCCGTGGCAACTCGCGCAGCGCTCGGCGTAGATCCGTCGGCCGACGCGCAGCGGATCGGCGCTCAGGGGTTCGAAGGAGTAGACGGAGTAGGCGATGTCAAACGCCGCGACGTCCAAGGGCGCGTCGTCAGCCACGAAATACGATGCCGGAACTGCCGCCGTCTCGCCCGGTTTCAGGATCAGCGTGAATGTCGGGCCGCAGCCGAGATGGACGAGCGCTCCGGCCGCCTCCTGCGGCCGGATTTCCTTGATCACCATCGCAACCATTTCGCGCGTCGAGTGGTTGCGCACCCTCACCTGAGTTTCGAAGACCTCGCCGCGCGGCACGGAGATCGAGGGCGTCCGCGGCGTGAGCTCCCACTGGGCGCCGACCTCGCCCGCGAATCGGACCGTGACGCGCTCGGTGCCGGACGCGAGCGCGGGGCCGGCAAGTGCAAGAACGGCCCCGCACGCCGCGGCCCAGCGCCGCCGGCTCCTGTTCATGCGCCGGTCAGCGCCGCGCTACTTCCAGACGCTGTCCACGCCGCACAGGATCGACGACGGCCAGATGTTCACGTTCTTGTGGCAGCCGTAGCAGACCGAAACCGGCTTTCCGACCCTTGCCTTCTTGCCGAGGTCGTAGAGCTCGATCTGGCCGTCGGTGACTTTGGTGCCCTCGGCCATCACGACGTCGATGCCTACGCGCTGGGTGAGAATCGCGTAGCGGTCTCCCGGGAGCGGCTGGATGTCATGGTTCTCCCAGCCCGGAGGGTTGGGGGTCTCGGCGACGACCTTCATCGCCTTGGGGTCGATCACCCACTGCCGGTCGCGCCCCGAGATGAGCAGCTGCTTGCCGTCGGAGGTGAAGTACCCGCGGAAGAACGCGGCACTCCGCGGGTCGCTCGTCACGGTCATGTCGCGCAGCACCTTGATCTCGCCGGCGAGCAGCGCAGGCGTGTCCAGCATGAACACCATCTGCCGCTTTTCCTCGCCTCGCGGGAACGTGCCGGGCTTGTCGCCGAGGCTCACCCACAGCGCGAACTCCCTGCCGTCGGGCGAATTGATCCCGTGCGCCCAGAGGTAGTTCTTGGGGATCTTCGGGTGCTCGAGCATCACGCGCCGCTCCAGCTTCATCGAGTCCTTGTCGACCACGTCGATCGAGCCCTGGTGCCCCATCACCACCGGCAGGTACTTGTCCTTGGTCTGTCCCGATCCGCAGTACATCGGCGGCATCGCGAGCTTCGCGTCCTTGGGCAGTTTCACGTCCGAAAGCACCTTGCGCGTGAGCAGGTCGACCTTTCCCGCGCGCACGCCGTCGCCGTCGGCGACATAGGCCGACCAGAACATTACGTTCTTCGCGTGGTCGATCCGCACGTCGTGCAGCGGGTACGCCTTCTTGGCGGCCGCCGCGTCGGTGTTGAGCACGATGCGGCTCAGGCTCACCACGGTGATCGGGTCGGGCCGGCTCGGGTCGATCCGCACGTCGGCTTTGGCGACGTGCCCTCCCATGCCGGCGATGTACAAAGTGCCTTCGTAGGTCTGCGCGAGCACTCCGGGTACGGCCAGTCCGATCGCGGCGCCAAGCCCGGCGACCTTTGCGATCGCACCGGCCGACATGAGCTTGCGTTTGCGTTTCATGGGCATCCTCCCTTCGAAGATCGGATTGCAAAAAAGTATTGCCGTGCTCCCACGCGATGGAAATGATGCAGGTGCATCATTTCCGCCTTGCGCGGCAGCCTCAATACTTGGCCACCTCAGGCCCGCACGGATGCTCACTTGCGGGACGCAGCCAATGGCGACCGGATCGGGGAACACATTCGTGGCTGACGCGGCGCGCCGCGACCGCATCGCGGCGTACGCGATCCTCGCGCTCCTGAGCCTGCTCACCGCGGTGGGCTACTCGCTGAGCGAGTACTCCATCTATATCGCCGCGTACCTCTGGTTCGGATTCGTCTACGGCACCTGCCTGCAGTACGGGCGCTTCTGCTTTTCCTCGGCGTTTCGCGACCTGTTTGCGGTCGGTGTGCCGCGCATGGCGGTGGGAATCATGATCGCGATGGTGCTCTTCGGGCTCGTGTCGGCTTTCGTCACGGCAACGGGAAACAGCACGTTCAATCCGGCGCCCTACGGCTGGCATTCGATCATTGCCGGGCTCATCTTCGGCGTCGGGATGGTGCTCACCGGCGGATGCGCGTCGGGCTCGCTCTACAAGACAGGCGAAGGCAACGCCACCGCCATGCTCGTGGTCCTTGCGATCAGCGTGTCGCAGGCCGTGTTCGTCGATGTCGGCGGCTGGCTGAACGCGCTCGTACCGCAATCGTGGGTGCAGTCGGCGATGGACAAGGGACTGCCCGCCAAAATCAACGTCGGCGACGGCTGGATGGACCTCTACCTGGCGGGCCACATCTGGAACCAGCCGATCGCGACCTACGCCGACGTGCTCGGTCTGGAGAATCCGTATGTGCGGGCATTTGCAGGAAACGTGCTCGTCGGGATCGTGCTGCCCGCCGCGGCGGCGCTTGCCGCGGTGTACTTCATCTGGTACCGCAAGGGGTACCTACGCAAGCGCAGCAAGGAAGGCGCAGCGCATGCCGGGTTTGCAGCGGAGCTGGCGGGCTACTGGCGGATGATCGCGGCTTCCCGGCGCACCGCGATCGCGGGCCTCGTGCTGGGGATCGCGGCGGGCCTGCAGATGTACGTCATGAAGGGCCTGCAGCTCAAGTTCGGCGTCAACAACTTCGGCGCGCTGCTGAAGGAACTCGGTTTAGCCTCCGGGCTTTCGATCAAGGGAACCGTATTCGATCCCGGCTACTGGTACCTGACGACCCAGGAGGCGCAGCTCGTCGGCTGGGCCTTCGATCGGCTGGGCTGGAACATCACCGACAACGTCTTCTTCGGACTCGAGAACGGAATACCCAGTCCGCTCCTCAATCCCGCTATCTGGATGACGCTTGCGCTGATCGGCGGCGCGGCCGTGATGGCGCTGCTGCACGGCGAATTCAAGTGGAAGCGGACTACGCCCGAACTTGCCCTGTGGGCGATCGTCGGCGGGACGCTGATGGGAATCGGCTCGCGGCTTGGCCTCGGGTGCAGCGTCGGCGGGTTCTTTTCCCGCGTCTCGCAGGGTGATGTCTCCGGCTGGATGTTCGGCGGCGGCATGTTTGCCGGTGCCTACCTGGGGGTGAAGTTCTTCAACTGGTGGACCGAACGCCAGATGGCCCGGCAGATGGCCGGCCTGGGGCCTTGAGGGGCGCGAGCGGAAAGGCGAGCGATGCAGCGATTGGATCAGGAGACAGGCTCGGGGAGTGCGTCATGAACCGCAACAGTCTGTGGGTTGTCATCGTCGCGGCAGGAGCGTGGATCGGTTTTCTGCTGGGCTACTCGATGTCCGCGCAGACCGGCGTGAAGCCGGCGGCGGTAGCGAAGGCCGCCGCCGCCGGCTACGGCTGCGTGCCGAAGAAATGATCGGCGCCGCGCGCCGCGCTCCGCCCTTCAAAGGCGCAAGTACTCGCGGGCAAGCGCAGGATAGAGCCGGGGATTGAACAGGATATTGGTGATGAAGTAGCACTCGTGCGTGCAGTGGCAGGCGCCCTCCGCGATCGCGCGGCGCGTTTCGCGTGCCGCAGGGGCAGCCAGCAACCGGCGCACGTCGTAGCCGTAATCGCGCACGTTGCCGAGGCTCGCAGCGCTCATTTCGCAGGCGAACACTTCGCCTCCTTGCGTCAGCACCAGGTTGAGCCGCCCCGCATAACAGGGGATCTGGCGCCTGCGCTCGAGCAGCGTCGCATGGATCAGGCGCCGCTGCACGATGTCCTGCGCCGCCTTGAGCCGGGCGCCGTTGAAGCGGTAGGTCGCGCTCGCGCGCGCCTTCAGGTCGGCTTCGAGCCGGGCCGCGGCGCGCAGGTACCGAGCGGGGTCGACGTCGCGGCAGCAGGCGTCCCGCGGCTCGCCGCGCGCGAGCGAAATCGTGTGCACCGCCGGTCCAGGCAGTCCGCGCACGAAATCGATGAGCGCGTCCATCCGCTCCTGGTTGTCGCGCAGGAAAACGGTGTTCACGCCCAGTTCCAGGTTCGGATGGCGCTCGCGAAGCTTCGCCAGCATACGGTAGGTTTGCACCGCGCGCTCGAAACTTCCGGGCGTCGCGCGGAGCCGATCGTGCTCGGCGCCGATCCCGTCGAGCGACACCTTGACGGCGACCGTGCTGTTGCGGCACTGGGCGAGGATCTGTTCGGTCGTGTCCACGATCCGCTCCGGGAGCAGCCCGTTCGTGGAATAGAGCAGGATCGCGGGGCGGTTCGCGTCGTAGAACGCGCGGCTCAGCGCTACGAGGTCAGCGCGCAGATACGGCTCGCCGCCGGAAAAGGCGAGCCACAGCAGCCGCCCGAGCGAGGGCGCGGTGCGGCGGACTTCCTCGAGCGAAAACTCGCCGGCCTCGCCGCGCTCATCCTGCCCGTCGTTCAGGTAAAAACAGAACGGACAGCGCGCGTTGCAGCGGCGGGTGACGAAAAACGTGAGCTGGATCGGGCGGCGCTTGCGCACGATCGAGGGCCAGTGGCGCCAGGGCGAGTAGCTCACCGCGTCGCTCCGCGCCGGCCGGCAGCGGCGAGGAAGCGCACCACGCCACCCGCGGCGCCTGCGCCCACCGCGAGCGGGTAGAGGAGAAGATAGTAGAGCGCCGCGGCGAACGAAAAGCGCCAGCCGCCGGCGGCGCGGAATCCGCGCAGCAGCCCGCGGCTGATGAACAGGTTGCCCGCCGTCACGGCAAGCGCCGCCGCGAGCCAACCGTCCACGCCGGTCAGGAGGAAGGCGGCGAGGCATGGCGCGCCGAACGCAAATGCGGCGACGTTTGCCTTCAGTTCATGCGAGGCGGCGCCCGAGTCGGCAAGCAGGTCGCCGCGACGCAGCGAGTACTGGGTCCAGTACATGGCCTTGACGCAGGCGTTACGCAGCGAGCGCGCGAGGTTGAAGCCGAACACATGCCGCACCTGGATCGAGGGGTCGAGCACGAGCCTGAAGCCCGCGCGCCGCAGGCGATGGCTGAACTCCACGTCCTCAAGGATCGGCAGCGATCCCTCGGCGAACCCTCGCTGGCGGCGGAACGCGCCGGCGCGGATTGCAAGCGCATGCGTGGCGAGGTAGTCGGGATCCGCCGCGCACTTGGTCTCGGAATAGTGGATGAACGCCGACTGGAAGCGGCTGAAGAACGTATCGTCGCCGGGCGCCGGGGTGTAGGTTCCACCCACGAGCGTTCCCGGACCGGCGGCCGAAAGGGCCTGTTGCACACGCTCGAGCGTGTCCTCGCACATCAGGCAGTCGGCATCGGTGAAGAAGAGCGCTTCGCCGCGGGCAAGTGCGGCGCCGGCGTTACGCGCCGCGGCGGCGCCGCTGTGGCCCTCCAGGCGCAGCACCCGGCAGGGGAAGCGGCGGGCGATCGCAGCCGAATCGTCGTCCGAAGCGTCGTCCACCACGATCACCTCGAAATCCGGGCCGCGCGAAGCGAACGCGGCTTTCAGGCCGCGGGCAATCGTATGCGCGCCGTTGCGGACCGGAATGATGACCGAAATGAGCACGGGCACCTCGGGGGGTATCGGCCAGGGTGACCCGAATCTTGGGCTGGCGTGCAAGGGTGCAAAATGATGCGAATGCATCATTCTCTCGGGCGGTCCCCAGGGGTCTAATTTTGCGGTGGCCGGGCACCGGCCGGGCCCGAAACTGCGCTAAAGGAGGATGGAGCCATGAGTCGCAAGCCGGACTATTGGAAGGGAATCGCGGGACTGCTCGCGCTTTCGGCGTTCGGATGGATTCCGCAGGCGGCCGCGAAATGGGTGAACGCGGACCTGCTGCTGACGCCCGAGCAGGTGCAGAAGAACGCCGACAAACCCGACTGGGTGATCGTGGATTGCCGCGATCTGGACGAATACCTCAAGGGCCACATTCCCGGTGCGATCAGTCTCGGCGGTCCGTGCGGCAAGGTCCTGCGCGACTCGACTGCACGGGTGCTGGAAGCGAAGAAATACGACGAACTGCTCGGCAAGGTCGGGATCAGCAATGCGACCCATGTGGTCGTCTATCACGGCGACATGAAGGACTTCACCGATGCCACGGTGGCCTTCTGGATCCTGGAATACATGGGCCACGACAAGGTGCATCTGCTCAATGGCGGGTTGGATGCCTGGCGCAAGGCGGGCCTGCGGCTCGGCGACAAGCCCACGCGCAAGGAACCGGCCACCTTCCGCAGCAAGGTGGTCGCGAGCCGTATCGCCACGACCGACGAAATCGGCAAGATTGCGCGGGGGCAGTTGAAAGGCGTGCAGTTGGTCGACTCGAGGACCTCGCGCGAACACAAGGGCAATGACATCCGCTCGGTACGCGGCGGCCACGTGCCGAATACGACCATCAACGTGTCGCACCTCGATACGCTACCCAAGGTGAAGGATGCGAAGACCGACAAGATGGTCGAAGTCGCCTACCTCGATCCGGATCTCTCCGCCAAGGCGTTCGAAAAGCTCGACAAAGGCGTCCGCACGGTCGGCTATTGCCAGACCGGGACGCGCTCGACGCTCACCTACCTGCAGCACCGGCTGCTCGGGTTCAAGGACGCGGCGAACTGGGACGACTCCTGGCGCGTGTACGGCGCGAAGCTCGAGTATCCGGTCGCCGACGAGCAGTGGTACGACTTCGCCAAGGTGAATTCCAGCCTGTCGGCGCTGGAAAGGAAGGTGAAAGAGCTCGAGGCCGCCGCGGCCAAGCCGGGCAGCAAGTAGTCTCGCGGTACTGGGTAAAGCCGGCGGCGTCTTGTCAGGCGGCGGCCGGCGCGGCGAGCGCGCGGCGCGGTGCGGCCTGCGCGAGCATTGCCCGCTTCATCTTTTCGAGCGCCTTCGCCTCGATCTGGCGGATCCGCTCGGCCGAGACTTTGAACTCCGCGGCGAGGTCGTGCAGCGTCGCCGCATCCTTTTCGCGCAGCCAGCGCGCCTCGACGATCCGGCGGCTGCGCGGATCGAGCGCGGCAAGCGCGCTTTGCAGCCCTTCGGCGCTCAGACGGCTCGACTGCTTCGCCTCGAGCAGCCGCGAGGGCTCGTTTTCGTGGTCGGCGAGGTAGTGCACCGGAGCGTACCCCTCGTCCTCGTCATCGGCTTCGAAGGCGACGTCGTGCCCGGTGAGGCGGGTCTCCATCTCGACCACTTCCTCGGGCTTCACCTTGAGCGCATTCGCCACGCGGCCGATCTCCTCGCTGCTGAGCGGCGCAAGCCCCCGCTTCATCGAGCGCAGGTTGAAAAAGAGCTTCCTCTGCGCCTTGGTGGTGGCCACCTTCACGAGGCGCCAATTGCGCAGGATGTATTCGTGGATTTCGGCCTTGATCCAGTGGATCGCGAAGGACACCAGCCGCACGCCGCGCTGCGGGTCGAAGCGCTTCACGGCCTTCATCAGGCCGATGTTGCCTTCCTGGATCAGGTCCGCGTGCGGCAGGCCGTAGCCGAGGTAGCCGCGCGCGACCGCGACCACCAGGCGCAGGTGCGAAAGCACGAGCTGCCGCGCGGCCTCGAGATCCTCCTCGTCGCGGAACCGGCGGGCAAGCCGCTGCTCCTCTTCGGCGCTGAGGATCGGGAAACGGCTGACCGACTGGATATACGCCTCGAGGCTCCCTGCCGCGAGCGGCGTCATCGGTAATGTCATCAACTCTTGTCGCATCCCTTGTCTCCGTTGGGCGATTCTAGCACTCAGGCAGTTAGAGTGCTAAACGTGCCTACGGTTCCATCTGGTATCATCTTTACATCAGCTATTTAAGGTCAATTTCGCGTAAGTATTTACTCACTGATAGATAAGCCCCCAGCCACCCAAGCAGGGAAGAAAAGCTCACCACGGCGAGCGCGTCTGCAGGCCGCAGGTAGCTCAGGCCGAACTCCGATCCATAGGTCGCGGCAAGCGCCCGCACACCTACGTCGAGCGCCTCCAGGCAGCCCCAGAGAATCGCGAGCGCAAGGATGCCCCCGGCGAGTCCTTGCACGATGCCGAGGTAGTACAGCGGTCGCCGAATGAACGCGTCGGTCGCGCCGATCAGGCGCGATACCTCGATCTCGGCGCGCTGGGTAAGGATCTGCAGGCGGATGGTGTTGAAGGTCACTGCAATCAGGCCGACCGCGAGCAGCGTGGCGAGCAGGCCAATCCCGATCCGCGCCACTGCGGCGAGCGCAGCAAAGCGCCGCGCCCATCCCGAATCGACCTGCACATGCGCGACACCGGGGAGCGCGCGCAACTCGGCCGCAAGCGCATTGAGCGCCCCGGGGTCCGATCCGCCGGCGTGGATCACGTAGGCATCGGGGAGCGGATTCTCGCCAAGCGCGGCGAGCACCTCGGCGAGCGATTCGGTGGCGCGCAGTTTCGCCAGCGCCGCTTCACGCGGCACGAAGCGCGCCTCGCGCACCCGGCGATCGGACTTGAGGCGAGCGCCGAGGGCGAGCGCCTCGGCGCGCGGCGCCTGCGGCCGCAGGTAAAGCGAGAGTTGCGGTTCGTAGGCGATGCGTTCGGCAACCGCAACGAGATTGGCGAGCAGCGCGTAGCCGCCCGCCGGCAGCGCCAGCGCGACGCCGATCACGAGCGCGTTGAGCAGCGCGGCGGAGCGCTGCGCGGCGATCTTGCGCAGCGCAAGCGCAAGCGCCTGGCGGTGCTGCCGGAGCCAGGCTCTCACGAGGCAGCGAGCTTTCCGCCGGCCAGGCGCACGACGCGCCTCGCGAAACGGCCGATCATCGCCTCGTCGTGCGTCGCGATGAGCAGGGTGACGCCCACTTGGTGAAACGCGGTGAAGATGGCGAGGATGCCGGAGGCGGATTCGGCATCCAGATTCGCGGTCGGCTCGTCGGCAATCAGCACGGCAGGCCGATTGACCACGGCCCGCGCGATCGCGAGGCGCTGCTGTTCGCCGCCCGAGAGCTGGATCGGGTTGGCGCGCTCGCGCGCGAGCAGTCCGACCTTGTCCAGTGCGGCCCGGGCGCGCCGCGCCGCCTCCTTCGGCGCATGGTCGCTGAAGGCGAGCGGCAGCATCACGTTGTCGTACACCGTGCGGTCGTAGAGCAGCTTCTGGTCCTGGAACACCAGGCCGAGGTTGCGGCGCAGGTACGGCAGCGCGGTGCGGCGCAGCGCCGCCACATTCTGTCCTCCGACGAGCACCGTGCCCGAGGTCGGACGCTCGATCGCCGGAATCAGCTTGAGCAGCGTCGACTTGCCCGCTCCCGAATGCCCAGCGACGAAGGCGAATTCGCCCTGCTCGACGCTGAACGAGATGTCGCGGAGCGCCTCCTGCCCGCCGGGATAGCGCTTGCAGACGCTGGAAAAGCTAATCAACCAGCGCCTCGGCGAACTCGGCTGCGACGAAGGGGCGCAGGTCGTCGATGCCTTCGCCGACACCCACGAAGAGCAGCGGGATCGCCCTGCGGGCACCGTCGCGCGCGCGCGCGTGCGCAATCGCGCACACCACGCCGCCCTTCGCGGTACCGTCGAGCTTGGTCAGGATCAGCCCGGTGAGACCCAGCGCCGCGTCGAACGCCTTGACTTGTGCGAGTGCGTTCTGCCCGGTGTTGGCGTCGAGCACGAGCAGGACTTCGTGCGGCGCGCCGGGGAGCGCCTTGGCGACCACACGCCGCACCTTGCTGATTTCCTCCATCAGGTGCAGCTGCGTCGGGAGCCTCCCCGCGGTGTCGGCAATGACCACGTCCACGCCGCGCGCCACGGCGGCGCCGATGGCATCGAACACCACCGCGCCCGGATCGCCGCCCTGCTGTCCGATCACTGCGATGCGGTTGCGCTCGCCCCAGGTGGCGAGCTGCTCGCGCGCCGCCGCGCGAAAGGTGTCGCCTGCAGCGAGCAGCACGCTGCAACCCTCTGCCTGCAGCCACCTGGCAAGCTTGCCGATCGAGGTCGTCTTGCCGGAGCCGTTGACGCCCGCGACGACAATGACAAACGGTTTGGCGCGCAGCGGCAGCAGCGTGCGCTGCAGCGGCGCAACGAGCGCGTGCAGTTCCTCGCGCAAAACGCGCTTCAGCTGTTCGCCGTCTTCGATCCGCTCCTTTCTTGCGCGCTCGCGCAGCCGCAGAAGCAGCGCCTGGGTCGCTTCCACGCCGCAGTCCGCCGTGATCAGCGCGGCTTCGAGCTCCTCGAACAGCGCCTCGTCGATCGCGCGGCGCCGGAGCAGCGCGCCCAGACCTCCTCCGAGGGCATCGCGCGTGCGCGACAACCCAGCCTTGAGCCGCGCCGCCCAGGAAGTCGCTGCTAACATGGGTGAATGAATTCTAGCAAACGCCTCCGCGTCTCCCGCGCGGGCGGGAACGCGCCCGGGCGGGTGCGAATCATCGGCGGCGCATGGCGCGGCCGCAGGATTGCGGTCGCGGCGCGCGCGGGGCTGCGGCCGACGCCGGACCGGGTGCGCGAGACGCTGTTCAACTGGCTTGGCCAGTCGCTCGACGGACGGGCGTGCCTCGATCTGTACGCGGGCAGCGGCGCGCTCGGCTTCGAGGCCGCTTCGCGCGGCGCCGCGCGGGTGGTGATGGTCGAAGCCGATCGCATCGCGCGGCGGGCGCTCGCGACCTGCCGCGCTGCACTCGGCGCGGCGCAGGTGGAGATCGTCGCGGCGGACGCGCTTCACTATCTTGCGCGTTCGCGCGAGCGCTTCGACGTGGTTTTCCTCGATCCGCCGTTCAGGCAGAATGCGGTGCCCGCGCTGCTCGAGCGGCTGCCGGCGCACCTGCAGGACGGCGCGCGCGTCTATGCCGAGGCCGCTGCGCCGGTGCAGGCGGTGCAACCCTGGCGCGAACTGAAGCGGGCGCGCGCCGGCGCCGTGAGCTACCAATTGTTCGAATGGAGCGCCCATGATCCGAGCGGTATATCCGGGAACGTTTGACCCGCTGACGCGCGGCCACGAGGACCTCGTGCGGCGCGCGAGCACGCTGTTCGACGCGGTGATCGTCGGCATCGCCGACAGCCGCGTCAAGAAGCCGTTCTTCACGCTGCGCGAGCGGCTGGAGATGGCGCGCGAGGCGCTGGCGGGGTGCAAGAACGTCCAGGTGGTCGGTTTCAGCGGGCTGCTGATCGACTTCGTGCGCCAGCACGATGCACGCGTCGTGCTGCGCGGGCTGCGCGCGGTGTCGGACTTCGAATACGAGTTCCAGCTCGCCGGCATGAACCGCAATCTCAATCCGGACATGGAGACGGTCTTCCTCACCCCGTCGGAGCAGCACATGTTCATCTCGGCGACGCTGGTGCGCGAAATCGCGATGCTGGGCGGCGACGTTTCCAAGTTCGTGCATCCCGCGGTGGGCGCGAAGCTGGCCGAGAAGGTGAAGTCGCTGGGCGGCTGAATTCACTTCTGGCACGCGGGGCAATAGAACGTCGCGCGCTGTCCCTGCACGATGCGGCGAATCGTCGTGCCGCAGCGCCGGCACGGCAGTCCGGCCCGGTCGTAGACCCAGGTGCGGTTCTGGAAGCAGCCCCGGGCTCCGTCGCCGCCGACGAAATCGCGCAACGACGCGCCCCCGGCGCGGATCGCCGCGCGCAGCGTCCGTTTGATCGCCGCGACAAGCTTTGCGCAGCGCCCGATTCCCAGGCGCAGCGCGCGCGCCTGAGGCCGGATTCCGGCGAGGAACAGGCTTTCGGAGGCGTAGATGTTGCCCATCCCGGCAACGCGCTGCCCGTCCATCAGGAACTGCTTGATCGACGTGCTGCGGCCGCGCGTGAGCGCGTGCAGGCGCGCTGCATCGAAGGCGCCCGAGAGCGGCTCGACGCCGAGGCGGCGAAGGAGCGGATGCGAATCCGGCGGCGCCTCGGTCCAGAGGATCGCGCCGAACCGACGCGGATCCCGAAGACGCAGCAGGCTGCCGTCGAACGCGAGGTCGACATGATCGTGCCGGTCGGGCGGCTGCGACGGATCGACCAGACGCAGGCTTCCGGACATTCCGAGGTGAACGATCAGATGACCCCGGCCGCAGTCGAGCAGCAGGTACTTGCCGCGCCGTTTGACCGCGCGCACCGTGCAGCCGACGAGGCGCGCGAGTGCCTTGGACACCGGCCAGCGCAGGCGCGGCTCGCGCACCGTCACGCCGGCGAGCGAACGGCCGATCAGGCGCGGTGCAATGCCGCGGCGCGTGACTTCCACTTCAGGCAGTTCGGGCATGGAACTTCGTTGCTTGTGCGGGGCACCAAATATACCTACACTGGACGATCCATGCGCATGGCTTTCCGGTTGCTCGCGTTTCTGCTCGCGGCGCTCTTCGCCGCGCTTGCGCAAGCGCAACCGGCGCCCGCGACGGATGACGATGAGGACGACGACGAGCCGCCGCCGGCGGCCGCACCCGCGAAGCCGCCGGCGAATCTGCCGCTGCAGGAGCTTACCGAGCCGCTGCTGTATTCGTTCCTGCTGAGCGAGATTGCCGCGCAGCGCGGCGGCGCCGGTATTGCGGCGCAGACCTACGTCGACCTTGCGCGCCAGACGCGCGACCCGCGCGTTGCGCGGCGCGCGGTCGAGATGGCCAATTTCGCGCGCGCACCGCAGCTCGCGCTCGAAGCCGCGCAGATCTGGTACGAAATCGAGCCCGAATCGCTGCAGGCGCCGCGTACGATCACCGCACTGCTGGTCAGCGCGCGCCGGGTCGATGATGCGGTACCGTACATCGCGCGGCTCCTGGCCGGAGAAGGCGCGGCCGCCGGCGGCCTGATGCAGCTTGCGCAGCTGCTGGCGCAGAATCCGGACAAGGCCGCCAATCTGCGCGCCGTGCGCAAGCTCGCCGAGCCCTATGCGCTGGTGCCCGAGGCGCACTTCGCGATTGCGCAGGCGGCGGCGGCGGCGAACGACGAGGCGCTCGCGGGCGAGGCGCTCGCGCACGCCGCTTCGCTGCGCCCCGGGTGGGAGCTGGCGGCGATCTTCGAGGCGCAGGTCCTGCGCCGCCGCTCGCCCGGCGAAGCGATCGAGCGGCTGTCGGCGTACCTCGAGAAATATCCGGGCGCGCGCGACGCGCGGATGAGCTACGCCCGCCTGCTGGTCGGCGAGAAGCGCTATCCCGAGGCCCGCGCCGAGTTCGAGAAGCTGCTTGCGTTCCACAAGGACGACACGGAGGCGATCTACGGCGTCGGACTGCTCGCGATGCAGGCCAAGGACTATGCGACTGCGGAAGCCAATCTGACGCGCCTGCTCGAGCTCGGCTATCGCGACCAGAACGCGCTGCGCCTCACGCTGGCGCAGATCGCGGAGGAACAGCAGAACTGGCCGCGCGCGATCGGCTGGTACGACACGATCCGGCGCGGCGAGCACGCGCTGCAGGCGCGCCTGCGCACCGCGAATGCGATCGCCAAGCAGGGCAGGCTCGACGAGGCGAGGGCCTACCTGCGCGCGGTGAGCGCGGGCGAGCCGGAGCGGGTGCAGCTGCTGATCGCGGAAGCGCAGCTGCTGCGCGAAGCGGGCCGTCACGGCGACGCGTTCGAGCTGCTTGGCAGCGCGCTGGAAAAGAACCCGGAACAGCCCGAGCTTCTCTACGATCACGCGCTGACGGCGGAGAAACTGAACCGCCTCGACGTGCTCGAATCGAACCTGCGCAAGGTGATCCAGGTGAAGCCGGACCACGCGCACGCCTACAATGCGCTCGGCTATTCGCTCGCCGATCGCAACGAGCGGCTCCCGGAGGCGCGCAAGCTGATCGAGCGCGCCCTGGAGCTCGCGCCCGAGGACTACTACATCATCGACTCGATGGGCTGGGTGCTGTACCGGCTGGGCGACCTGAAGGGTGCCGCGGAGCAGCTGCGGCGCGCCTGGAGGGGCCGCCCGGACGGCGAAATCGGCGCGCATCTCGGAGAAGTGCTCTGGGTGCTGGGCGAGCGCGCCGAGGCGGAGCTCGTCTGGCGCGAGGCGCTCGAAGCGAGCCCCGAGAACGACACGCTGCAAAAGACGATCCAGCGCCTGAAGAAGTGATCAAGCGGACGCGGGAAGCGCGCCGCCCGATCCGCGCGCCATGGAACGGATCTTCGCCCGCTCATCGCGCGAGCGTGCCAGCCCGCGCGAGCGTGGCGCGGAAACTGCGCGTTGTTCTCGGCTGGCTCTTTGCGGCGGTGCTCGCTGCGGGCTGCGCCGAGCTCGAGCGCCTCGGTCCGGAGGGGCAGATCGAGTTCGAGCTGGCGGGTCGGATCGCGGTGCGCTACCGCGACGAATCCTCCTCGGGCCACATCGCCTGGCGGCACGGCGCGCGTCACGACGAGATGCTGATCACCACGCCGCTCGGGCAGGGCGTCGCGCGCATCGTCCGCGACGGCGAATGGGTCACGCTCCGGGATGCGGAGGCGCGCGAATACCGCGCCGTCGACGCCGAAGCGCTCACCGAGCAGGTGCTCGGTTTTCGGCTGCCGCTCGCCGGGCTCGCCGACTGGGTGCGCGCCCGCGCCGGGCCCGGACCTGCGCAGGAGCGCCGCGACGCCGCGGGGCGGATTGCCGAGATCGAGCAGGCAGGGTGGAAGATCGAATACCTGGAGTGGGGTCCGGACGGTCGCCTGCCCGCACGCATGAAGCTCCTGTACCCGGGTATCGAGCTGCGGCTCGCGATCGCCGAATGGAAGTGACGCCGCCTTTCGAGTGGTTTCCTGCACCCGGAAAGCTCAACTTGTTCCTGCACGTGCTGGGGCGGCGCCCCGACGGCTATCACGAACTGCAGACCGTGTTCCGGCTGATCGATCGCGCCGACCGGGTCGGGATCCGGGTTCGCGCCGATCGAGCGATTCACCGCGTCGACCCGCTGCCGGGGATTGCGCCGGAGAACGACCTCTGCCTGCGCGCCGCGCGGCTGCTGCAGCAGGCGAGCGGCACCGAACTGGGCGCCGACCTCGCGCTCGAAAAGGAGCTTCCCGTCGGCGGTGGTCTTGGCGGCGGTTCCTCGGACGCCGCCACCGTGCTGCTCGTGCTGAACCGGCAGTGGCGAACCGGCTATTCGCGCTCCAAACTGATGGCGCTTGGCCGCGGACTCGGGGCCGACGTGCCGGCCTTCCTCCATGGCGTGAACGCGATCGGCGAGGGCACCGGCGAGCGCCTGACCCCGCTCGCGCTGCCGCCCCGGTGGTATCTCGTGCTGGTGCCCGCGGCAGAGGTGAGCACGGTCACCGTTTTCGCCGATAACGCGTTGACACGCAATAGCAAAGAACTCAAAATACCGCCCTTTTTCTTCGGGCTCGGAAGGAACGATCTCGAACCGGTGGTGGCGCGGCGCCACCCGGAGGTCGCGGCGCATCTGGACTGGCTCCGGAAGCGCCAGCCGCAGGCCCGGATGACGGGCTCAGGCGCGTGCGTATTCGCCGAATTTGCCGCCGAAGGCGAGGCGCGCGCGGTGCAATCGGAGTTGCCCGGGACGATGCGCGGCTTCGTGGCGCGCGGTCTCGAACGCCACCCGCTTCACGACTGGGCAAGTTGACGCTTTTTCAGTTGGGGAGTCGCCAAGCTGGTTAAGGCACCGGATTTTGATTCCGGCATACGTGGGTTCGAATCCTACCTCCCCAGCCAGCAGCTCTAGCTCGCGAACGTGAACCAGGCAAAGATGGCCAACATACCGCTCGAGCGCTTGATGGTGTTCACCGGAAACGCCAATCCCCGGCTGGCGCAGGACGTCGTGCGGCACCTCAACATTTCGCTCGGGCGCGCCATCGTCGGCAAATTTTCCGACGGCGAGGTCATGGTCGAGATCATGGAGAACGTGCGCGGCAAGGACGTGTTCGTGCTGCAGTCCACGTGCATGCCGACCAACGACACGCTGATGGAACTGATGGTGATGATCGACGCCCTGAAGCGCTCCTCGGCGGCGCGCGTCTCCGCGGCGGTCCCCTATTTCGGCTACGCAAGGCAGGACCGGCGCCCGCGTTCGGCGCGCGTCGCGATCAGCGCCAAGGTGGTGGCCAACATGCTTGCCTCGGTGGGCGTCGCGCGCGTGCTGACGATGGACCTGCATGCCGACCAGATCCAGGGCTTCTTCGACATCCCGGTGGACAACATCTACGCCGCGCCGGTGCTGCTCGGCGACGTCTGGAAGCAGAATTACGCCGACCTGATCGTGGTCTCGCCCGACGTCGGCGGCGTCGTGCGGGCGCGCGCGCTCGCGAAGCGGCTCGAATCGGACCTCGCGATCATCGACAAGCGGCGCCCGAAGGCGAACGTCGCGGAGGTGATGAACGTGATCGGCGAGGTCAAGGGCCGCACCTGCGTCATCATGGACGACATGGTGGACACTGCCGGCACCTTGGTGAAGGCGGCACAGGTGCTGAAGGAGGAAGGCGCGAGCAAGGTGGTCGCCTATTGCACGCACCCGGTGCTCTCGGGGGGCGCCGTGGAGCGCATCGACGCCTCGGACCTCGACGAGCTCGTGGTGACCGACACCATTCCGCTGGGCGAGGACGCGCGCGCCTGCGCCAAGATCCGACAGCTTTCGGTCGCCGGCCTGCTCGCCGAGACGATCCTGCGGATCTTCACCGAGGACTCGGTCAGTTCCCTCTTCATCGAATGATTTGCCAGACCCGCGGGCGACTGGTCGCGGTGCCCGCGGACAACCAAGGAGCGAAGCGATGAAAATCGAAATCAGCGCGCGCAAGCGCGAAGTGCAGGGAACGGGTGCGAGCCGCCGCCTGCGCCGCTTGGACAGGGTGCCGGGCATCGTGTACGGCGGCGACAAGGAAGCGCTCAAGATCGAGCTCGACCACAAGGAGCTTTACCAGCACCTGCGGAACGAGGCGTTCCACGCCTCGATCCTCACGCTCAACCTCGATTCGGGCGCCGAGCCGGTGTTGCTGCGCGCCTTCAACATGCACCCGTTCAAGCCGCGGGTGCAGCACGTGGATTTCCAGCGGGTGGCGAAGGACCGCAAGATCCACATGCGGGTGCCGCTGCATTTCGTGAACGCGGAGAAGTCCCCCGGCGTCAAGGAGCAGGGCGGCATGGCCAACCACGTGATGAACGAAATCGACGTCAGCTGCCTGCCGGACGACCTGCCGGAGTACATCGAAGTGGACATGGGACAGATGACGGTCGGGCATTCGATTCACGCGCGCGAGCTCAACTTTCCGCGCGGCGTGCAGCCCGTGCTGCACCGGGACGAGAACCCGGTGGTGGCGACGATCATCGTGCCGGCGCTGGTGACCGAGGAAGAGGAAGCCGCCCCGGCCGAGGCCGTGCCCGCCTCCGAAGTGCCGACCACGGAGCAGGCCGCGCCGGAGGAAAAGGCCGAGGAAGAGCCTGCCGCCGGCGAGAAGGCCGCGGCCAAGGGCGCCGAGAAAGCCGACAAGAAAGAGAAGAAATAATCCGCCTTCCGGTGTCCCGCCGGCCGGGCCGCGCGGCCGGCCGAACGGCTCCGGCAAACCATGTCTGCAATCCGACTCCTCGTTGGCCTGGGCAATCCGGGCCGGGAACACGAACGTACGCGGCACAACGCCGGGTTCTGGCTCGTCGAGCGCTTCGCGGCCTCGGCGGGCATTGCGCTGCGCAAGGACGCGAAATACCAGGCGCTGGTCGGCCGCCATGCGCCGAGCGGCGCGTGGCTGCTGCTGCCGCAGACCTACATGAACGCGAGCGGCCGCGCCGTGCAGATGCTGGCCGGCTTCTTCCGGATCACGCCGCCGGAGATTCTGGTCGTGCATGATGAGCTTGATTTCGCCCCCGGCGTGGCGAAGCTCAAGCAGGGCGGCGGCATCGCCGGGCATAACGGGCTGCGCGACATCTCGCAGCGGCTCGCATCGCACGAGTATTGGCGGCTGCGCATTGGCATCGGGCGCCCGGACGACAAGGACGCGGGCGCGGACTACGTGCTGCAAAGGCCCGCGGCCGAGGAGCGTGCCGCGATCGACGGCGCGATCGATCGCGCGCTGGAAGCGCTGCCGCTGTGCCTCGCGGGCGACGTGCAGGGGGCGATGCTCAAGCTGCACACGCAGGAAAAGCCCGAGCGGGCGAAGAACGGTACGGTCCCCCTCGCATCGCCCGCGGGCAAGCCTTGAGCCTTCGCTGCGGCATCGTGGGCCTGCCCAATGTGGGCAAGTCCACGCTGTTCAACGCGCTCACCAGGGCAGGCGTCGCGGCGGAGAACTACCCCTTCTGCACCATCGAGCCGAACGTCGGAATCGTCGAGGTCCCCGATCCGAGGCTGCTGCAAGTCGCCGCGATCTCCAAGCCCCAGCGCGTGGTCCCGGCGACCGTGGAATTCGTGGACATCGCGGGGCTCGTCGCCGGCGCGTCGAAAGGCGAAGGGCTCGGCAACCAGTTCCTCGCCCACATCCGCGAGGTCGACGCGATCGCGCACGTGGTGCGCTGCTTCGCGGACCCCGACGTCGCGCACGTCACCGGACAGGTGGACCCGGTCGCCGACATGGAAACCGTCGCGACCGAACTCGCGCTCGCCGACCTGCAGTCGGTGGAAAAACAGTTCGCCAAGTACGAGAAAGTGGCGCGCGCCGGCGGCGACCGCGAGGCGCAGCGGCTCATCGCGGTGCTGGAAAAGGCGCGCGCCGCGCTCGACCAGGCGCACCCGGTGCGCTCGCTCGACTGGTCGAAGGAAGAGCGGGCCGTGCTCGATCCGCTCTTTCTGCTCACCATGAAGCCGACGCTCTACGTGGCGAACGTCGCCGAACACGGATTCGCCGACAACCCGATGCTGGCCGCGGTCGAGGCGCGCGCGCGGCGCGAGGGGGCGCAGAGCGTCGCGATCTGCGCGTCGCTGGAGGCGCAGATTGCCGACCTGCCCGACGAGGACAAGGCGATTTTTCTCGCCGACATGGGCATGCAGGAACCGGGACTGAATCGCGTCATCCGCGCCGCCTACCGGCTGCTCGGCCTGGAGACGTTCTTCACTACCGGACCGCGCGAAGCGCGCGCCTGGCAGCTGCACATCGGGCAGACCGCCTCCGAGGCGGCCGGAACGATTCACACCGATTTCGAGCGCGGCTTCATCCGCGCCGAGGTGATCGCCTGCGAGGACTACGTCGCCTGCGGGGGCGAGCAGCGCGCCAAGGAGGCCGGCCGGATGAGGCTCGAGGGGCGGGACTACGTGGTGCGCGACGGCGACGTCATCTACTTCCGGTTCAATGTCTAGCCGCAGTAGACTGGTCGCGATGCGTGTCCTGGTCGCAGCGCTGCTTTTCCCTTTCGCCGCTTCCGCCGCGGACCTGCCGATCTTCGACGCCCACATCCACTATTCGCACGATGCGTGGGACGCGCTGCCGCCGGCGGATGCCATCGCGCTCCTGCGCAAGGCTGGCGTGAAGCGCGCGCTCGTCTCCAGCTCGGGCGATGACGGCCAGCAGCGCCTGTTCGCCGCAGCGCCGGAGCTGATCCTGCCGTCGCTGCGTCCCTACCGCAGGCGCGGCGAGACCTCGAGCTGGGTGCGCGACGATTCGGTACTGCCGTACCTCGAGCAGCGGCTGCGCCAGCATCGCTATGTCGCGATCGGCGAATTTCATCTTTCCGGCGCCGACGCCGATCTCGCGGTGCCGCGCGGCGTGGTTCAGCTCGCGAAAAGGGAGAAGCTCTACCTGCACGCGCATTCGGATGCCGATGCGCTCGAGCGCATCTTCCGGCAGGACCCGGGAGCGCGTGTGCTCTGGGCGCACGCCGGGTTCGAGCGGCCCGCGCGGGTGCGCGAACTGCTGCGAAAGCACGCAAGCCTCTGGTGCGACCTTGCGTTTCGCAGCGACCATGCGTCGCACGGAAGGGTCGATCCGGACTGGCGGGCGCTGTTCGTCGAATTTCCCGACCGCTTCCTGGTCGGCACCGACACCTTCACGCCGGAGCGCTGGCACTACGTCGTCGAGCATGCCAACTGGTCGCGCCAGTGGCTCGCCGATCTGCCGCCGGAGATCGCGGAGCGGATCGCATGGCGAAACGGCGAGAAACTGTTCGGCGGCATGCTCGGGCGCTGACGTTCGCTGCCGCGCTGTGAGGCGCGGCAACCCTGCGAACTACCGCGGGGCGGGCTCGCGCCGGGCGCGGATCTGCTCGATCGATTCGGGATTGACGAGCGAAGACAGGTCGCCCGGGTCCTCGCCCAGGTAGGCGGCACGAATCACCCGGCGCATGACCTTGAGGTTGCGCGTCTTGGGCAGGTCCGGCACCAGGAGCACCGCCTTCGGCTTGAACGGAATTCCCATCCCGCGCACCACCGCGTGCGCAACCTGCGCTTCGAGTTCGGGCGATGGGCGCACACCGGCCTTTGGCGTGCACACGAGGACGAGCGCCGTGCCCTTTACCGGATCGGGTACGCCGATCGCCGCCGCTTCGCCGAGCGCGCCGGTCGCCATGAGCAGCGCCTCGATCTCGGCCGGACCGGTGCGCTTGCCTGCGATCTTGAGCGTGTCGTCGGAGCGTCCCCAGATGTACCAATGCCCATCCGCGTCGCGGCTGGCGAAATCGCCGTGATGCCAGACGTTCGGCCAGGTGTTCCAGTAGGTCCGGAGATAGCGTTCGCTGTCGCGCC
This sequence comes from uncultured Enterobacteriaceae bacterium, assembly GCA_964638135.1. GTDB lineage: Bacteria > Pseudomonadota > Gammaproteobacteria > Burkholderiales > SG8-39 > 2-02-FULL-66-14. The sequence continues at coordinate 12,937 of CAZXAR010000016.1, read as the reverse complement.
AGATTCCCTGCGTGAGCCCGATCGGCGGCCGGCGCATCACGAGTTCGCCCACGGTATCCGGCGGGACCGACCGGCCTTGCTCGTCGACCACGTCGGCGCCCGTTCCGGGTATGGGGGTATTGAAGCTGCACGGCTTGAGCGGCCTGGCGAGCGTGCAGCCGACGATTCCGAACATCTCCGTCCCGCCGGAGAAATTGAGGAGCGGCACCTTTTTCTGGCCGATGCGCTCGAAGAGCCAGCGCCACGCGTCCGGGGTCCAGGGCTCGCCACTCGAAATGAAAATGCGCAGCGCCGAGAGGTCGTGGTCGAGCCACGGCTCGCTCTTTTGCGCCATGAACGTGCGGATCGTGGTGGGCGCCACGCCGAGATAGCTGATGCGGTGTTCGGCGACCATGCGCCACATGCGATCAGGCTCGGGGGCGTTCGGCGCGCCCTCGACCAGCACCAGCGTCGCCCCGACCATCGGCACGCCGTACACGATCGAAGGGCCGACCACCCAGCCCATGTCGCTCATCCACAGCAGGCGGTCCTCCGGCTTGAGATCCATCGTGAGCCAGAGGTCGACCACGAGCTTGGTCGGAAATCCGATGTGCGTATGGACCACGCCCTTCGGCTTGCCGGTGGTACCGGAAGTGAACACCAGAAGGTAGGGAGCGTCCGCGTCCATCTCGGCGGTCGGCACGTCCGCGTCGCCATCCGCGATGAGTTCGTGCCACCAGCGATCGCGGTCCTCGTTCCAGGCAATCGCGTTGCCGGCGCGCTTGAGGACGATCACGTGCTCGAGCGCGGGCGCCGCCACCGCCGCCTCGTCGACGATTGCCTTGGCGTCAACGAGCTTTCCCCGGCGCAGGCTGCCGTCCACGGTGACGAGAGCGCGCGCCCCGCCGAGCTGCAGCCGCGCCGCCATCGCGTCGGCGCCGAACCCGGAGAAAAGCGGCATCAGGATGGCGCCGATCTTGGGTGCCGCGAGCATCGCCACCACCGCTTCGGGCACGTTCGGCATGTACAGCGCGATCACGTCGCCACGGCCCAGCCCGAGCGAGCGAAGGCCCGCCGCAAAGCGGCACACCGCGCGCTCGAGTTCGCAGTAGGTGAGGGCCGCGCGGGCGCCATCCTCGCCCTCCCAGGCGAGCGCGGTCTTGTCCCAGACCGGCGTGTCGCGCCAGCGCTCGAGCGCGTTCAGCACCACGTTGGTCGTGCCGCCCGGGCACCAGCGCGGCCAGGCGATGCCGCGCGACTCGTCGAGCGCACGCTCGTACGGGCGAAAAAAACGGGTCCCCGAATGGCCGAAGAGAGCCCCGTAGAAACGTTCCGGATCGCGGTCCGCGCACTCGAGCAGCTCTTCGTAGCGCGAAACGCCGAGCGTACGCATGAACGCGGTCACGTTCGCCGCCGCGAGCGTCGCGGCCTCCGGCGTCCATGCAATATCGGGCGTCGACATCGCGCCGTTCAGCTCACCTTACGGTTTTTCCGACGTTTGCGTTGCGGTGCGGCAATCCTTGTCGCACCGCAACGCACCGTGGTTCTTATATTCCGCCGAGGCAGATGAACTTGATCTCGAGGAAGGGCTCGATGCCGTACTTCGAGCCCTCGCGCCCGATGCCCGACTGCTTGACGCCGCCGAACGGCGCCACCTCCTGCGAGAAGATGCCCGTGTTCACCGAGACGATCCCGGCCTCGATCGCTTCGGCGACGCGGAACACGCGTCCGACGTCGCGCGAGAAAAAGTACGCGGCAAGGCCGAACTCGGTCGCGTTCGCCATGCGGATCGCGTCCTCGTCGCTCTTGAAGCGGAAGAGCGGCGCCACCGGCCCGAAGGTTTCTTCGTTCGCCAGCCGCATCGTCTCGTTCACCCCGGTGAGCACGGTCGGCTCGAAAAAAAGCCCTCCCAGGGTATGCCGCCGCCCGCCGGTGAGCGTCTTGGCCCCCTTGGCGGTCGCATCGCGCACGTGTTCCTCGACTTTCGCGACTCCCTGCGCGTCGATCAGCGGCCCGATCACGACTCCGGGCTCGGTGCCCGGTCCGACCTTGAACGCGCCCACTTTTTCGGCGAACTTCCGCGCGAACGCATCGTAGATTCCGTCCTGGACGAAGATGCGGTTGGCGCAGACGCAGGTCTGTCCCGCGTTGCGGTATTTGGAAGCGATCGCGCCCTCGACCGCCGCGTCGAGATCGGCGTCGTCGAACACGATCAGCGGCGCATTGCCGCCGAGCTCGAACGACACCTTCTTCACCTGCTCCGCCGACTGGCGCATGAGGATGCGGCCGACCTCGGTCGACCCGGTGAACGTGATCTTGCGCACCAGGGGATTGGAGGTGAGCTCGGCGCCGATCGCGGGCGGATCGTTGGAGGTGATGATGTTGAGCACGCCTTTCGGCATCCCGGCCCGCTCGGCAAGCTCGGCGAGCGCAAGCGCCGAAAGCGGTGTCTGTTCGGCAGGTTTCAGGACCACCGTGCAGCCGGCGGCGAGCGCCGGCGCGACCTTGCGGGTGATCATCGCGTTCGGGAAGTTCCATGGCGTGATCGCCGCGCACACCCCCACCGGCTGCTTGATGACGAGCAGGCGCTTATCGGCCTGGTGCTGCGGAATGACGTCGCCGTATACGCGCTTGCCTTCCTCGGCGAACCATTCGATGAACGCCGCGCCGTAGGCGATCTCGCCGCGCGCTTCCGCGAGCGGCTTGCCCTGCTCGGCGGTGAGCAGCTGCGCCAGATCCTCCTGGTTCTGCATCACGAGCTCGAACCATTTGCGCAGGACCACGGCGCGTTCCTTGGCGGTCTTCGCGCGCCAGCCGGGCCAGGCCGCGTGCGCGGCGTCGATCGCGCGCCGCGCTTCGGCGATGCCGAGGTCGGGGACGTTCGCGAGCACCGTGCCGGTCGCCGGATTGGTGACCGCAAAGGTGCGGCCCGCGGCCGCGTCGAGCCACGTGCCGTCGACGTAGCACTGCTCGCGGAACAGTTTCGGGTCCTTCAGGGGAAGGGCCGGCAGGCCGGCCTGCGCGGGGGCGTTCATGCGGATCTCCGGTGGCGAAGCAGAGCGTCATTTTAGTCCCGCCGGGGCCGCGCCGGCGCGCCCCGCGCGATTTGTTTGGGGTCCAAACAATAGGCTTGACATCCCTGCGCCTCGATGCGTAGAGTGCCTTGAAACCAAATCAGAATCTGCCCGGCCGGCGGTCTCGCCGCGGCGGGTACGGGCGGCGCGGATCGGACCAAAGGAGAAACCCATGGCACGCAGGACGGGTATCAAGTTCGTTACGGCGGCGCTTCTTGCCGCAGCGCTCGCGTCCGCTTTCGCGCAGGATGCGCCGATCAGGATCGGCTACGCGATCGCGCGCACCGGCCCGTGGGCGGCGGGCGCGCAGGTGACGCAGGAGCCCAACTACATCATGTGGGCCGAGCAGGTGAATGCCGCCGGCGGCCTCAACGTGAAGGGCAAGAAGCGCAAGGTCGAGCTGGTCGGGTTCGACGACCGCAGCGAAGCCGAAACGGTGGTGCGGACCTACGAAAAGCTCATGACCAGCGACAAGGTCGATCTGATCCTGCCGCCTTGGGGTACGGGAGCGAACTTCGCGGTGATGCCGCTCGCGCAGAAGCACGGCTATCCGATGCTTTCGCCGACGGCCACCGGGCGGCGCCTGCTCGGGATGAAGAACCCGTACTTCTTTGCGCTGCTGCAGCAGCCGGACCGGATGATGAGCGCGCTCGCGGAGTTCCTCAAGGCGCGCAACGTCGGCACCGCCGCGATGATCCACGTCGACGAACTGTTCGGCCTGGAGCAGGCGGGCGCGCTCGAGGAAGCGTTCAAGGAGAAGGGAATCAGGATCGTCGAGAAGAAGAGCTACCCGATCGGCGTCAAGGACCTCGCGCCGGTGCTCAAGGACATCCAGGCGAAGAACCCGGATGCGTTCGTTGCGCTGAGCTATCCGCCGGACACGTTCCTCGTCACCGGGCAGGCGAAGGCGATCGCGTTCAATCCGAAGGTGTTCTACGCCGCGGTCGGGACCGCATTCCCGGTATACCGCGACAAGATGGGCGCGGCGACCGTCGAAGGCGTGATGGGCCTTGGCACGTGGAACCCCAAGATGAGCCCGGCGGCGAAAGCCTACTTCGACGCCCATGTTGCGCGCTGGAAGAAAGAGCCGGACCGCTGGGCGAGCGCGCATGCCTGGGCCGGGCTGCAGATCCTGCAGCAGGCGGTCGAAAAGGCGGGGCTCGACCGCAGGGCAGTGCGCGATTACATCGCCGGCAACGAATTCAACACGATCATCGGCAAGATCCGCTTCCGGAACGGCGAAAACGTCTCCACGCCGGGCGTCGTGAGCCAGTGGAGCGGCGGCGAATTCGAGGTCGTCTGGCCGCCGCAGAACGCGACCGGCCCGTCGCTGTACCCCAAGCCCGCCTGGAAGTAGCCCCGTTCCCCGAGCTTCGCGCCGCGCGCGGTGCGAGGGCGTCGGAGCCGGGAGCGGCGAATCGCCTGCATCGATGGGTTTCTGGCTCGAACTCGCCGCCTCCGGTCTGATCACCGGCGGCATCTACGCCGTGGTCGCGATCGGCCTCAACCTGCAGTACGGGCTGATGCGGATCATGAACATTTCGCACGGCGAATTCCTGATGCTCGGGGCGTACCTGACGTGGCTTGCCTACACGGTACTGGGCATCAATCCGCTCGCCTCGCTTCTGCCGGTGGCGGTCGCGCTGTTCCTGCTCGGGCTGATCGTGTACGCGCTCTGCTTTCGGCGCATTGCGCGCACCGCGCCCTCGGTCGAGGTGATCGAGGCGCGCAGCCTGCTGGTCGGTTTCGGCCTCATGTTCCTGGTGCAAAACGCCGCCTACCTCGCCTGGGGCGCCGACCTGCGCGGTTACTCCTTTCTCGCCGAGCCGGTGGAGATCGCGGGCGCGCGCTTCATGTCGAACCGCCTGGTCGTGTTCGCGTTTGCGGTCGGCTTGAGCCTCGTGATGCTGGCGGTGCTGCGCTGGACGCTGATCGGCAAGGCGGTGCGCGCCATGATGCAGTCGCCCGCGGGCGCGCAACTGGTCGGCATCGACACTACCGTGCTGCATCCGGTGGTTTTCGGCGCGGGGCTTGCGCTCGCGGGGGTGGCGGGAGGGCTGCTCTCGATGGTGTACGAGATCTCGCCCTCGATGGGCGAGCCCTACACCGTGACGGCGCTCATCGTCATTACGCTGGGAGGACTGGGCAGCGCGCTCGGCAGCCTGCTTGGCGGCTTCATCCTCGGGCTCGTGGAAGCGTTCGGGATGCACTTCACCAGTCCGTCGCTCAAGATGCTCCTTTCCTACGCGGTGCTGATCGGCGTGCTGCTCGCACGGCCCCGCGGGCTGTTTTCGCGATGAATACGCGCGAAGCGCTCGCTGCGACCCTCGCCGCCGGCGCGCTCCTTGCCGCAATGCCATGGTTAGCGTCGGACTTCGCGCTGGCGCTCGCGCTGAGCTGCCTGATGTACGCGGGGCTCGCGGTGAGCTGGGCGATGTTCTGCGGCCCTACCCACTACCTGTCGCTTGCCACCTCGGCTTTTTTCGGCATCGGCGCCTACGTCACCGCGTGGGGCTTCGGGACGCTCCCGTATCTCGGGGCGGTGCTGGTGGGCGGGATTGCCGCCGCCGCGTTTGCGGCGCTGGTGGGCGCCGCGGTGCTTCATCTGCGCGGCGCGTACTTTGCGGTCATCACTTTTGGCCTCGGCGAGCTGGTGCGGCACGCGATCACGCATTTCGAGAAAACGTACGCCCACACCGTCGGGCGCGTGATCAGCGATCCACCCGAGGCCGCGACGATCTATCTCACCGTGCTCGCGGTTACGCTCGCCGCCGTCGCGACGGCGATTGCGGTGCGCGCCAGCCGTCTCGGATTTGCGCTGGTGGGGATCGGCGCCGACGAGGTGCGGGCGCAAACCCTCGGCGTCGACACGCGCGCCATGAAGGTCGCCGCCTTCACGCTCTCGGCGTTCTTTGCCGGCGCCTTGGGCGCGGCCATGGCGGTGCGCTGGACCTACATCGAGCCGCTGTCGGTGTTCAACCCGTTCATCGGCTTCCAGACCGTGCTGATCGCCATGGTGGGCGGCGCGCAGACGCTCGTCGGACCGATCCTTTCGTCGGTCGTCTTCAGCCTGCTCACCGAGTTCCTGCGGCTGCGCTTCCCGTACGCATTCCTGATCCTGCTCGGCACGCTGCTCATCATCCTGGTGCTTTACCTGCCGGGCGGGATTGCATCGCTGGTCAGCCGGTTGCGGAGGGCGCATGCGTGAGGCGCTGCTCTCGGCGCGCGGCGTGAGCGTGCGCTTCGGCGGGCTGGTCGCGGTGGACGCGGTAGACCTCGACGTGCGCGCGGGAGAGCTGGTCGGGGTGATCGGACCGAACGGCGCCGGGAAGACGACCTTCTTTCACACCCTTTCGGGGGTTCTCGAGCCAAGCGCAGGCCGGCTGGTGATCGCGGGCGAGGATCTCAGCGGGCGGCCGCCGCACGTATTCGCCGCGCACGGCGTGGCGCGCACGTTCCAGACGCCGCGCGTGTTCGGTGCCATGAGCGCCGCGGACAACGTCCGCTTCGGACTTGAATTTGCCGGCCGCACGCGCAGGCACGCCCACGACGCCTTCGACGACGTGCATGCGATCCTCGGCTTTCTGGGGCTCGCGGCGGCGGCCCGCACGCCGGCCGGCGGCCTCACGCCCGCCCGGCAGCGGCTGCTCGAAATCGGGGTTGCGCTCGGCGCAAGGCCGCGCATCCTGCTCCTCGACGAAGTGGCCGCAGGGCTTACGCACGGCGAGGTGGAGGCAACGGCGCAGCTCATCCGGCGCGTTCGCGACGAACTGGGCGTTGCGGTCATCTGGATCGAGCATGCGGTCCGCGTGCTGATGAACTTCGTCGAGCGCGTGGCGGTCCTGCACCAAGGGCGCAAGATCGCCGAGGGCGATCCGCGCGCGGTGGCTAAGGACCCCGCCGTGGTCGAAGCCTACCTGGGCGAGGAAGGCGGAGCCGAAAAGCAAAGGGTGTCGGCATGAGTGCAGGGCTGCTGGTGCGCAACCTCTCGGCGGGCTATGGCGGCATCCGAGTGCTGGAGAAAATCGACCTCGAGGCGCCGGCGGCCGAACTCACCGTCGTGGTCGGGCCGAACGGCGCCGGCAAGACGACGCTCCTCAAGGCGCTTTCGGGGCTCATCCCGCGCGAGGGGGAAGTGCTGTTCGCCGGCGAGCCGCTGCCCGCGAAGCCCTCGGCGATCGTCTCGCGCGGGCTCGCCCAGGTCCCGGAGGGCAGGCAGCTCTTTCCCCACATGAGCGTGCGCGAGAACCTCGAACTTGGCGGGTACCTGCTGCCGAGGGGCGAGCGCGCCGAGCGCCTCGCGCGGGTGTTCGAGTTCTTTCCCCGGCTCGCCGAGCGGCGCCAGCAGCTCGCCGGCACCATGTCGGGGGGCGAGCAGCAGATGCTCGCGGTCGGGCGCGCCCTCATGGGCAAGCCGAAGCTGCTGATGCTCGACGAGCCTTCGCTCGGCCTTGCGCCGCGGATGGTGGACGAACTGCTCGCGATCGTGCGCCGCATCCGCGACGACGGGGTCACCATCCTGCTCGTCGAGCAGAACGTCGCCAAGGCGCTCGCGATCGCCGAGGGCGGCTACGTGATCGAGCGCGGGGCCGTGGTGATGAAAGGTTCGGCGCGCAACCTCCTGCGCTCGGAACGGCTGCGCGCAGCCTATCTGGGCTCGCAGGCGAAGCCGGGTACACTGACTTGGAAAGGAGGAACGTTCATGTCCACGCAACAGACGACGGCGGTGACGATCGCCGCCGAAAACGCCTGGAAGGGCAAGGTCTTTTCCGGGCGCTGGCTGATGGCGAAGGGCGGCTCGCGCGAGGTGCTCGAGCCGGCGACCGGCAAGGTGCTGACGGAAGTCGGCATTGCCGACGCCGACGATGTGCGCGAAGCGGCGAGGAGCGCGGCGGAAGCGCAGGCCGAATGGGCGGACACGCCCGCCGAGGAACGCGCCGCGGTGCTGCGGCGGGCGGCGCAATTGCTCGAAGCGCACAGCGAAGCGCTGCGTCCGTGGATCATGCGTGAAACCGGGGGGATCGCGCCCAAGGCGGACAAGGAGCTGCATTTCGCGACCAGCATCCTGCTCGAGGCGGCGGGGATCGCGACCCAGCCCCCGGGCGTGGTGCTGCCCGGCGGCCCCAGGCGCATGAGCTTCGCCCGGCGCGTGCCGCACGGCGTGGTGGGCGTGATCTCGCCGTTCAATTTCCCGTTGATCCTCTCCACGCGCGCGGTGGCGCCGGCGCTCGCGCTGGGCAACGCGGTGATCCTGAAACCCGATCCGCAGACGCCGGTCACCGGCGGATTCATCCTGGCGCGCCTGTTCGAGGCCGCGGGACTTCCAGTGGGCCTCCTGCACGTGCTGCCCGGTGGCGCCGAGACCGGTAGCGCGCTTGTCCGCGATCCCGACGTCGCGATGATTTCGTTCACCGGCTCGACCGCGGCCGGGCGCAAGGTGGGCGAGCTTGCGAGCAAGCACCTGAAGAAGGTGACGCTCGAACTCGGCGGCAAGAATTCCACCATCGTTCTAGAGGATGCCGACCTGGACGTGGCGGCCTCGTGCGTGGCGTGGAGCGCCTACCTGCACCAGGGGCAGATCTGCATGTCGACCGGCAACGTGCTCGTGCACCGCGCGATCGCGCGCGATCTCACCGAGCGCCTCGTGGAAAAGGCCAAGCGCCTGCCGGTGGGCGATCCGACGACCGGCAAGGTGGCGCTGGGCCCGCTCATCAGTGCGCGCCAGCTCGAGCGCGTCGACGGAATCGTCAAGGACGCGATTGCCAAGGGCGCCGTGCTGCGCGCGGGCGGCGAGCACGAGGGGCTCTGCTACAAGCCCACCGTGCTCGAGGACGTGAAGCCCGGCATGCGCGTCATCGAGGAGGAGGTGTTCGGCCCGGTGGTCGGCATCCTGCCCTTCGACAGCGACGAGCAGGCGATCGCGCTCAACAACGCGACCGAGTACGGCCTCTCGGCGGGCGTCATCACGCAGTCGCTCGAGCGTGCGATGCACTTCACCGCGAAGCTCAGGACCGGAATCATCCACGTCAACGACCAGACCGTCGGCGACGAGCCCTGGGTTCCCTTCGGCGGCCGCGGCGCCTCGGGCAACGGCGGGCGCCACGGCGGGGTGGCGAACTGGGAGGAGTTCACGCAGTGGCAGTGGGTGACGATCCAGGACCGCGCGACGCCGTACCCCTTCTAGCGCTCAGGTCGCGAGGACGAGCAGCCAGACCGCACCCATCACGACGAGGGCGAGCATCACGGCTGCGCTGCCGAGATCCTTGGCGCGCTTGGCGAGCTGGTGATCGTCGAGCGAGACCCGGTCCACGGTTGACTCGACGGCGGAGTTCACGAGCTCGACTACGAGCACGACCAGCACGCTGCCGACCAGCAGCGCTCGCTCGACGCCGCTCGCGCCAAGCACGAGACCGAGCGGCACGAGCACGGCCGCGAGGATCAGCTCCTGGCGGAACGCATCCTCGTGGCGCGCCGCCTCGAGCAGTCCTGCCAGTGAATAGCGCGTCGCATCAACGAGTCGCTGCAGGCCCGTCTTGCCCTTGCGCGGGCTTTCCATCGCGCCGCGAATCTAGCACGCGATCGCCGACCCTTTCCTGGCGGACCGTCATCGGGCCGTAACAAAGCATCGATAGACTTGCGCCGGCAATGCAACGACGGAGAGCCTTCATGAAGTTTGTCAAGCAGTTCGCAGTTTCCCTGGCGGTCGGGGCGGCGTTCGCGCCAGCGGCGCTCGCGCAGCAGGTGGTCAAGATTGACGGTTCGAGCACGGTCTATCCGATCACCGAGGCGGTGGCCGAGGAATTTCAGAAAGCGAAGAAGCAGCGCGTCAAGGTGACGGTCGGCATCTCCGGCACCGGCGGCGGCTTCAAGAAGTTCTGCCGCGGCGAGACCGACATCTCCGACGCTTCGCGCCCGATCCTCAGGAAGGAGATGGAGGAGTGCCAGAAGCGGGGGATCGAGTACTTCGAGCTCCCGGTGGCGTTTGACGCGCTCACCGTCGTCATCCATCCGAAGAATTCCTTCATCAAGCAGCTGACGGTCGCCGAGCTGAAGAAAATGTGGGAGCCGGCGGCGCAGGGGAAGGTGATGAAGTGGAACCAAGTCAACCCTTCGTGGCCGGACGCGCCGCTCAAGCTCTTCGGCGCGGGCGCGGACTCCGGGACATTCGACTATTTCACCGAGGCGATCGTGGGCAAGTCCAAGTCCTCGCGCGGCGACTTCACCGCGAGCGAGGACGACAACGTTCTGGTGCAGGGCGTCTCGCGTGATGTCAACGCTCTCGGGTTCTTTGGTTTCGCGTACTACGCCGAGAACAAGGACAAGCTGAAGGCGGTGCCGATCGTGGAGAAGGACGGCAAGCCGGCGGTCGCTGCCTCGATGGAGAGCGTTCTCAAGGGCACCTACCAGCCCCTGGCACGCCCGATCTTCATCTACGTCAACGCGAAGTCGCTCGGCAAGCCCGAGGTCAAGGAGTTCGTGCAGTACTACATGACGCACGGGGCCAAGCTGGCGAAGGAAGTGAAATACGTGCCGCTGCCCGACAGCGCCTACAGGACAGCCTGGGATCACGTCGTCAACGGCAAGAAAGGCACCGTGTTTGGCGGCATTGCCGAGGTCGGCGTCACGATCGAGGAACTGCTCAAGCGCGAAGCGAAGCTCTGAGCGTCTTGCGGGCGGCTCGCTCAAGCCCGCCGCGGGGTTTTGCCCGCGGTGGGTTTTTCATTGCTAACATAGGACTTTCCGACCCCGATGTCCGCCGTGCCAGGCGATATCTCCGCCGCGCCCCCCTGCGGGGCGATGTCAGCGCGCTTGAGCTACCGGCGCTCGCGCATCCTGCGCGAGAAGGTGATCGAGCTGCTGCTGTTCCTCGCCGCGCTCGTCTCGGTGTTCACCACCGTCGCCATCGTCTACGTGCTGATCAAGGAATCGGTGGTGTTCTTCCAGCACGTGCCGCTCGCCGAGTTCCTCACCGACACCCAGTGGACGCCGCTTTTCGACGATGCGCACTTCGGCATCCTGGTGCTGCTGTCGGGAACGCTGACGAGCTCCGCGGTCGCGCTCGCGATCGCCATCCCGCTCGGCACCACGATCGCGATCTACCTCTCGGAGTTCGCGCCGTTCTCGGTGCGCGAGGTGGCGAAGCCCTTCCTCGAGCTGCTGGGCGGCGTGCCGACCATCATCTACGGATTTTTCGCGCTGCTCTTCGTCACGCCGATCCTGCAGTGGTTCTATCCGGAGCTGCCGGGCTTCAACCTGCTCTCGGCCGGGATCGTGATGGGAATCATGATCATTCCCTACGTCGCCTCGATCAGCGAGGACGCGATGCGCGCCGTGCCGATGAACCTGCGCGAAGGCTCCTACGCGATGGGTGCGACCCGCTACCAGACCGCGATCAAGGTCGTGGTCCCGGCAGCATTCTCGGGGATCGCCTCGGCCTACATTCTCGGCATCTCGCGCGCCGTCGGCGAGACGATGATCCTCGCGGTGGCGGCCGGCATGCAGCCCAATCTCACCTTCAATCCGCTCGAGCCGGCGGCGACGATCACCGCCTACATCGTCCAGGTCGCGCTTGGCGATCTGCCGCACGGCTCGATCGGCTACCAGACCATCTTCGCCGCGGGGCTTACGCTGCTGCTGTTCACGCTGGCCTGCAACATCGCCGGCCACGTGCTGCGCAAGTCCTTCCGCGAGGCGTACTGATGGGCCGGCCGGAACCCGCCTAATGGCCTACGCCAAGGACATCGCCGAGATCCGCGCGCTGATCGCGCGCCACAAGCGCCGGGACCACTTTTTCGCGCTCCTCGGTCTCGCCGCGCTCCTGGTCGGCGTGCTCACGTTCACCGCGCTTTTCGTCGACATGGCGATCGACGGCGTGCCGCGCCTCACCTGGGATTTCCTCACCAACTTTCCGTCGCGCCGTCCCGAGCGGGCGGGGATCCTTTCGGCGTGGGTGGGATCGTGCCTGGTGATGCTGGTGACCGCTTTCTTTGCCGTGCCGCTCGGCGTCGCCGCCGGGGTCTACCTCGAGGAATACGCACCCAAGAACTGGATCACCGATATCATCGAGATCAACATCACCAACCTCGCCGGCGTTCCCTCGATCGTGTACGGCCTGCTCGCCCTCGGGCTGTTCGTGTACCAGTTCGGCCTCGGGCAGTCCATTCTCTCCGCGGGGCTCACGCTTGCGCTGCTCATCCTGCCGGTCGTCATCGTCGCGACGCGCGAGTCGATCCGCTCGATCCCGCAGGGGATCCGCGAAGGGGCCTATGCGCTCGGCGGCACCCGGTGGCAGGTGTGCCGCGACCACATCATTCCGTACTCGTCGGCGGGCATCCTCACCGGGGTGATCATCGGCATGGCGCGTGCCATCGGCGAAACCGCGCCGGTCATCACGATCGGGGCGCTCACCTTCATCGCCTTCCTGCCGCCGGCGCCGCTCAAGGCGGAGGCGCCGTTCCTCTCGTTCGACTGGGTGATGTCCCCGTTCTCGGTCATGCCGATCCAGATGTTCAACTGGACCTCGCGCCCCGAGGCGGCCTTTCACCAGAACGCGGCGGCCGCGGGCTTCGTCCTGGTGCTGATGACCCTCGCAATGAACGCGCTCGCGATCTACCTCCGCTACCGCCTGCGCAAGAACATCAAATGGTGAACGGAACCATGGCCGCTCTTTCCGTAGCCCCCGCCGTCGAGCCCCGCCCGAAACGCGAGGAGGGTGTGGCGATGAAAGCCGAGGCCCGCAGCCTGAGCTTCTATTACGGCGACTTCCGTGCGCTGAACAAGCTCGACCTCGCGGTGCACGAGCACCGGGTTACGGCGCTGATCGGCCCCTCGGGCTGCGGCAAGTCCACGTTCCTGCGCTGCTTCAACCGCATGCACGACCTGTA
>CAZXAR010000015.1:0-35431 GCA_964638135.1 uncultured Enterobacteriaceae bacterium | reverse complement strand
CGCGTAGCCTGCGCTCGATGCGGCGATCACGAAGCCCATCGCGCGGGCGCGGCGCGCGCGCTCGACATGATCGTTGATGAGCGCAAGGAGCGGCGTGTACGAGCCGCCCTGGCACAGGCCGGTCAACGCATGCAGCCAGAACGCCGACCAGAATCCCTCGGCAAAGAGCACGAACGCGATCGGGCTCGCCCAGGCGGCGATGCCGGTGGCGAGCCAGGCGCGCTTGGCCCCGAACTGATCGGCGAGGAAGCCGACGATGAAAAGCGAAGTGAGGTAGCCGAGGTGGAACGCCGACTGGATGAGGCCCGCCTCGCGCGCGCTCAAGCTCCATTCGACCTGCGTGAGCGGCAGCACGGCCGAATAGGCGACGAACCACGTGGCGGCGAGCGCGCGGCTCGCGCACAGGGCGGCGAGCCAGCCGCCCGACCCCTGACCCCGGCTCACGCCGCGACGCGCGCGCTATGCAGGCGTACGGGAATCCGGCGCGGGCCGAACGGCTTGCCGAATTTCTGGAAGCGGCCGGCGAGCACCGCACCACAGAACGTGCAGGCCCCCTGATCGTCCAGGAAGTACCCGCGGATGTCGTACCAGTCGCGCACGATCACCGCATTCTCGCACGCGGGGCAATAGGTCGACCCGCCGGTTTCATCGTGCACGTTGCCGGTGTAGACGTAGTGAAGCCCGACGCGGCGCGCGATGTCGCGCGCGCGTGTGAGCGTCGCGGCGGGCGTCGCCGGCACGTCGGTCATCTTCCAGTCCGGATGAAAGGCGGTGAAGTGAAGCGGCACGTCGGGACCCAGGTGCTGCCGGATCCACTCCGACTCGGCCCGGATCTCCTCGTCCGAGTCGTTCTTGCCCGGAATGAGGAGCGTGGTGATCTCGGTCCAGACGCCGGTTTCGCGCACCAGGTATTCGAGCGTGTCGAGCACCGGCTGCAGCCGCCCGCCGCAGATCCTGAAGTAGAAATCGTCGGTGAACGCCTTCAGGTCGACGTTGGCGGCGTCCATCTTGGCGTAGAACTCGCGCCGCGGCTCGGCGTGAATGTACCCGGCAGTGACTGCCACGTTGCGCACGCCGCGCGCGCGGCACGCATCGGCGATATCCATCGCATATTCGGCGAAGATCACCGGATCGTTGTAGGTGTAGGCGACCGACTTGCACCCCAGCCGCACCGCGGCGTCCGCGATCGCCTCGGGCGAAGCCTGGTCCATCAGCGTGTCCATCTCGCGGCTCTTCGAGATGTCCCAGTTCTGGCAGAACTTGCACGCGAGATTGCATCCGGCGGTGCCGAACGAAAGGATGCTCGTGCCCGGGTAGAAGTGGTTGAGCGGCTTCTTCTCCACCGGATCGACGCAGAAGCCCGAGGAGCGGCCGTAGGTGGTGAGCACCATGCGCCCGCCTTCCATCTTGCGCACGAAGCAAAGTCCGCGCTGCCCCTCGTGCAGCCGGCAATCGCGCGGGCAAAGATCGCACTGGATGCGCCCGTCCTCGAGCGCGTGCCACCAGCGCCCCGGATGGCTGGTCTCCGGGATCATGGAACCGGCTCCTGCTTCCACTTCGCGACCCGGTAGCGCAGCACCTTGCAGCGCGCGAGCCGCGTATCGTCCGGGATTCCGGCCTTGCGCTTGAGTTCCGCCAGAAAGCGGCGCTTGTCGGGCAGCCCCTCCCAGACCTGCGGCAGGTAGGTTGCGCGCTTGCCGCCGTGCTCGAGGATGATCCCGTCCTCGCCAGCGCGAATCTGCGCGAGCAGATCGGCTTCGTCGGCGAAGCGGATCGGCTTGGGCGTGGCGAGGAGCGAAACCTCCACCGTGCAGCGCGGCCATTCGTCCGTTGTCAGCGCCGGAAAGCGCGGGTCGTGAAACGCGGCCGCGACCGCGTTTGCCGCCACGTCGGTTCCGAGCGGCCGCGAGGCGGCGAGGCTACCCATGCAACCCCGCAGCCTTCCGTCCCACAGCAGGGTGACGAAGGTCGCCGCGAGCTGCAGCAGCCATCTGCTACCCTCCGCCGGTGGCGCCGCCGCGAGACCCAATTCGCTCGCGATGGCGCCCCGCGCAATGGAAAGAAGTCCCTGGCCTGCCTCGTGCGGCGAAACGGGTTCGCCCTCGTGCAGCGCGAACGCCGAGTAGCCGACGACGCGGCCCCTGCCCCCCGCCGTATCGCCCGAATTGCACGCCGCAAGCAGCCGGATCGAAAGCCCCCTGGCGCGCGCAACCTGCAGCAGTCCGTTGAGCGGCGTTGCCCCGCAGGCCTCTTCATGGACGATGTCGGTGGCGTACGCGCCGATCCGCTCGAGCGTCGCGCCATCGATGCGCCGCGCGTCCTCGTAGCTGTGGTAATGAGACAGATCGGTGGACACCACGATCAGCGTCTCCTCGTCGCCCCACAACCGCTCGATCACCTCGGCGACCTCCCCGACGCTTGCCGAGCCCACCGCCAGAGGCACCAGCGAAAACTCGCCAAGAACCCTTTGCAGGAACGGAACCTGCACTTCGAGCGAATGCTCCATCGCGTGCGCCGGCTCGCTTCGCCCGACCTGTCGCAGCCCGGCGAGCAGGCTGGCCGCGGCGGCATCGAGCGGCACCCGGCCGAGCGGGGTCTCGAAGACCTCCGAAAGCGGAACCGCAAGTCCGCGGACCGGCACGCGATGCACCGGCCCCAGCAGCACCACGCGCTTTACCCTGCCGCGCGCGGCACGGAGCTGGTCGTAGGCCGCCGCCGCGACCGGTCCGGAATAGATGTATCCGGCGTGCGGCACGATGAGCGCCTTGGGATACGCGAGCTGCGGCTCGAATTGCTCTACGCCGCCGAGCAACTCGTCCACCTCGGCGGCAAGCTGCGCCGAATCGCCCGGATAAAACGCGCCGGCTACCGCGGCGGGTCGGATCCTCGCCATGACTGGAGTCGATGCCATCTTTTTACAATGGGCGCGATCGGTTCCGATTGCAAGAAAAAACCCTCTTCCGACCCTACTTATTGATTTTCAGGCGGATCCCAGCACTTCCAGCAAACCCTGCAAGGCGCGCGTAACGGACTGCCGCCGGACGCTTTCCCGGTCGCCGGCAAATTGCCTGCTTTCGCTCCAGATCCGTTGCCGTGTCGCCCAGGCAAAGCACACCAGGCCGACCGGCTTGGCGGCGGTCCCGCCGGTGGGACCTGCGACACCGGTGACAGCGACCGCGACCGATCCGTTGCTGTGACGCAGCGCCCCGCGCGCAAGCTCCTGCGCCACCTCTTCGCTCACGGCGCCGGAGCGCTGCAGCGCTTCGCGGCTCACCCCGAGCAGCTCCTCCTTCGCGGCATTCGAATACGCGATGAAACCGCGTTCGAACCACGCCGAGGACCCCGCTATGGCGGTAACGGCGTGCGCCACGCCTCCGCCGGTGCATGATTCGGCGGTGACGAGGAGCGCTCCTTTCTCCTGGAGCCGGGCGCCCACGTCGGCCGCGAGCGCAATCAGCGAATCGGACATCAGGCGAGGAGCCGTTTCGCGAGCGCGAGAACGACGAGCGCGTAGCCTGCCGCGAGCAGGTCGTCGAACATCACGCCGAGACCGCCTTTCATGCGCCGCTCGAATTCGCGAATCGGAGGCGGCTTCACCACGTCCAGTGCGCGGAACAGCAGGAACGCGGCAAGCTGCCACCACGGATTGTCCGGTATCACCGCCAGCACGGCGAGAAACGCGACCACTTCGTCCCAGCACAGGGCGCCGTGGTCGGCGAAGCCGAGATGCCTGCCGGTGATTTCGCAGGCCCAGACGCCGATGCCGAAAAGCGCCGCGACGATCAGCAGCACTTCCAGCGGCCCGTATACCGGCCGGATCATCCACCACAGCGGAAACGCGACCAGGGTGCCCACCGTGCCGGGAGCAAAGCGCGACACTCCGGCGCCGAATCCCAGGGCGATGAAATGCGCCGGGTGCGCGTACGCGAATGCAAGGCTGGGATGCGGCGGGATCATGGCGCGAAGTGATCGTAGCCGCGCCCGGCCGGGATCGGGGCGCCACTCGCGTCGAGCACGGCGAGCTCGGGGGCGCCCGCGCGCACCTCGCCCACGCGTGCGAGCGCGAGGCCGATCTCGCGCCCGAGCCGCGCAATCGCACCTTCCGCGGCGGGCGGCGCAGTGAAGACAAGCTCGTAATCGTCGCCCCCCGCGAGCACGCACCGGCGCTCGAGCGCGGGATCGGCGAGCCGCGAAAATTCAGCGCTTTTCGGCAGCCGCTCGTATTCGACGAGCGCCCCGCAGCTGGAGCGCTGGAGAATGTGGCCGAGGTCCTGGGCGAAGCCGTCCGAGACATCGATCGCCGAACTCGCCAGCCCGCGCAATCGTTCCCCGAGCGCAACGCGAGGCTCGGGTTCGTGCAGGCGTTTCTGTGCTCCTGTGATTTCCGGGCGCGCCAGCGCGAGCGCCGCGGCGCCCAGTTCGCCGGAGACCCAGATGGCGTCGCCCGGCCGTGCGCCGGCGCGAAGCAGCGCCTGCCCGGCCGGAACCTCGCCCAGGATCGCAACGCAGATCGCGCGCGGCCCGCAGGTCGTGTCGCCGCCGACGAGTTCGACGCCAAAGCGCTCGGCGAGCGCGAAAAAGCCGGCCGCAAACGCCGCGAGCCAAGCCTCGTCGGCGCTCGGCACCGCGAGCGCGAGCGTCGCCCAGCGCGGGCTCGCCCCCATCGCCGCCATGTCCGAAAGATTCACCGCGAGCGCCTTGTGGCCAAGCGTGCGCGGCTCCGCGTCAGCGCGAAAGTGCGTGCCCTCCAGGAGGAGGTCGGTCGAGACCACGAGCTCGCATCCCGTTGCCGGCCGAAGCAGCGCCGCGTCATCGCCGACGCCCAGCACGGCGCGCCGTGCGGGACGTTCGAAGTATTTCCGGATGATTTCGAATTCGGAGGGCAAGGCGGCGCAGGGACGTCAAGCGCCCGGGTGCAGGGCTTCCTTCAGGCCGTCGCGCGTGCCCGCGCGAGTTCCTCGGGGCGCAGTTCGGCGGCGATCCTTTCCAGCACGCCGTTCACGTATTTGTGCCCGTCGGTGCCGCCGAACGATTTGCCGAGCTCGATCGCCTCGTTCAACACCACCTTGAACGGCGTCTCGCGGCGCTCGGCGAGCTCGTAGGTGCCGATGCACAGAATCGCACGCTCGATCGGCGACACCCTCACGAGTTCCCGGTCCAGGAACGGCGCGATTCTGCTTTCGAGCTCGGCCACCCGGCCGGTGACGCCGCGGATGAGCTCGCGCGCAAGTTCCTGGTCGCAGCGCTCCCAGCCCTCGAGCGTGCTCGCCTCGGCAAGCGCGTCGCCGCGCGCGAGCTGCCAGGCGTACAGCGCCTGGAGCGCGATCTCGCGCGCGCGGCGGCGCGCGGCCTTCAACGCCATTGGTCCGCCAGCCGGCGCCTGAGCTGCGCCATTTCGAGCGCGACGCGCACTGCTTCGGCGCCCTTGTCCTTGCGGCTGGCCGCCTGCGTCTCGTCGTCCGTGGTGAGAATGCCGTTTGCCACCGGGATGCCGAACTGCAACGCGACGTCCATCAGGCCGCGTGCCGACTCGTTGGCAACGACCTCGAAATGATACGTTTCGCCGCGGATCACGGCGCCGATCGCGACCAGCGCATCGAAGCGGCCGGACTGGGCCATCCACTGCAATGCGATCGGGATCTCGAGCGAGCCGGCAACCGCGACGTATTCGGCTTCGGCCCCGGCGCGCGCAATTTCCTCGCGCGCCGCGGCGAGCAGCAGCTCGCAGATGGGCTCGTTGAAGCGCGAGTGGACGACGCCGAGCCGCGGCGCGCTCATCGCCGCGGCCGTTCGGCGTAGCCCGCGAGCTCCAGCCCGAAGCCCGCCATGCTGGGCATCTTGCGCGGCGCGGCCATGAGCCGCATCCTTCCCACGCCGAGGTCGCGCAGGATCTGCGCGCCGATGCCGTAGGTGCGCAGATCGGTGCTGCGACCGGCGCCGTGGCGCCGCGCTTCGCCCGCAGGATCGACCAGCCGCGCCTCCAGCGCTTGGTCGTGCTGCGCGCAATTGAGCAGCACCATGACGCCCGTGCCCTCGGCCGCGATCGCGGCGAGCGACTCGGGAACGCTCCAGGTGTGCGTGCCCGGACCGGTGTCGATCAGGTCGAGCACCGAAAGCGGCTCGTGCACGCGCACCAGGGTGTCGCTCTCGGCGCGAATCGAGCCACGCGTCAATGCGAGGTGGGTGCCGCCCGCCGGCAGGTCGCGGTAGGCGACCATGTGGAAGCGCCCGCCGATTGTCTCGATTTCCCGCTCGGCGATCCGGTGCACCAGCGATTCGTGGGCGCTTCGATACTGGATCAGGTCGGCAATGGTGCCGATCTTGAGGCCGTGGGCGGTGGCGAAATCGACCAGGTCCGCGAGCCGCGCCATCGTCCCGTCGTCCTTCATGATCTCGCACAGCACCGCCGCCGGCGTGAGGCCCGCCAGCCGCGCCAGGTCGCAGCAGGCCTCGGTATGACCGGCGCGCACCAGCACGCCGCCCATCTGCGCCACCAGCGGGAACACATGCCCCGGCTGCACGATGTCCGAGGGCTTGGCTTCCGGCGCCGCCGCGACGCGGATCGTGAGCGCGCGGTCATGCGCCGAGATGCCGGTCGCGATTCCCTCCGCCGCCTCGATCGAGACGGTGAAATTGGTCCGGTGGCGGGAGCGGTTTTCGCTCACCATGGGCCGCAGCCCCAGGCGCTCCGCATGCTCCTCGCTGATCGGCATGCAGATCAGGCCGCGCCCGTGCTTGGCGAGAAAATTGATCTTCTCCGGCGTGACGAAGTCGGCGGCAAACACGAGGTCGCCCTCGTTTTCCCGGTCCTCGTCGTCGACCAGGATCACCATCCGCCCCGACCGGATCTCGTCGACGATCTCGGTCACGGAGCTGATCGCGGTGTGCTCGCGTCGCATGGAGAGAATTATACGGCCCCCCTCCACGCAAACGGGGCACCGCAGTGCCCCGCCGGGCTGTTGCGCTCCGGGCGGCGGACCTATTCGTCCGGCCCCCGCGGCTCTCCTTCGCCGGCGCCGAGCCGCTCGCGGATACGGGCCGACTTGCCCGAGCGGGCGCGCAGATAGTAGAGCTTGGCGCGCCGCACGTGCCCCTTTCGCTTCACTTCGATCGACGCGATCAGCGGCGAGTAGGTCTGGAACGTGCGCTCCACCCCTTCGCCCGATGAGATCTTGCGCACGATGAACGAGGAGTTGATTCCCCGATTGCGCTTCGCGATGACCACGCCCTCGAAGGCCTGGACGCGCTTGCGCTCGCCTTCGACCACGCTCACGTTGACCGACACCGTATCGCCGGGCGAAAAATCCGGGATGTTCCTGCCCAGCCGCTTGATTTCCTCGTTCTCGATCTGCTTGATCAGGTCCATTTCAGGCTCCGCATTCGCGCCGGAATTCCTCCAGCAGCGTTCGTTCCTCTTCGTTCAGCGCGCGCGCCGCGAGCAGGTCGGGCCGGCGCAGCCACGTCCTGCCGAGCGACTGCTTCAACCGCCAGCGCCGGATGTTTTCGTGGTGCCCGGTCAAGAGGACCTGAGGCACCGCATCGCCCGCGTACACTTCCGGCCGAGTGTACTGCGGATGATCGAGCAGCCCGGCCGCGAACGACTCCGCCGCCGCCGAGTCCTCGTCCCCGAGCGCGCCCGGAAGCTGGCGCACCACCGCATCGATCACCACCATCGCCGCCAGTTCGCCGCCCGAGAGCACGAAATCCCCGAGCGACAGTTCCTGGTCGACGCGCCGCGCGATCAGGCGCTCGTCGACGCCCTCGTAGCGCCCGCACAGCAACGTTACCGCCTCCCGGCCGGCGAGTTCAACCACCATCGCGTGGTCGAGCCGCCGCCCCTGCGGCGTGAGGTACACCACCCTTCCTCCCCCCGCCGCGCGCGCCGCGTCGAGCGCCCGCTCGAGCGGCCCGGCGAGCATCACCATGCCCGGCCCGCCGCCATACGGCCGGTCGTCGACCGCGCGGTAGGCGTCGGTCGCGAAATCGCGCGGATTCCAAGTTTCCAGCCGCCACAGCCCGCCGGCGTGCGCCCGCCCCGTGATGCCGCCCTCGGCCAGGGCGGCGAACATCCGCGGAAAGAGCGTTACGACATCGAACCGGATCACCAGTCGGTTTCCCACTCGACCCGGATCACCCGCGCATCCAGATCCACATCGGCCACCACTGCGCCGACCCAGGGAATGAGCCGCACGCGTCCGCCGGCGACGCTCATCACGTCGTGGGCGCCGTTCCAGGTCATTCCCTGCACGCTGCCCAGGGTCTCGCCCCGCCTGTTCACCACCCGCAGACCGATCAGATCGGTCCAGTAATAAATCCCTTGCGGCGGCGCCGGGAGCGCCTGGCGCGTCACCGCGACCGCGCTTCCTTTCAGTTCCAGCGCCTGCTCGCGGCTGCCCACGCCGCCGAGCTTCGCGATCAGCGTGTTCGCGTGCGCCTTCGCCTGCTCGACCGGATAGTCCCGGCCGCCGATCCACCACTGCGGCTGCACCGCGAGCGCTTCGCTGTAGGGCACTACCTTCACCCAACCGTGAACGCCGTACGAGCCGGCGACGCGGCCCAGTTCGATCAGACGTTCAGGCGGCCTTCTTGCCAAACTGCCGGACGAGCCGTGCGACCGTCGGCGAGAGCCTGGCGCCCTTGCCCGACCAGTGCGTCACGCGTTCCATGTTGACGCGCAGCGCTTCGCGGCCTTCCGGCGCCTTCGGATCGTAGAAGCCGACCCGCTCGATGAAGCGCCCGTCGCGCGCGCGTCGCGAGTCGGCCACCACCAGATGATAGAAGGGCCGCTTCTTGGCGCCGCCGCGCGCCAGTCGAATCACCACCATCGAAATGTCCCGCTCCGTGCGAAAAGGCGCGGATTATACTCGACAAATCAACGTTCCGGTAGGCGCGCGGGGCGCCGGATCGCCCGCGCCACGCGGCTTCAGTGCTGCGGCGTGACGACCTGGATGTGGTCGCGGCTGACGTTGAGAAAGGGCGCCGCGATGATCTGGCGGCCGCCGAGCTGGAGATCCCACACCTCCGCATCGGTCACCGCGATGAAGCCGCGCGCTTCGACCATGTAGTCGGTGACGCGCGCCCCGGGCAGCAGCTCGATGAAGCCCTTGATCCGGTAACTGCCGGTCAGGATGGTCACTTTCGTCCGCGACGACTGGTTCTGGGCCATGGCTTGTGGTCCTTGTGCGTGGGAGGGGTGCAATCAACGTATTCCGGGGAGCAATCCCTTCACGTTGCGCATCATGCGCCCGAGATTGCCGCCTTTCATCATCTTCATCATCTTCTGCATCTGCTCGAACTGGTTCAGCAGCCGGTTCACTTCCTGGACCGCCACGCCGGCGCCGGCGGCGATGCGCCGCTTGCGCGACGCCTTGATGACTTCCGGCCGCGCGCGCTCCTGCGGCGTCATCGAGTTGATGATGCCCTCGATGCGCCGGAACTGCCTGCCGTCCTGCAGCTGGGCCGGATTGATCTGCGCGACGAGCTGCGCCGGCAGCTTGTCCGCGAGCGAAGCGAGCCCGCCCATCTGGTTCATCTGCCGGATCTGCTGCCGGAAATCCTCCAGGTCGAAACCCTTGCCCTTGGCGACCTTCTCCGCGACGCGCTTCGCCTGCTCGACGTCGACCTTGCGCTGCGCCTCTTCGACCAGCGAGACGATGTCGCCCATGCCGAGGATGCGCGAAGCCATGCGCGCCGGGTGAAAATGCTCCAGGCCGGTGAGCTTTTCGCCGACGCCGGCGAACTTGATCGGCTTGCCGGTGACGTGGCGCACGGAAAGCGCGGCACCGCCGCGCGCGTCGCCGTCGAGCTTGGTGAGCACGACGCCAGTCAGCGGCAGCGCGGCGCGGAACGCGCGCGCGACGTTGACCGCGTCCTGGCCCTGCATCGCATCGACGATGAACAGCGTCTCGGCGGGATCGAGCACCTGCTCGAGCTCGGCGATCTCCCTCATCATCTGCTCGTCGATCGCGAGCCGCCCGGCGGTATCCACGATCAGCACGTCGTAGTAGCGCAGCCGCGCGTGCTCGCGCGCTTCACGCGCAATGTCGCCGGGCTTCTGTCCCTGCGCCGTCGGCAGGAAGTCAACGCCGGCCTGCGCGGCGACGGTCCTCAGTTGTTCGATGGCCGCCGGCCGGTACACGTCGCAGGACACGACGAGCACTTTCTTGCGCTGCTCGGACTTGAGCAGGCGCGCAAGCTTGCCGACAGTGGTCGTCTTGCCCGATCCCTGCAGGCCCGCCATCAGGATGACCGCCGGCGGCTGCACCGCAAGGTTGAGACCGACGTTCGCCTCGCCCATCAGGCGCGCGAGTTCGCGGTGCACGATCCCCACCAGCGCCTGCCCGGGACTGAGGCTCCCGATCACCTCCTCGCCGAGCGCCTTCTCGCGTACCGCGGCAATGAAATCCTTCACCACGGGCAGCGCGACGTCGGCCTCGAGCAGCGCGACGCGCACCTCGCGCAGCGCCTCCAGGATGTTGGCTTCGGTCAGACGCGCCTGGCCGCGAACGTGTTTGACGATCTTCGCGAGGCGCGCCGTCAGGTTGTCGAGCATGGGTGATACACTGAAAAGGTGCCCGACATTGTAATTCACGCCCTGGCGTCCGCGGCGTACGCGGGGCTGGCGTGGCATTTCTGGAACACCCGCTGGCGCACGATGATCAAGGACGCGCCGGCAGGCCTGGCCGGGTGGGAGCGCGCGGCGCTGCTTGCGGCACTCGCGCTGCACGGCTGGCTGCTCGCAAGCGACGTACTGCTCGCCTCCGAGCTGCGTTTCGGCTTCGCGCAGGCGCTTTCGATGACGCTCTGGCTTGCGGTCGCCATCTACTGGGTCGAGAGCCTGTTTTTTCCGCTCGATGGTTTCGAGCCGCTGATCCTGCCGCTCGCCGCGCTCGCCGCGCCGCTGCCCGCCGTGTTCCCCGGGCTTGCCAGTCCGGGGCTTGCGGCGACAATCGAGTTCAAGCTGCACTTGCTGCTCGCGATGTGCGCCTACAGCCTGTTCACGATCGCGATCCTGCATGCCGCGCTGACGGCTTTCGTCGAGCGGCAGCTGCACCGCACGCGCCCGGCCGTCGCGGGCGAGGGCGGCGCGCTTCTCGCCGGTCCGCTTTCGCGCCTGCCTCCGCTGCTGACGCTCGAACGGCTGCTGTTCCGCCTGATCGGCGCTGCGTTCGTGTTCCTCACGCTGACGCTCGCCACCGGCTTCGTGTTCGCGGAAACGATCTTCGGGCGCGCGCTCCGGTTTGACCACAAGACGCTGTTTGCGGTGCTGTCCTGGACGACGTTCGCGGCCCTGCTCCTGGGGCGCTACCGCTACGGCTGGCGCGGCCGAACCGCGCTTCGCTGGACGCTCACCGGGTTCGTGCTCCTGATCCTGGCGTACGTCGGCAGCCGCTTCGTACTCGAGGTGGTGCTCGGCCGGTCCTAGTCGAGGATGGAGGACATCTCCCTCACCCTGGAAATCGCGGTGCTTTGCGTCCTGCTCTTCTTCTCGGGATTTTTCTCCATTGCCGAGACGAGCATGATGGCGCTGAACCGCTACCGGCTGAAGCACCTCGTGGCGCAGGGGCACGGCGGCGCCCGGCGCGTCGCGGATCTGCTCAAGCGCACCGACCGGCTGCTCGGCGCGATCCTGATCGGCAACAACGTGGCCAACGCGGCGGCGGCAACGCTCGCCAGCCTCATCGCGGTGCGCCTCATGGGGGAGGACAAGCTCGCCTACGCGGTGAGCACCCTTGCCATCTCGTTCCTGCTGATCGTGTTCGCCGAGATCACGCCGAAGGTGGTCGGCGCCACGTACCCGGAACGGATCGCGTTGCCGCTCGCCTACGTGCTCGGACCGCTGCAGCGGGCGCTGCAGCCGGCCCTGTGGTTCGTGAACCTGTTCGTGGAGCCGCTGCTGCGGCTGCTGCGGGTCAATCCGGCCGGTGAGGCGCAGAAGCTCTCGCCGGAAGAAATTCGCACGCTGGTGCTCGAATCCTCCAGCTTCATGCCGAAGAAGCACTTCACGATCCTGATGAATCTCTTCGACCTGGGCGACATCACCGTCCAGGACATCATGCTGCCGCGGGCCAAGATCGAGTCGATCGTGCTGGAAGAACCCCTCGCCGACATCGTCCGGCAGCTCGCGACCAGCTCGCACCGGCGTCTGCCCGTGTACCGCGAGCGCGAGGGCGAAGCGATCGGCATCCTGCACCTGCGGCGCGTGCTCGACCCGCTTCGCGCGGGCACGCTCACCCGCGAGACGATCGAGGCGCTGCTCGTGGAGCCGTACTTCGTTCCGGCCTCGACTGCGGTATTCGCGCAGCTGCAGTATTTCCAGGAAGCCAAAGAGCACGTCGCGCTCGTCGTCGACGAGTACGGCGAGCTGATGGGGCTGGTGACGCTCGAGGACATCCTGGAAGAGATCGTCGGCAAGTTCACGCCGACTCTGCCCTCCGCCGCGCCCTCGCTCGCCTGGGACGAATCCGGCACCGCGCACGCCGACGGCGCGATGCAGATCCGCGAAATCAATCGCGCGCTCGGACTGAACCTGCCGACCGACGGCCCGAAAACCCTGAACGGCCTCATCCTCGAGCAGCTGCAGGACATTCCCGAGGCCGACGTGTCGGTCAAGATCGCCGGCGTGCCGATGGAGATCGTGCACACGCAGGGCCGCACGGTAAAGTCGGTGCGGCTGTTCAAGCCCGCCGACGAGACCACCCCGCCGGCCCCCTAGGGAACGTTTCCACCGGCGCAAAACGTTGCCCGCTCAGCATCTTAGAAGGGGATCTTGAGGCTTTACAAAGAAGCGGGCGCAGGGCATCATGAAAAACTAGCGAAATCGCAAGGAGCGAAGAATGGCGACGGCGACGGCGGCGGCCAAGGGACCGAAAGAGTTCACGTTCTCCTGGGAAGGCAAGGACAAGGCCGGCAAGGTGATGCGCGGCGAGTTGCGCGCCACCGGTGAGGCGGTCGTCAATGCGACCCTGCGACGACAGGGCATCGTCGTCTCCAAGGTCAAGAAACAGCGCCAGGGCGGCGGCGGCAAGATCGGTTCCAAGGACATCGCCCTGTTCACGCGCCAGCTCGCTACCATGATGAAAGCGGGCGTGCCGCTGCTGCAATCGTTCGACATCGTCGGCAAGGGCGCACCGAATCCCGCGGTTGGCAAGCTCGTATTCGAGATCAAGAGCGAGGTCGAAACGGGCTCCTCGCTCGCCCAGGCGTTCCGCAAGTACCCGCTGTACTTCGACCAACTGTTCTGCAACCTGGTGCAGGC
Source organism: uncultured Enterobacteriaceae bacterium (assembly GCA_964638135.1). Lineage (GTDB taxonomy): Bacteria > Pseudomonadota > Gammaproteobacteria > Burkholderiales > SG8-39 > 2-02-FULL-66-14. The sequence continues at coordinate 22,173 of CAZXAR010000015.1, read as the reverse complement.
CGGCGAGCAGGCCGGGATTCTCGAGACGCTGCTCGATCGCCTCGCGACGTATCAGGAGAAGATCCTCGCCATCAAGTCGAAGATCAAGGCGGCGCTGTTCTACCCGATCGCGATCATCGTCGTCGCCTTCATCATCACCGCGGTGATCATGATTTTCGTGATCCCGGCGTTCAAGGAGGTATTCGCGAATTTCGGCGCCGATCTGCCCGCGCCCACGCTGGTCGTGATCGCCATCTCCAACTACTTCGTCGAGTTCTGGTACCTCATCTTCGGCATTGCCTTCGGCGGCGTGTACGGGTTCTTCGAGGCCTGGAAGCGCTCCCTCGCGGTGCAGATCTTCATGGACCGGCTGATGCTGAGGATTCCGGTGTTCGGCGACCTGGTGCGCAAGTCGACGATCGCGCGCTGGACCCGCACCCTGTCCACCATGTTTGCCGCCGGAGTGCCGCTGGTCGAGGCGCTCGATTCGGTGGGCGGCGCGTCCGGGAACTACGTGTACATGAGCGCGACGAAGCAGATCCAGCAGGAGGTTTCCACGGGAACCTCGCTCACGGTGGCGATGCAGAACGCCAACATCTTTCCGTCGATGGTGCTGCAGATGTGCTCCATCGGCGAGGAGACCGGCGCGCTCGACTCCATGCTCAGCAAGGTCGCCGATTTCTACGAGGCCGAGGTGGACGACGCGGTGGAGGCTCTGTCCTCGCTCATGGAGCCGATGATCATGGTCGTGCTCGGCACGCTCATCGGCGGCATGGTGATCGCCATGTACCTGCCGATCTTCAAGATGGGCCAGGCCGTCTAGCCCGGAATGACCGCCCTCGGCTGGCTCGTCCAGCCTGCGGTGCTGCCCTGGGTCGCGCTCGTGCTCGGCCTGTGCGTCGGCTCGTTTCTGAATGTCGTCATTCACCGGCTGCCGAAGATGCTCGACCGCGAGTGGCGCGCGCAGTGCGCCGAGCTTGCCGCCGCCGCGGCCGAACCCGACGCCTCTGCCGCCGCTCGCGCTGCGCGCAGCGCCGGGGAAGGGCGCTACAACCTGTGGAGTCCGCGCTCGGCCTGTCCGGGCTGCGGGCGCACCATTCCCGCCGCGCAGAACATCCCGCTCGTGTCGTGGTTCCTGCTGCGCGGCCGGTGCGCGGCGTGCGGCGCGCGCATCCGCGCGCGCTACCCGATCGTCGAGCTCGCGGGCGGCGTTATCGCGGCGTATTCGGCAGCGCGCTTCGGGGTTTCGCTCGCCGCCCTGGGTGCGATGCTGTTCTGCTGGAGCCTGCTCGCACTCGCGCTGATCGATCTGGACACCCAGATCCTTCCCGACGACATCACGCTGCCGCTACTCTGGGCCGGACTCGCCTTCAACCTCAACGCGACCTTCGCCCGCATCGAGCCCGCGGTGATCGGCGCGATCGCGGGCTACCTCGTGCTCTGGTCGGTGTACTGGGGCTTCCGGCTGGCGACCGGAAAGGAAGGGATGGGCTACGGAGACTTCAAGCTGCTCGCGGCGATCGGCGCGTGGCTCGGATGGCAGATGCTGCCGCTCGTGATCCTGCTGTCCTCGATCCTCGGCGCAGCGGTGGGCGTGGTTCTGATCGCGTTTGCCGGCCACGGCCGCGACAAGCCGATCCCGTTCGGTCCCTATCTTGCGGGCGCGGGGGCGGTGGCGCTCTTCTGGGGCGCGGACATGGTGCGCCGCTGGATGCCGCTTCTCTCGTGAAGCGCACGTTCGTCGTCGGCCTCACCGGCGGCATCGGCAGCGGCAAGAGCGCGGCGGCGGACGAATTCGCGCGCCTCGGCGCAACGGTCGTCGACACCGACGCGATCGCGCACGAATTGACGCGCGCCGGAGGCGGCGCGGTCGCCGGCGTGCGCCGCCTGTTCGGCGATTCCTTCGTCGAGGCCTGCGGCGCGATGGACCGCGAGGCGGTGCGCGCGCTGGTGTTTGCCGAGCCCGCGGCGAGAAAGAAGCTCGAAGCGCTGCTGCACCCCATGATCCGGGAGGAATCGGAGCGCCGCATTCGCGCCGCGACCGGCGAGTACGTGGTGCACGTGGTGCCCCTGCTCGTCGAATCGCAGGGCTACCGGGATCGCGTCGCGCGCGTGCTGGTCGTCGATTGTCCGGAAGAAGTGCAATTCGAGCGCGCGCGGCAGCGAAGCGGATTGCCGGAAGACGAGTTGAAACGCATCGTCGCGGCGCAAGTTTCGCGCGCCGAACGACGCGCCGCTGCCGACGACGTCATCGACAATTCGGGCACTCTTGATGCACTGCACAAACAGGTCGCTGCGCTGCATCGAAAATACGCCGAACTCGCGCGGGCGCAGCGGGACAATTTGTCTTGATTGCGCAAATCCTTCAGAATGCTGCGGAATTTCCGGTGCAGGCCAGCCCTGGCGCCCGCGTGATCAGCTACGAGTATCCGCTCAACGAACGCATCCGGACGCTTCTGCGCCTTGAGGATCTGTTCGAGCGGTCGCGGCACTTCATCGCGCGCACCGACCCGCTCGACCATCATGTCGCGCTGCTGACGCTGTTCGAGATCCTCGAGGTCGCGAGCCGCGCCGACCTGAAGTCCGACCTGCTGCAGGAACTCGAACGCCAGAAGCAGGTATTGCTCACGTTTCGCGACAACCCCGAGATCTCCGAGGAGGCGCTCACGAATGTGCTGCGCGACATCGAGCAGGCTTCGGCAGCGCTGTTCTCGATGACCGGCAAGATCGGCCAATACGTGCGCGAAAACGAGTGGCTGATGTCGATCAAGCAGCGCACCGGAATTCCGGGCGGCGCCTGCGAATTCGACCTTCCTTCGTATCACTACTGGCTGCACCGTCCGGCCGACGAGCGGATCGGACAGCTGGCGGCGTGGACCAGCCCGCTGTATCCGCTGCGCGACGGCTCGGCCATCATTCTGCGGATCCTGCGCGAGTCCGGAAAGCCGCATCGCATGTCGGCGCCGCTCGGCACCTTTCAGCAGATGCTCGGCGGCAAGATCGCGCAGATGCTGCGCGTGCGGCTGGAACCGGGAACCCCGTGCGTTCCCGAGATCAGCGCCAACAAGTACGTCCTGAATATCCGCTTCCTCGCGCAGAACGGCGAGGAGCCGCGTCCCAAGACCGCGGATTGGGACGTCGGCTTCGAGCTCACCTTTTGCAATCTGTAAGAACCGTCCCCTGCCCGCGCTGCGGGAGGCTGGCGCCGTTCACGCCGGCGAACCGATGGCGGCCGTTCTGCAGCGAGCGATGCAAGACGATGGATCTCGGCGCCTGGGCAGCCGAGGAATACCGCGTACCGGCGGGTAGCGGACCCGAACGCGAACCCCCGGAAGGGCGCGACCGGAATTCCTGAGCCTCGCGCCGGCAAAGAGGCGCGCCCGCTCCCCTCACTCGCGCCAGCTGCCGCGGATCATGGCAAGCCCGTGCGCGCCGGCACTCCGTGCCGCATCGAGGTCGGCGGGCCCGAGACCGCCGATCGCGTACACCGGAATCGGCGCGCCGCGCGCGAGGCGCGCAAATCCCTCCCAGCCGATTGTCTGCATGCCGGCGTGGGATGCGGTCGGCTTCACCGGACCGAGCACGGCGAGATCAAATCCGAGATCGGCGGCCCGCTTCAGTTCGTCGCGGTCGTGACAGGAGGCGCCGGCCAGCATTCCCTGCGGCCGTTCGTGCAGCGCTATCAGGCCGGCCGCGGTGCAGTGCACGCCGTCGGCGCCCGCCGCGCGCGCAAGCGCGGCGTCCGAATTGACCAGCACTTTGGCGCCGTGGCGGTGCGCAAGATCGACAACCGCGCGCGCAAAGGCCGTCCGTCCGGGCAGTTCCTTGTCCCTCACCTGGACCAGCTTCAATCCTTGCACGAGGCGCCGCTCGAGCCGACCCAGCATCGCCTGCGTGCCGATGGTCTCGGCGCAGGTGAGCGCATATTCGAGCGGCAGCGCGAGCGAGGCGAGAACCGGTGCGTTGGCGGGCAGCATCGGCTCGGCCATCGGCGCCCCGAGGCGTTGCCAGCGGATCGCCTGGCGTTCGCGCGAACGCGGCTCGCCAGTCCAGTCCACGACGCGGAAGAAACACAGCCGCACCGTGGCGTGCGCGTAATCGAACACGCGCGTGATCCAGGGGTACGCGCGGCGCACCTCGATCCCGAGCTCCTCGTGCAATTCCCTCGCCAGGGCGGCCGCCGCGCTTTCGCCTTCATGGACCTTGCCGCCGGGAAACTCCCACCACCCGGCGTACACCTTGCCTGCGGGGCGCTGTGCAAGAAGAAAGGCGCCGTCGGCGCGCTCGATGACCGCGGCGGCGACGGCGACGATTTCGCTAGCGGGTCGAATGGCGTCCGGCCCAATCGCGGGCGAACTGGTAGGCGACGCGGCCGCTGCGCGAGCCCCGCTGCAGCGACCATTGCAGCGCCTCCTCGCGCGCCGCATCGGCTTCGCGCGCAGCGCAGCCGAAGGACTTGAGCCAGTGCCCGACGATCTCGAGGTATTCGTCCTGATCGAACGGGTAGAACGACACCCACAGGCCGAAGCGCTCCGAGAGCGAGATTTTCTCCTCGACCGTCTCGCCGGGGTGGATTTCCTCGCCGACATACTTCGTCTCGAGGTTTTCCTGCATGTACTCCGGCATCAGGTGGCGCCGGTTCGAGGTGGCGTAGATGAGCAGGTTTTCCGAGGTGGTCGCGATCGATCCGTCGAGCGCGACCTTGAGCGCGATGTAGCCCGCTTCCCCCGCCTCGAAGGTGAGGTCGTCGCAGAACACGAGGAAGCGTTCCGGGCGGCCGGCGACGAGATCCGTGATCGCCTGAAGGTCCACCAGGTCGTTCTTCTCGATTTCGATCAGCCGCAACCCCTGGCGCGAATACTTGTTGAGCAGTCCCTTGACGATCGAGGACTTGCCCGTGCCGCGGGCGCCGGTGAGAAGAACGTTGTTCGCCGGCCGGCCGTCGAGGAACTGGCGCGTGTTCTGTTCGACCCTGCGGATCTGCGCGCCGATCCCTTTCAGATCCGAGAGCCGGATGCGATGCACGTGGCGCACCGGCTGCAGCCAGCCCTCGCGGCGGGCGTTGCGCCGCCAGCGAAAGGCGACGCTCGCCTTCCAGTCGGTCGGTCCGGGCGGCGGCGGCAGCAGGTGGTCGAGCCGTTCCAGAAGCTTGTCGACGTCCTTTTTCACGTGCGGTACTCGGCGTTTATCTTGACGTACTCGAAGGACAGGTCACAGGTCCAGACGGTGGCATCCGCCCGGCCTCGGCCCAGCACGGCCCGCACCGCGACTTCGGCCTTTCGCATCGCCGCCACGCCCTGTTCCTCCCGGTAGCGGGGAAAGCGCGCGCCGCCCTTCGCCACCAGGACGTCGTCCAGGTACAGCGCCACCTTCGCCGGATCGAGTCCCGCAATGCCGGCATTTCCGATCGCCGCGAGGATCCGTCCGAGATTCGGGTCGGAGGCGAAAAAGGCGGTCTTGACCAGCGGCGAATGCGCGATTGCGTAGGCGATTTTCCTGCACTCGGCGCGGCTGCGGCCACCCTCGACGCGGATGGTGATGAATTTGGTCGCGCCCTCGCCGTCGCGCACGATCGCCTGCGCCAGCGTCTGCGCCACCTCGGCCACCGCCTCGGCGAGCGTCCCGAGGTCGCTCGCCTTGCGCGCCTGCGGGCCGGCCCCCGACGCGATCAACACGAAGGAGTCGTTCGTCGACGCGTCGCCATCGACCGTAATGCAGTTGAACGACCGCTGCGCCGCGGCGCGCACCATGCGCCGCAGCGCCGGCTTCGCGACCCGCGCGTCGGTTGCGACGAACGCGAGCATCGTGGCCATGTCGGGCCGGATCATCCCCGCGCCCTTCGCGATCCCGGTGACCGTGGCCGCCCCGCTGCTCAGCCGGACTTTCCGCGATGCGGCCTTGGGCACCGTGTCCGTGGTCATGATCGATTGCGCCGCCGAGGCCCAGTTGGCGGGTCGCAGGTCCGCTACAGCCTCGGGCAGTCCCGCCGCGATCCGTTCGACGGGCAGCGGTTCCATGATCACGCCCGTGGAAAAGGGGACCACCTCGCGCGGCGCGCAACCGAGGAGCCCCGCCAGCTGCTCGCAGACGCGCGCGGCACGGCGCAGCCCATCGGCGCCGGTGCCGGCATTGGCGTTCCCGGTATTGACGATCAGGGCGCGCACGGTGCTTCGGAGCCGCCTTTGCGCAAGCACCACGGGCGCGGCGCGAAACCGGTTGCGCGTGAACACCCCGGCCGCTTTCGCGCCGGGCAAAAGCCGCATCACCAGCAGGTCCTTGCGCCCGGGTTTGCGGATTCCCGCCTCGGCGACTCCCAGCTCGACGCCGGCAACCGGATGGAGCTGCGCCGGATCGGGCGGCGCCAGGTTCACCGCCATTCAGGTCAGTTTTCCGTGGCAGTGCTTGTATTTGCGGCCCGATCCGCAGGGGCACGGCTCGTTGCGGCCGATCTTCGTCGCGGTGCGCACGATCGGCTGCTGCTTGCGCACCGCGGCGGCGGCGATCACGTCGCCCGCGCTCTCCTCGAGCGGCTCCTCGAAGCTCTCGTGCTGCATGCGCACGTTCTCGACATGCGCACGGTCGTCGGCCTGCGGGATCTGGTCCGAGGTACGGATCTCGACCGCGACCAGCGTCTTGGTGACCTCGAGCTTCACCGCTTCGAGCATCGAGCCGAACAGCTCGAACGCCTCGCGCTTGTATTCCTGCTTCGGGTTCTTCTGCGCATATCCGCGCAGGTGGATCCCCTGCCGCAGGTGGTCGAGCGCAGCGAGGTGCTCGCGCCAATGCGCGTCCAGGATCTGCAGCGTCACGTAGCGCTCGTACTGGCGGAACGACGGTTCGGCCCCCGGGGGCACCTTCGCCGCATATGCTTCGTGTGCGCGCGCGGTGATGCGCTCGAGCAGCGCCTCGTCGGCGAGATCGGGCTCCGAGTCGAGCCAGCTCTTGAGCCGCAGCTCGAGCCCGAGTTCCGCCGCCAGCGCGGTTTCCAGGCCTGCGATGTTCCATTGCTCCTCGACGCTTTCCTCGGGCACGTACTGCCGGAACAGGTCCGCGACCACCCCGCTCCGCAGATCCGCGATCCGCGCCGAGACATCGTCGGACTCGAGCAGCTCGTTGCGCAGCGCGTAGATCGTCTTCCTCTGGTCGTTGGCGACGTCGTCGTATTCGAGCAGCTGCTTGCGGATGTCGAAGTTGCGCGCCTCGACCTTGCGCTGCGCGCTCTCCAGCGAGCGCGTCACCATCGAATGCTCGATCGGCTCGCCTTCGGGCATCTTCAGCATCACCATGATGCGGTTGATCCGCTCGCCGGCGAAGATCCGCAGCAGCGGGTCCTCGAGCGCAAGGTAAAAGCGCGAGCTGCCCGGGTCGCCCTGGCGTCCGGAGCGGCCGCGCAGCTGGTTGTCGACGCGCCTCGACTCGTGCCGTTCGGTGCCGATGATGTGCAGTCCGCCCTCCCGGATGACGAGGTCGTGCAGCTCCTGCCATTCGCTGCGCAGCCGCTCGACGCGCGAACCCTTTTCCTCCGCGGCGAGCTCGGCGTTCGCCTCGATCAGCTCGCACTGCTTCTCGACGTTGCCGCCGAGCACGATGTCGGTTCCGCGGCCGGCCATGTTGGTCGCGATCGTGATCATCTTCGGACGCCCGGCCTGCGCCACGATCTCGGCCTCGCGCGCGTGCTGCTTCGCGTTGAGCACCTGATGCGGCAGTTTGTCCTTCGCGAGCATCGCCGAGAGCAATTCGGAATTCTCGATCGAGGTCGTGCCGACCAGCACCGGCTGGCCGCGCGCGTGGCAGTCGCGGATGTCGGCGAGGATCGCCTGGTACTTCTCCTGCGCGGTGCGGTAGACCTGGTCGTGCCGGTCCTCGCGGATCATCGGCATGTGGGTGGGAATCACCACCGTCTCCAGGCCGTAGATCTCCTGGAACTCGTAGGCTTCGGTGTCGGCGGTTCCGGTCATGCCCGCGAGCTTGCGGTACATGCGGAAGTAGTTCTGGAACGTGATCGAGGCGAGCGTCTGGTTCTCGCTCTGGATCGACACGCCCTCCTTCGCCTCGACCGCCTGGTGCAGCCCGTCGGACCAGCGCCGCCCTTGCATCAGCCGGCCGGTGAACTCGTCGACGATCGTCACCTCGCCGTCCTGCACCACGTAGTGCTGGTCGCGGTGGAACAGGTGGTGCGCGCGCAGGGCCGCGTACAGGTGGTGCACCAGATTGATGTAGGCGGGCTCGTACAGGCTCGCCCCCTGCGGCAGGATGCCGACGCGCGCCAGGACCTCCTCGGCCTTGGCGTGCCCCGCCTCCGAGAGCAGGATCTGATGGTTCTTCTCGTCAACCCAGAAGTCGCCCGCTTCCTTCTCGTCCGCCTGCTTGGCAAGGAGGGGCGCGACCTGGTTCATCCGCTGGTAGACCTCCGTGCGATCCTCGGCCTGCCCGGAGATGATGAGCGGCGTGCGCGCCTCGTCGATCAGGATCGAGTCCACTTCGTCCACGATCGCGAAGTGCAGCCCCTTCTGGAACCGCTCTTCCACCCGCATCGCCATGTTGTCGCGCAGGTAGTCGAACCCGAATTCGTTGTTGGTGCCGTAGGTGACGTCGGCGGCGTAGGCCTTGCGCTTCTCGTCGGGATCCATCTGCGGCACGTTCACGCCCACCGTGAGGCCGAGAAAGGCGTAGATCTTGCCCATCCACTCGGCATCGCGGCGCGCCAGGTAGTCGTTCACCGTCACGATGTGCACGCCTTTGCCGGTGAGTGAATTCAGGTACACCGGCAGGGTGGCAACCAGCGTCTTGCCCTCCCCGGTGCGCATCTCGGCGATCTTGCCGTAGTGCAGGACCATTCCGCCTACGAGCTGGACGTCGAAGTGGCGCATGCGAAGGGTCCGCTTGCCCGTTTCGCGCACCACCGCGAACGCTTCGGGAAGGAGGTCCTCGAGCGCCTGCTTTTCCGCCGCGGGGCGCTCCTCCTCCGGCGCCGCCGCGACCGCCGCGGCGAGCCGCTGCCGGAACTCGTCGGTTTTCGCGCGCAACTGCGCGTCGGAGAGCTTCGCGATCCCTGCTTCGAGCGCGTTGATGCGGTTGACGGTCCGCCCGTACTGCTTGAGCAGCCGCTCGTTGCGGCTGCCGAAGATCTTGGTGAGAACGTTGGCGATCATGAACGCGGGGGCGCTGGAACGCGAACCCGCAGGAAAATCGAAATTTTATCACGCAGAGCGGAATTCCCCGACCCGGCGCGTCGCAGTGCGCGCCGCGCTCGAGCCGGCGATCGCGCGGGCTATCGAAGAGCGCGGGCTACTTGAGGCGCGCGAGCGCCGCCCGGGTGCCGCTCGCGCCCGGAAGCTGCGGATTGGACGCGAACAGGAAGCGCGACGGATTTTGCGCCGTGCCCTTGAAGCGCACCTCGAAATGAAGATGCGCGCCGGTCGAGCGGCCGCTGTTCCCGCTCTCGGCGATCCGGCGGCCGCGGTGCACCATCGCGCCCTCCTTCACCAGCAGCCTGGACAGATGCGCGTAGCGCGTCACGAGCTCGTTGCCGTGGTCGATGTCGATCATGTGGCCATACTGCGGGTGATACCCGGCAAACGCGACCATGCCGCCCGCAGCCGCGACCACCGGCGTGCCGACGTCGGTAATGAAATCGATCCCCTCGTGCATTGCGTTCTGCCCGGTGAACGGATCGATCCGCATGCCGAAGCCCGAGGCGTTGAAGGGTGCGTCCACCGGCAGGATCGTCGGCATCAGCTTCTTGTTCACCGTCTGGACGAAAAGCTGCGCCTCGAGCACGCCGAGCATGTCGGTCCGGCTCTCCACCTGCCGCGACAGGGCGGCGAGCCGATGGTCGAATTCGGCGAGCGAAAGATTGTGCGGCGGCACCGATGAGGCCTGCGCCCCGCCCAGCCCGGGGGACTCGAAGAAGCGGAATTCCTGCGGCCGGATTCCGGCCAGCGTCGAAAGACGTTCCCCCAGCGCGTCCAGCCGCGTCAGCTGCGCCTGCATCTCGCCCAGCTTTACCGCCATCGCGTTCAGGTTCTGCTGCACGAACTCGCGCGCGCGATCGCCTTCGCGCACCTGTGTCGCAAGCAGGAGCTGGCGCACGAGCGGAAGCTTGAGTTCCGGCAGGAAGTTCAGGCTCACCCAGTAAAGACCGGTGGCGAGTGCACCCAGCACGACCAGCGCAAGACCCGCCGAGGCGACGACATGCCGCAGGGACAGGGCCACCGTCCGTGCCCTTCCCAGCCGGTCGGAGATCAGGATAATCTGCAAATCGTCACCTTACTGTCCATCCGCGCGACCCCATGCAACTGCCCCGGATCGACCGGTTTCTCGCAGCCGACGGCGACCTGCAGTCGGTGGCCGCGAAAGCGCGCGCAATCGGCGCGCTCGCCAGGCTTTGCGATGAATTCCTCCCGCCGGAACTGGCCGCTCAGATCCGTCCGGCCAACCTCCAAGGCGGCAAGCTGGTCGTCCTCGCGGCAAACGCCGCGGCGGGCGCCAAGCTCAAGCTTCTAGCCGAGTCTTTGGGCGACTTCTTGTCGAAACGCGGGGCGAAGGTTAATTCAGTTTCGGTGAAGGTGCAACCCGGCCCGGTCAAAGAATACCGCACGGGACCGACCCGCCGCGCCCGGTTTTCCCGGACGGCTTTCTCTGCTCTGTCAGAGCTTTACGATTCGCTCGGGGATTCTCCGGCGCGCCGCGCGCTGGGCCGCCTGCTGCACGCCGAGGCGGCACGCGACGCAGCCCCCCTAGCTAGCGGAGGCCGGCCACCCGCTCGAACGCCGGGAACAGCAGGAAAACGAGCACGACCCCGAGCGCTACCGTGAAAACGGTCCGGGCGACGCGGAGGTACCGCCGGTCGCCGCTGACCATGTAGAGCAGCACCAGTACCCCCAGGCTGACGGCAGCCGCCAGCCCGACGATCCGGACAATCAGCACTTCGCGCCGCTCCTCCGCAGGATTGCGGCGGCGCGCAGGCGCCGCAGGAGGGGCATCGCCGGTCGCTTACGCTGCAGGGACTCGCGCCAGGAAAGAAACGCCGGCCGGAGCGTCCTCGGCGCGCTCGAAGGTGACCGTTTCGGTGGCGGCGGGATCGGCCAGCAGCGCTCGCAGCAGCCGGTTGTTGAGTGCGTGGCCGGATTTGTGCGCGACGAACGAGCCGAGCAGCGGCCGCCCGAGCAGGTAAAGATCGCCCATCGCATCGAGGATCTTGTGGCGGATGAATTCGTCCGCGAAGCGCAGCCCCTCGGCATTCAGGACGCGGTATTCGTCCAGCACCACGGCGTTGTCGAGCCCCCCGCCCAGAGCGAGTCCGCTCTGGCGCAGGTCTTCGACCTCGTGCATGAAGCCGTACGTGCGCGCGCGGGCCACTTCTTTCAAATACGAGGTTTCGGCGAAGTCCACGGTGAGCGAAGTGGTGGAGCGTTCGATGACCGGGTGGTCGTAGACGATCGAGAACGAAAGTCGGAAACCCTCGTAGGGCTCGAGGCACGCCGACTTGTCGCCGTCGCGCACTTCGACCCGTTTCTTCACGCGCAGGAACCGCTTCAGCGCGCCCTGTTCCTCGATGCCCGCCTGCTGCAGCAGCAGCGCGAAGGGCGCGGCGCTTCCATCCATGATGGGCACCTCGGGTCCGTCGAGGTCCACATATACGTTGTCGATTCCGAGGCCGGCGAGCGCCGACATCAGGTGCTCGACGGTATAGATCTTGATCTTGCCCCGCTCGAGGCAGGAGCAAAGCGGCGTATCACCGACGGAACTCGCGCGCGCCGGCAGGTCGGCCGGGATCGAGAGATCGACGCGCCGGAACACGACCCCGGTCTCCGGTTGCGCCGGCCTCAGTGTCATGACGACCTTGCGCCCGGTGTGCAGTCCCACACCGGTGGCCCGTACCAGCGCTCGCAATGTCCGTTGGCGAAGCATATAAGGCTGTGATTTTAGGCTTTTTCCGTGTCCTCGGCGCTGCAGTGCGTCAAGTTACCGGCGGGGCGGCCCGCCAAGGCGCGCGGGCGAACCGGGCACCCGGCAAGGTGGGCCCCCGGTTCGCCTGCGATTCGGCGCTAATCGGCCTGCTTGCGCAGAAACGCCGGGATGTCGTACTTGTCGACGCCGCTGTTCTGCAGCGCTTCCACCTGCGCCGCGCGATCGCGCCTGCGGAACACCGCCGGGGTGTCGGCAATCGCCCCATAGTCCACCGCGGCGCCGCTCGCCGCGATGGGCTGGTTGTCGGTGCCGGTTTTCTGCGACACCACGAGTTGCGGCTTGCCCTGGCGCAGTGCCGCTGGCGCGCCGAGCCCGGTCGCGATCACCGTCACGCGCAGCTCGTCGCCGATCGCGTCATCGAACACCCCGCCATAGATGATGGTGGCGTCCTCGGCGGCGAACGCACGGATCGTGTTCATCACCTCCTTGGTTTCGCGCAGCTTGAGGCTCGCCTCGGAGGCGGTGATGTTGACCAGCACGCCGCGCGCGCCCGCGAGGTTCACCCCCTCGAGCAGCGGGCACGAGATCGCCTGCTCGGCGGCGATGCGCGCCCGGTCGATGCCGTTCGCGACCGCCGAGCCCATCATCGCCGTGCCCTGCTCGAGCATCACGGTGCGGACGTCCTGGAAGTCGACGTTGACGAGCCCGTCGCGGTGGATGATGTCGACGATGCCGCCGACGGCGCTGCACAGCACGTTGTCGGCGGCGGCGAACGCCTCGACCTGCGTCACATCGTCGCCCATCACGTCCTCGAGCCGGTCGTTGAGAATGACGATGAGCGAGTCGACGCGGGGCGCCAGTTCGGCGATGCCGGTGTCGGCGAATTTGAGCCGCTTGGAGCCTTCCCACGTGAACGGCTTGGTCACCACGGCGACCGTGAGCACGCCGGCCGAGCGCGCGATCTCGGCGATCACCGGCGCGGCGCCGGTACCGGTGCCGCCGCCCATCCCCGCCGTGATGAACACCATGTTGGCGCCGGCGACCGCCTCTTCGAGCCGCTCGTGCTCGGCAAGCGCCACCGCCTTCGCTTCCTCGGGCCTCGCCCCCGCGCCCAGCCCGCTGGTGCCGAGCTGGATCTGGTTGCGCGCCAGGTTGCGCGCCAGCACCTGCGCGTCGGTATTCACTGCGATGAATTCGACCTTTTCCACCCCGCGCCGGATCATGTGGTTCACGGCGTTGCCGCCCGCCCCACCGACTCCGATCACCTTGATCACGGGTCCATGCGCCTGGTCATTCACGATTTCGAACATGTCGTTGGCCTCCTTGCCTGTTAGAAATTCCTCTGGAACCACTCCCGCATCCGCCCCAGAACCGCCCTCACCGAACCGTTCTGGCGCGAGATTCTTCCCTGCTGCATCTGCGACACTCCCTCGAACAGCAGCCCCACCGCGGTCGCGTAGCGCGGATTTCTCACCACCTCGGAAAGTCCTCCCGCGTAGCGCGGCACGCCGATCCGCACCGGCATGTGGAAGATTTCCTCGCCGAGCTCGACCATGCCCTGCATCACCGACGAGCCGCCGGTGAGCACGATCCCCGAGGACAGCAGCTCTTCGTAGCCGGATTCGCGCAGCACCTGCTGCACCAGCGAAAAGAGTTCCTCGACGCGCGGCTCGATCACCTCGGCAAGCGTCTGGCGCGACATCGCGCGCGGGGCGCGGTCGCCGATTCCCGGCACTTCGATCATCTCGTTGGCGTCGGCAAGCTGGCGCAGCGCCACGCCGTGCCGCAGCTTGATCAGCTCGGCCTCGGCGGTCGGCGTGCGCAGCGCCATCGCGATGTCGTTGGTGATCTGATCGCCGGCGATCGGAATCACCGCGGTGTGGCGGATGGCGCCGTGGGTGAAGATCGCGAGGTCGGTGGTGCCGCCGCCGATGTCCATGAGGCACACGCCGAGGTCCTTTTCGTCCTCCGAGAGCACCGCGCGCGACGAGGCGAGCGGCTGCAGGATCAGGTCGTTCACCTCGAGCCCGCAGCGGCGCACGCACTTCACGATGTTCTGCGCCGCCGAGACCGCCCCGGTCACGATGTGGACCTTGACTTCGAGCCGCACCCCGGACATGCCGATCGGCTCGCGCACGTCTTCCTGGCCGTCGATGATGAATTCCTGCCGCAGGACATGCAGAATCTGCTGGTCGGTGGGGATGTTGACCGCCTTGGCGGTCTCGATCGCGCGCGCGACGTCGAGCGCTCCGACTTCGCGGTCCTTGACCGCGACCATGCCGGTCGAGTTGAAGCTCTTGATGTGGCTGCCGGCAATTCCGGCGTACGCCGAAGCGATCTTGCAATCGGCCATCAGCTCCGCCTCCTCGAGCGCGCGCTGGATCGCGGCCACGGTCGCCTCGATGTTGACCACGACTCCCTTCTTGAGGCCCTTGGACTCGTGGCTGCCCATGCCGAGGATGTCGAGCGCGCCGTCGGCGCCCAGCGCCGCCACGAGCGCAGCCACCTTCGAGGTGCCGATGTCGAGACCGACGATCAGGTTCTTGTTGTCTTTTGCCATCGCGATTCAGCCTTTCAGGTCCGGGACGCGCAGGGAAAAGCCGTTCGGGTAGCGCAGGTCGACATATTCGTGGCGCTGCTCGATGCGCCCGAGCGTGAGCGGGTACGCGGCCACGAACCGCGCCAGGCGCCGCTCCACCGGTTCCCGGGCGAGATCGCGGCCCAGTTCCAGCGTGAGGCCGCCCGTGAGCCGCAGCTGCCACGCGTGGCGCGACGTGAGCAGCACGCGCTCGGGCGCTTCGCCGAGCGGCGCGAGCTGCGCGGCGAAGCGCCGGTAGCGCCGCGCCACCTCTGCCTCGCTCCCCGCCGGCCCGCCGAACAGCGGCAGCCGCGCGCGCGCGCCCGAGTCGAACGGCGCCGTGAAGCGCTCGCCGTGCGTGTTGACGAGGTCGCTGTCGCCCCAGCGCGCCAGCGCAACGTGCTCCTCGAGCGCGACTTCGAGCCGGTCGGGCCATACGCGCCGCACCTGGACGCGCCGCACCCAGGGCAGCCGTTCGAGGGCCGCGCGCACCGAATCGAGGTCGGCGGCGAGGAAATTCCCCGCCACCGCCGGCTCGAGCGCGCGTCCGATCTCCCGGCCGGAGGTTTCCTGCAGGGCGCCGAGCACCGTGACTTCGCGCAGAGGAAAGAGCGCTGAACGCGACAGCCACTGGGCGGCCGCGAGAAGGAACAGCGCGACCGCGAGACCGGCCAGGACGTTCGCCGCGGCATGGAGCAGCCTCGGGTTATCCCACATGGGCATGCTCCAGGATGCGCAGGCACAACTCGGCGAAGGACATCCCTCGCGCGCGCGCCGCCATCGGCACCAGCGAGTGGTCGGTCATGCCGGGCGAGGTGTTGACTTCCAGCAGGTAGGGCTCACCGGCGCGGTCGAGCATCAGGTCGACTCGTCCCCAGCCGCGGCATGCAAGGGCGCGAAACGCCGCGAGGCACAGCCGCTGCAGCGCGCGTTCCCGCTCCGCGGGCAGCCCGCAGGGCAGGATATAGCGGGTGTCCTCGGCGGTGTACTTGGCTTCGTAGTCGTAGAAATCGCGCGGCGTCTCGAGCCGGATGAGCGGCAGCGGCTCGTCGGCGAGGATCCCGCAGGTGAGCTCGGTGCCCTCGATGAACTTCTCCGCGATCACCGCGCGGTCGTAGTTGACCGCGAGCGCGTAGGCCTCCTCCAGCGCGGCGGCCTTGCGGACCTTGCTCATCCCGATCGACGAGCCCTCGTTCACCGGCTTCACCATGAGCGGGAGGCCAAGGCGCTGCGCGACGCCGCGAAAGTCGGTGGCGGCTTCGAGCACTTCGTAGGGCGGCGTCGGCAGATTGCTCGCCTGCCACAGGAGCTTGGCGCGCACCTTGTCCATCGCCAGCGCCGAGGCGAGCACGCCGCTCCCGGTATAGGGAATCCCGAGCCACTCGAGCGCTCCCTGCACGGTGCCGTCCTCGCCGAAGCGGCCGTGCAGCGCGATGAACGCGCGCTCGAAGCGCTCGGCGAGCAGCGCGTCGAGGCCGCGCTCGGCGGGATCGAAGCCGTGCGCGTCCACGCCGCCCTGCCGCAGCGCGTGCAGGACCATCGCGCCGCTCTTCAGCGAAACCGAGCGCTCGGCGGACTTGCCACCGAGGAGCACCGCGACTTTGCCGTAGTCGCGCGTCATGGCGCCTCACCCACGATGCGCACCTCGGTGACGAGCGCAAATCCGGTTTTCGCGAGAACGGTCGAGCGCACCGTCTCGATCAGCCACTCGATGTCGGCGGCGTGCGCCGCGCCTTTCGGGTTGACGATGAAGTTGGCGTGCATCTCCGACACGAACGCGCCCCCGCGCTCCAGGCCCTTCAATCCGCAGACTTCGATCAGGCGCGCCGCGTGCTCGCCCGGAGGGTTGCGAAAAACGCTGCCCGCGTTGGGCAGCTGCAGCGGCTGCGAGGCGACCCGCCGCGCCAGTAGAATCCGAATCCGCTCGCGCGCGGCGGCTCCGTCGCCGGCAGGCAGCGCGAACCAGGCGGCCGCGAACCACTCCTCGCCGCGCGTTCGCGGCGCGCAGTGGCGGTAGCCGATCTCGAAATCCTCGCGGCCGCGCTCGCGCAGCGTGCCCGCGCGATCGATCGTCAGTACCTTTGCGACGATGTTCCAGGTCTCGCCGCCGTAGCAGCCCGCATTCATGGCAAGCGCGCCGCCGACGGTGCCGGGAATGCCGGCGAGGAATTCCGCGCCCGCGAGGTCGTGCGTCGCCGCGAAGCGCGCCACCTTCGGGCTTGCCACGCCGGCCTCCGCGTACACCCGCCCGCCCGCGAGCGCCGGTCGCCGCGCCGCCGAGTGCATCAGCACCGCGGTGCCGCGGAAGCCCCCGTCGCGCACGAGAAGGTTCGACCCCAGCCCGAGGAAGAGCAGCGGCTCTCCCGGCGGCAATTGCCGCAGGAGCGCCGCCAGATCGTCGAGATCGGCGGGAACATAGAAGCGGTCCGCAATCCCGCCGGCGCGCCAGGTGACGTGCCGCGCCATCGGCTCGCGGTACTTGAGCTTTCCCCGCAGTCCTGCGAAGTTTTCGGTTTCGCGCATCTGCATTGCCGGTCAGCGTTCCTTGGCAGCGAGTTGCGCCGGGACGTTGCCGATCGATCCCGCCCCCATGACCAGCGCGACGTCCCCGGGCCGCGCGACGCGCCCGAGCGCGGCGGCGAGCTGCGCGACGTCCTCGACGAACACCGGCTCCACCTTGCCGGCCACCCGCAGCGCGCGCGCGAGCGACCTGCCGTCGGCCGCGACCAGCGGCGGCTCGCCCGCCGGATAGACGTCGGTCAACAGCACCAGGTCCGCGGTCGAGAGAACCTTCACGAAGTCCTCGAACAGGTCGCGCGTTCGGGTGTAGCGATGCGGCTGGAAGGCGAGCACGATGCGGCGGCCCGGATACGCGCCGCGCGCCGCGGCGATGGCGGCGGCCATTTCCGCCGGGTGATGGCCGTAATCGTCGATCAGCGTGAAGCTGCCGCCGGCGCACGCGATCTCGCCCCAGTTCTGGAACCGCCGCCCCACGCCGCGGAATTCGGCGAGCGCCTTGAGGATGGCCGCGTCCGTCACCCCGAGTTCGGTCGCCACCGCGATGGCGGCGAGCGCGTTGAGCACGTTGTGCACACCCGGCAGGTTGAGCACGACGTCGAGCGCGGCACCCCGCTCACGGCGCGCGCGGAAGCGCATCGCTCCGCCCGCGTGCTGGACGTGCTCGCCGCGCACCGCTGCGTCCGCGCCCAGGCCATAGGTGATCACCGGCTTGGAGACGAACGGCAGGATCTCGCGCACCTTCGGGTCGTCCGCGCACAGCACCGCGCCGCCATAAAACGGCAGGTTCTGCAGGAAGTTCACGAACGCCTGCTTCAGGCGCGCGAAGTCGTGCTGATAGGTTTCCATGTGATCGGCGTCGATGTTGGTCACGACGGCGAGCACCGGCTGCAGGTGCAGGAAACTCGCGTCGGATTCGTCCGCCTCGACGACGATGAATTCGCCCGCGCCGAGCCGGGCATTCGAGCCCGCCGCGTTCAGCCGCCCGCCGATCACGAAGGTCGGATCGAGCCCGCCCTCGGCGAGCACGCTCGCCACCAGGCTCGTCGTTGTTGTCTTGCCGTGCGTTCCCGCGATGGCGATGCCCTGCTTGAGGCGCATGAGCTCGGCGAGCATCAGCGCGCGCGGCACCACCGGAATGCGCCGTGCCCGCGCAGCGACCACTTCCGGGTTGTCCGCGCGCACCGCGGCGGAGACGACCACCGCATCGGCCCCGGAAACATGCTCGGCTGCGTGCGAGAGCGACACCTGGGCGCCCAGCTCGCGCAGGCGCCGGACCGCGGCGTTCGCGGCGAGATCGGTCCCGCTCACTTCGTAGCCCAGATTGACCAGCACCTCCGCGATGCCGCTCATCCCCGACCCGCCGATGCCCACGAAATGGATTTTCCGCACCTTGTGCTTCACGCCGCGGCTCTCCCTGGCTGGCCTTCGGCGAGCTGCATGCAGCGCTCGGCGACGACGCGCGCGGCCACGGGCTTGCCCAGGGCGCGCGCCTTGCGCGCCATCGCGAGGAGCCGCGCCCGATCGAGCGAACGCAGCAGCGCGGCGAGGCGATCGGGAGTCAGTTCCGGCTGCGGCAGCAGCACCGCGGCGCCGCGCTCGGCGAGAAACCGCGCGTTCGCCGTCTGGTGATCGTCCACCGCATGCGGGAAGGGAACCAGCACGCTTGCCATGCCGCCCGCGGAAAGCTCGGCGATCGTGATCGCGCCGGCGCGGCACAGCACGAGGTCGGCTTCGGCGTAGCGCTGCGCCATGTCGTCGATGAAGGCGAGCAGTTCAGCTTCGACGCTCGCCGCGGCGTAGGCGGCGCGCACGCTCGCCAGGTGCGCGGCGCCCGATTGGTGAACGACCCGCGGCCGTTCCCCGGGCGCCATCTGCGCGAGTGCCGGCGGCAGCGCCTCGTTGAGCGCCTTCGCTCCGAGGCTGCCACCGACCACCAGCAGCCTGAGCGGGCCGCTCCGGCCGGCAAACCGATCTTCGGGAATCGCGAGCCCGGCGATTTCGGCGCGCACCGGGTTGCCGGTCCACTCCGCGTTCTTGAGCGTCCCGGGGAAGGCGACGAAGACGCGATCGGCGACGGCGGCCAGGATGCGGTTCGTCAGCCCCGGGACTGCGTTCTGCTCGTGCACGGCGAGCGGCCTCGCGAGCAAGGAAGCCATCATTCCGCCGGGAAAGGCGACATAGCCGCCCAGGCCGAGCACGACGTCGGGGCGATGCGCGAGAATGGCGCGCGCGCTCTGCCAGAACCCGATGAGCAGATTCACCGGCAGCAGCGCCGCGGCGAGCAAACCCTTGCCGCGCAGCGCGCTTGCCCGCACCCAGGCCATCTCGTAGCCGCGTGCGGGGACGAGTTGCGCTTCCATCCCGGTCCTCGCCCCGAGCCACACGACGCGCCATCCGGCCGCGCGCATCACTTCGGCGACCGCCAGCCCGGGGAACACGTGGCCGCCCGTGCCGCCCGCCGTGATGAGGATGGTCCGGCTCATGCCGGCAATCCCCGCATGAGCTGGCGGTTTTCCCAGTCGATCCGCAAGAGGATCGCGATCGCGACGCAGTTCATCAGCAGGCCCGAGCCGCCGAAGCTCATCAGCGGCAGCGTCAGGCCCTTGGTGGGCAGCAGGCCCATGTTCACGCCCATGCCGATCAGGGTCTGGAATCCGAACCACACGCCGACGCCCTGCGCGGCAAGCGCGGCGAAATGACGCTCGCGCAGCGCAGCGTGGCGGCCGATGGCGAATGCGCGCAGCACCACCCAGAGGAAAAGCGCGATCACCACCGCGATGCCGGCAAAGCCGAGCTCTTCGGCGAGCACCGCGAGCAGGAAGTCGGTGTGCGCCTCCGGAAGGTAATGGAGTTTCTCGACGCTGGCGCCCAGTCCGACCCCGAACCATTCGCCGCGGCCGAATGCGATCAGGGCATGCGAGAGCTGGTAGCCCTTGCCGTAGGGGTCCGCCCAGGGATCCATGAAGCCGAAGATGCGCTGCATGCGGTAGGGCGAGGAGAGCACCAGGCCGACGAACCCGATCGCCAGCATGCCGAGCAGTGCGACGAAGTGCCGGCCGTTCATGCCGCCGAGAAACAGGATGCCGAACGCGATCGCGGCGATCACCACCAGGGCGCCGAAGTCCGGCTCGCGCAGCAGGAGCCACGCGACGAGCAGCATCACGCCGAGCATCGGCAGCAGTCCCCGGCGGAAATTCTTCATCACCGCGTGCTTGCGCACCGTGTAATCGGCCGCGTACAGCACGACGGCCAGCTTGGCCGCTTCCGAAGGCTGGATGCTGAACGCGTAAAAGCTGATCCAGCGCCGCGCCCCGTTGACCTCGCGCCCGACGCCCGGAATCAGCACGCAGGCGAGCAGCGCCAGGCAGGCGAGGAAAAGCCAGGGCGCCGCGTGCTGCCAGATGCGCACCGGCACCAGAAACACGGCGGTCGCGGCGGCGAGCGAAAGGGCGAGGAGCGCACCGTGCCGCAGCAGGTAATAGGCCGGGTTTTGCCCGGTGTAGCGGCTCGCCTCCGCGGTGCTGATGGACGCCGAGTACACCATCACCAGCCCGATCGCCATCAGCAGCAGCGCCGCCCAGGCGAGCGAGCGGTCGTATTCGGCGGCCGGCGGATTCTGCGCGAAGACGTAGCTCGCCATGCGCTACTCCGGAAGCGCGCGCACCGCGGCGGCGAATGCTTCGCCGCGCTGCCGGTAGTCGCGGAACATGTCGAAACTCGCGCACGCCGGCGATAGCAGGACCGCCTCGCCGGGGCGCGCGCACTGCGCGGCGCGCTCGACCGCCTGCTCGAGCGAGGCGCAGCGCTCGAGCGGAACCCCGCTTGGCGCCAACGCCCGTTCGATCCGCGCCGCATCGCGCCCGATCAGCAGCACGCGCGAGGCGCGCGCGCGCACCGCCTCGCCGAGCGGTGAAAAGTCCTGTCCCTTGCCCTCGCCCCCGGCAATCAGGACCGCCCTCTGTGCCAGACCGCCCAGCGCCGCCAGCGTCGCGCCGACGTTGGTCCCCTTGGAATCGTCATACCACGTGACGCCGCGGCGAACGGCGACGCGTTCCAGGCGATGCGCCAGGCCGCGGAAGGTGCGCAGTCCTTCGGCAAGCGACGGGAACGCGGCGCCGGCCTCGCAGGCGAGCGCGCACGCCGCAAGCGCGTTGGCCGCGTTGTGGCGCCCGAAGAGCGGCAGATCGCCGGCGGGCAGGATGCGCTCGCGTCCGCGCGCGAGCCAGCCGTCCTCGGCGATGCCGAAAGCGCGAGCGTGGGGCGGGTCCTGGACGCCGAACGTGATCAGGCGCCGGCCGGGCCGCGCACACGCCATCGAGCGCGCATCGTCGCGGTTCAGGACCTGAACACCGCCCCCTTCGAATACGCGCGCCTTGGCGCCGGCGTAGGCTTCCAGATCGGGGTAGCGATCGAGATGGTCTTCGCTCAGGTTGAGCATCGCGGCCGCTTCCGCGGCCAGCGACCAGGTGCGCTCGAGCTGGAAACTCGACAGTTCGAGCACCCACACGCGGGGCGGCGCTTCGCTGCGCTGCGCGAGCGCCTCGAGCGCGGGCGGTCCGATGTTTCCGGCCACGGCGCAATCGATGCCGGAAGCGCGCAGCAGGTGAGCGGTGAGCGCAGTCACCGTCGTCTTGCCGTTCGTCCCGGTGATCGCCAGCACCTTCGAATGCGCGCGCGCGCGCACTTCCCACGCGAAGAGCTCGATGTCGCCGAGCACCGGAACGCCGCGCGCGCGCGCCTCGCACACGAGCGGCTCGGAAAGCGCGAGCCCCGGGCTGACGCACAGGAGATCCACGCCCTCGAGCAGCGCGGGGCGGAAGGGGCCGGTCACGAGCTCCATCGCGCCGAGGTCGCGCGCGCGCGGCGGTTCGGCGCGCGTATCGGCGACGCGGACGAGGCCGTGCTGGCGCGCCACCCAGCGCGCGACGGAAAGCCCGGTGTCTCCCAGCCCGAGCACCAGAATGCGCCGGCCGGCGAGCGCGACCGGTTGCGGCTGCGGCAGCGTGCGAAAGGCCGGTTCGCGCATCATCTCAGCTTCAGCGTCGAAAGGCCGAACAGCACCAGCATCATCGTGATGATCCAGAAGCGCACCACGACCTGCGATTCCTTCCATCCCTCGAGTTCGTAGTGGTGGTGCAGCGGCGCCATGCGGAAGATGCGCTTGCCGCCGCTCCACTTGAAGT
>CAZXAR010000014.1:0-35901 GCA_964638135.1 uncultured Enterobacteriaceae bacterium | reverse complement strand
CTACCGGCCGCTGAAGCGCGGCTTGCGTTTTTCCAGGAACGCGGCGCGGCCCTCCTTGTGGTCCTCGCTCGCGAAGCAGACATCGACCATCGTTTGCGCGGCGGCGAGATCGCGTTCGGGCGGTTCCCTGAGCCACTGCTGGATGGCGAATTTTGCGGCGGCAATGGTGAGCGGTGCGTTCTCCGCGATCGTCGCGCAGTAGTCCGCGACGGTCCTTTCCAGCCGGGCGGCGGGAACCACGCGGCTGACGAACCCCATGCGCAGCGCCTCCCTGGCGTCGAACGCGCGCGCGGTGAAGAAGATGTCCGCGGTGTTCGCCGCGCCGAGCACGCTCATGAAGCGCCGGATGCCGCTTGCGCTGTAGCCCAGCCCCAGCCGCGCCGCAGGCATGCGGAACACCGAATCGCTCGAGCAGACGCGCAGGTCGCAGGCGGCGGCGAAGCCGAGCCCGCCGCCGATGCAGATCCCGCGGATGCGCGCGATGACGGGCTTCGCGCACATCATCGGCGCGAGGTACGCGTCTTCGACCGCGCGGCCGTATTCGGCCTGCGCTTCCGCGGTTCCGCGCAGCTTTTCGAATTGCGAGATGTCGGCGCCCGAGATGAACGCTTCGCTGCCGTCGCCGGCGACCACGATGGCGTGCACCGCGGGGTCGGCCTCGAGCGCGGCGAGCGTCGCGGGGACGGCGCGCCACATGTCGTAGGTCATCGCGTTCTTCTTCGGCAGATTGGAAAAGAGCACGGTCGCCACCGCGCCCTCGCGCTTCGTGATGAGCTTTGCCATTCGCCTCCTAGACGATTCCGTTCTCCCTCAACCTTGCGATCGCCCCATCGTCGTAGCCGATTTCGCGCAGCACTTCGTCGGTATGGCCGCCGCGCTCGGGCGTGGCTGCCGCCAGCCGCGCCGGCGTGCGCGAGAGCTTTACCGGCTGGTCGATGAGGCGAAGCGTCCCCAGCCTGGGGTGCTCGACTTCGGCGGCCGCGCCGAGGTGCCGCACCTGGGGGTCGGCGAATACCTCGTCCATCGGATAGATCGGCCCGCAAGGTACTCCGGCGCGGTTCAGGATCTCTACCCACTCGGCGGTCGGCTTTTTCTTCAGCGCACGGTCGATCTCGGCATTGAGCGCCTTGCGGTGCTGCGCCCGATCCTCCGCATCCCGGTAGTCGGGGTGCTCGATCAGGTCGTCGCGGCCGATCGCCTCGCACAGGCGCTTCCACATCGTGTTGCCCGAGGCGGCGACGTTCATGTAGCCGTCCGCGGTCGGGTAGGCCGAGGTGGGCATGCTGGTCGGGTGGTCGTTTCCCAGTTGCGGCGCGATCTCGCCCGACATGGTGTAGCGCGCGGCCTGGAAGTCGAGCAGCTGGATTCCCGCCTGCAGCAGGTTCGATTGCACCCATTGGCCTTCGCCGGAAACCTCCCGCTCGAGCAGCGCCGTGAGCACGCCCAGCGCCGCGAGCAGACCCGCTCCCACGTCGGCCACCGCCGCGCCGACCCGCATCGGCCCTCCGCCGGGGTGCCCGGTGACCGACATGATCCCGCTCAGGCCCTGCGCGATCTGGTCGAACCCGGGACGGTCGCGGTACGGCCCGTCCTGCCCGAAACCCGAAATGCTCGCGAGGATGATGCGCCGGTTGACAGCCTTGAGCGCTTCGTAATCGATGCCGAGACGTTCCTTGACATCGGGCCGGTAGTTCTCGACCACCACGTCGGCGGTCCTTACCAGGCGCAGGAAGACCTCGCGCCCCTGCGGCGCCTTGAGATTGAGCGTCATTGAGCGCTTGTTGCGATGCAGGTTCTGGAAATCCGGACCGTCGCGCGGACCGCCGATGTCCTCCTCGCGGGTCGCTTCGATCTTGATCACGTCGGCGCCGAAATCGGCGAGCTGGCGCACGCAGGTCGGCCCGGCGCGCACGCGCGTGAGATCGAGCACGCGAAACCGGGCGAGGGCGCTGCTGGCGGCGACCGGGGGCATGGGGGCGAATCTTACTTCGCCTGCCGGAAGCGCTCGCGCACGAGGTCGATGTGGCCGCGCAGGGCATACAGCTCGTCGGTGTAGGACAGCGGCACCGTGATGCGCTCGGCCTTGGCGTCGAGCTTGTCGAGTTCGGCGAGCAGCTCGGCCTGCGACATTCTCCCCACGTTCCACTCGTTCTCGATTTCGCGCAGCCGCCGGTACCAGCGGAAGATCCGCGAGCGCACGCGGAACGCGTAGAGCGGCGGCACGATGCGCCCGAGCGGAATCAGGATCGCGATGATCGACACCAGCGCCACCCACATCCGGTCGATCAGATTGGCGAGCCAGAAGGGCAGGTAGCGCTGCAGGAACGGCGGCCCGCTGCGGAAGAAGCGCTCGGCCTCGCGCGCGAGCGGCAATTCGACGTTCTCCGGCGACGGGAACTGCCCCGCGCGCGCGATCCAACCCGACTCGCCGTGGATCGTATGCGCGGCCTGCACGAATAGCTGCACGATCGCCGGGTGCGTGCCGGCGCGCGCCACCAGCATCGTGGTCGGCGCGATCAGGCGCACATCGCGCGGCGGAATGTCGCGCAGAAGATCCGCGACGCCGCGCGGCAGCACCACCGGACCGAGGTACGGAAAGCGCCGCGAATACGCCTCGGCCTGCTCGAATTCGAGCAGCGCGATGCCCGGCTCGAAAAGCAACGCCTGCACCACCGGCGCTTCCGCCGCCGACACCAGCACCAGGGCGTCGAGCGTGCCCTCGAACAGGGCGGCCACCGCCGCGCCCTGTTCGCGCCGGTCGAGCTTCAGCGCTTCGCGCGCGATGCCGTTCGCGCTCATCAGCTTGGCGAGGATGTTGGTCGCGCCGCCGCCGCGCGCGCCCGTGTTGACGCGTAGCTCCTGCAGCTGCGTGATGCGGGTGAGCCTGCCGCCCGGGAGCTTTTTCGCCGCCTCCGCGCGGTAGAAAATCCACACCGGCTCGAGGAACAGGCTGCCGAGGGCGAGCAGGGGCTCGCCGCCTTTTTCCTCTTCCCGGCGCAGCGCCTCGCCCGAGCCGCCGCGCACGAAGCCGAGATCGACCTCTACCTTCGGGTCGCTCAGCGCGCGGCGGTTCGCCGACGAGCCGGCGGTGGGCCTCAGGACGACCTCGATTCGGTGGCGTGCCAGCTCCTTGACGTAGCGCTTCCCGAACTCCGCGTAGTCGCTGTAGGTCGGGCCGGTCGCGAGCACCACGCGGCGCGGCGGCTGCGGCTGGAGCACGAAATACGCCCCGGCGAGCAGCACGAGCGCGATGACCACGAACGGTCCGCCGGTCGCCACCAGGTCGCGGGCCGAGAGCAGCGTGACGCGCACCAACCGGGGAATGCGGCGCTCGCGTCGCTTTGCCGGCTCGTCCTGCATCACGCCCCGGTCCGCACCTGTAAGGGATTCCCGCTCGATTTCGCCGCGCGTATGCGGCGATAATACCGCGACACGATGCGCTCGCGGCTGACCATTCCGGAGGACGAAGTCGAGCTCACCGCGGTGCGCTCCGCGGGCGCCGGAGGGCAGAACGTCAACAAGGTCGCGAGCGCGGTGCACCTGCGCTTCGACATTGCCGCGTCCTCGCTTCCCGCCGAGGTGAAGGCACGGCTGTTGCGGCTTCGCGACCAGCGTGTGACGCGGGAAGGCGTCATCGTGATCAAGGCCCAGCAGCACCGCACGCGCGAGCGCAACCGCGACGAGGCCCTGCGCCGCCTGGACCGGCTGGTCCAGGGCGTCGCGGCGCCGCCCAGGCCGCGCAAAGCCACCCTTCCCACGCGCGCCTCGAAAATCAGGCGCATCGAGAGTAAGATCAGGCGAAGCCGGATCAAGGCGCTGCGAGGAAAAGTCGAACTGAACGGACGATGACGAACCTTAATCCACTCAAATACTGCTACCACGGCCAGCATTCGAGGCCCCGCGCGACGTTCCGGACGCTCCCGGGCGGCGAGAGAAAACGCGAGGTCTGCGCCGAGTGCTACGAGAAGATCATGGCCGACCGGAAGCTCAAACGCCTGGCGCTGTCGGGAGCCGAGCTCCCAAAGTGAGAAGACGAGGGTCCGGAGAACGGACCCCCGAACCGTTCCGGGTTCAGATCCCGGACGAGGCGATTGCGGACCTGCATGCGCGCCTGGCGCAGGTGCGGTGGCCCGACGAGCCGCCGCTCGAACCCTGGTCCACCGGAACGAGCCTTGAGTACCTGCGCGGCCTGGTCGAGTACTGGCGCACGCAGTTCGACTGGCGCGCCGAGGAAGCGAAGCTCAACGCCTTTCGCCACTACACCGTTCCGATTCGCGGCATCGACCTGCACTTCATCCACGAGCCGGGAAAAAGCGCGGACGCGATGCCGCTCCTGCTTTCGCACGGCTGGCCCGGGTCGGTGGTCGAGTTCCGCAGGCTGATTCCGCTGCTCACCGACGAGTTCAGCGTGGTGGCGCCGTCGCTGCCGGGCTATACGTTTTCTTTCCGCCCCGGGCAGCCGCGGTTCGGGGTGGAGGACATCGCCGAAGTCTTCGCCGAGCTCATGAGCGAGGTGCTCGGCTATCCGCGCTTCGCCGCGCAGGGCGGCGACTGGGGCGCGTTCATCGCCTCGGTGCTCGGCCACCGCTACCCCGAGCGGACGATCGGCATCCACCTGAATCTCCTCGCGGTGCGGCGCGACCCGAAGATGGTGGCCAACCCGACGCCGGAAGAAAGGGCGTTCCTCGAACGGCTGAACCACTGGCTGAAGGAGGAAACGGGCTATCAGGCGATCCAGGGCACCAAGCCGCAAACGCTCGCCTACGGTCTCAACGATTCGCCGGCGGGCCTCGCGGCGTGGATCACGGAAAAGTTCCGCTCCTGGAGCGATTGCAACGGCGACCCCGCCACGGCGATCGACCGCGACGACCTGCTCGCCAATATCTCGCTTTACTGGTTCACCGGCGCGATCGGCTCGTCCTTCTGGCCGTACCACGCGCGGCTGCACGGCCCGTGGCCGATTCCCGAAGGCGCGACGGTGGACGTGCCGACGGGCTATGCCGATTTTCCGAAGGAGATCGTGCGCCCGCCGCGTTCGGTCGCCGAGAAGACCTACACCGACATCCGCCGCTGGAGCGTGATGCCAAAGGGCGGCCACTTCGCCGCGCTCGAGCAGCCCGAGCTGCTCGCTCAGGAGATCCGGGAGTTCTTTCGGCCGCTTCGAGCGAGCGCTACCTGAAACCGGCGCCGCGGGTCCGCCCGTCGCGGCGTCAGTAACGCTTTCCCGATGTGAATTCGACCTTGAGACGCGCGACCTGCCGCCGTACCGCTTCGATCTCGGCCAGCGAGGCCTGCACTTCGAGTCGAAGCGCCTCGCTCGACCCCTCGTCACCCGCAGAGGGTTGCTGGCGCGCCATTTCCGCCTGAGCGTTCCGGTAGCGCGCTTCGGCCGCGTTCCAGCGCGCGACCAGCCGCTCCTCCTGCTCCCGCCATGCCTTGCGCTTGTCTATGGATCTCTCCAATCAGCTGTCCTCCGACTTTTCGGGCGCGATGAACAGCAGGCCCACGGGAAGTTCTTTCCGGTCAACGCCCATCCCCACGTCGCTGGCGGCGGGTGGCGCCGTGCCCTTCTTGGGCCGCCCCGGACGATAGTAAGCCTGATAGCGCTTGAGCGGAGGAACGACCGGCGGCTTTTCCAGGTGGTTGCAATCCGACTCCGAGGGCACGCTCACCATGGCACCGATCCGTCTGCCGTTGAGGAACACGGTGTACCGCAACATGTGAGCGGAGCTCGGAATGGGCTGCGCAACGACCTCGTATTTGCCCACATGGAAGCGCATGCGCGCCGGACGATCGGCATGCGTGCGAGGCCATTCCGGCATGGTCAATGGTGTGACGCTGTCCTTGGTCGCATTCATCGCGCTTGTCCCAAACAGACCCTTATACACCATTATGCGGCCGGAAGGCCGGGCACCTCGCTCCTCAGCGCCTGCGGCCGAACGGAAACCCGCCGCGCCGGTGCTGGATCATCAGCCAGCCGCCGGCCATGCCGCCCAGATGCGCAAAGTGCGCCACGCCCATCTGCGTCCCCGTGACCCCGAAAAAAAGCTCGAGCGCCGCGAACACCACCACGAACACCCGCGCCGGCATCGGGATCGGCGGAAAGATCAGCATCACGGTTCGCCGCGGAAAGTACATGCCGTAGGCGAGGAGCAGGCCGTAGATCCCGCCGGAGGCGCCCACCGTCGGGTGGCCCGGCGCGCCCGCCCACCCGGTCACCGCGAGGTGCAGCAACGCCGCCGACACGACGCAGGCGAAGTAGTAGATCGCGTAGGTGCGCGAGCCGAGCAGCCGCTCGACGTCGCTGCCGAACATGTAGAGCCCGAGCATGTTGAACAGGATGTGCGCCGTGCCGCCGTGCAGGAAGCTGTAGGTGACGAGCTGCCAGAGGTGGAAATCCGGCCCGGTGGCAGCGCCCGCGCTCGCGGGCGGCCAGAGCGCCAGCCAATACACGAGCGAGGGGCCGGCCGCGGGTTCGAGCAGGAACACCGACAGGTACACCGCGAGCAGCGTAAGAGTGACCGGAGGCATAGAAACGAAGTCGGCCGGCGCCTGAAGCGATCAGCCGGCGGCGGCGACAACCAACCCTAGAAGGGGTTGTAGGTCTTTTTCGGCGTGTAGTGCATGTAGCCGATGCTCGCGCCGGCGCGCAGTCCCACCCCGAGGCGGATCGGCGCCAGGATGATGTTGTCGCGCTGCTGGTAGTTGATGCCGACGCCCCCCACGTAATAGAAGCTTCCGTCGACCGCCGGGAAGCGCTGGAAGATCGAGGACGCCTTCGGCAGGTGATAGACCAGCACGAACACCTTTGCCACGTTGCCGCCGAAATCGAATCCGATCGACGGTCCCTGCCACCACACCCGGCGCGTTGCGCCGCCTTTCACGACGAGCGTGCCGTTGCCATAGCGCAGGCCGACGGTGATGGCGCCGCTCGCTTCCTCGCCCTTGATGTACGCGTTCGGCTTGCCTTGCTCCCGGAAAGCCTTCTCGATCACCTTGGCGAGGCCCTCGGTGCTCTGGCCGAAGAATTTCTCGGCGTCCCGCAGCACCGAATCCTGGTCGAAGGTGTCGCCGTCGCCGTCTTTCTTCGCGTCCTTTTTCGCTTCCGTCTTGGTGGCCGGGGTTTCCTCTGCGGCGAAGGAGGGCACCGCCGCGAGCAGCACGGCTGCGATGCCGAGCTGCAGGAACGCCAGGGTCATTCGCCTGCCCGTTTCGTGCGTCATCGTGTAAGCCCTTCGAACAATTGAAGCGTACGGCTCGCCATTCTACTCAGGGCGTCACGGGTGTCGGCGCGGGCAGCGGCAGGCCGCGGCGCTGCAATTCCGCGCGCACGCGGTCCGGGCGGTCGCTGATGATGCCGTCCACGCCGAGGTCGAGCATGGCCGCGATCTCCGCGGGCTCGTTCACTGTCCACACGATCACCTTGAGGCCCAGCGCGCGCGCTTCCTTGAGCTTTTCCGTATCGAGGTCGCCGAAAAACGGGGACCAGATCCGGCCCCCGGCCGCCCGCACCATCCGGGGAACCGAGCCGTGGGCGGCAAACTGGATGTCTGCGGTCCACGGGCTGCCTTCCGGCCTCGACGCCGCGATGTTGTCGAGCCAGCGTTGCTGCGCGCTGAGGTAGGCGGTCGCGATTTCCGGCGCTTCGGCCTGCACCACCCTGAGCGTCCTCCAGTCGAACGACTGGATCGTCGAGCGCGCGGCCAGTCCGGCCGCGCGGATCGCGGCGATCAACGCGCGCGCGAATTCCTCGGGCGGCAGTGTGTCCCCGCGCGCGAGCGGCGAAACCTTGGTCTCGATATTGAAGCGCACCGCCTCGTTGCCCGCTTTTCGCGCCAGCGCGAAAACGTCGGCAAGCCGCGGGATGCGCGTGCCGTCCGCCGGCTTCTGCTCCGGGTAACGGCGCGCGTACTCGCGCGCGGGATTCAGCCTGCCGACGTCGTAGCGCAGCAGCTCGGCATAGCTCAGCGAGTGGATGGGGGGTCCGACCGCCTCGAGCCAGGCGCCGTCCGGGCCGCGCGCGAGATCCGGGTTGAGCGAGCGGTCGTGCGCGACCACCACCACGCCATCGCGCGTGATCCCTGCATCGAGCTCGAGCGTGGTCACGCCGAGCGAGAGCGCCGAGGCGAAGGCGGGCAGGGTGTTCTCCGGCGCAAGCCCCCGCGCGCCGCGGTGGCCCTGCAGGTCGAATGCGTGTACCGCGGACGAGGCAAGCAGGCTCATGAGCAAAAAGCGGCACGCGTCGAGCGAAGGCATCGCGAAGTGATCCGCGTTTACTCCGAATCATACCCGCAACGTTCTGCGCGCCGCGCGCACGCGCCGGTATCGCATTCGCCTCGCCGGACGTACAATGGATTCCCCGTCCGCAGATTCAGCCTCCCGGGTGTCAAACTCCAGTGCAGAAGCCGAGCGCGGCGACGCGCTCAAGGCCCGCATTCTCGCACTGCTGCGCGCGGTGGACGACGAGGCCGAGCGGCAGAAGGCCCAGATCGAGGCGGCGCTGCCGAAGCATCGCGCGAGCGCGCTCAACCTCGCGCACTACATCGGGCTTCGCAAGCGCGACATCCGCAGGCTGCAGCTCGCGCTGGCGGCGCTCGGGCTCTCCTCGCTCGGACGTTCGGAAGGACATGTGCGCGACGCGCTGCTGCGGCTTGCGGGCTGGCTCGGCGGCAGCGGCGAAGCGCCGCCCGAACCGCGGCTCGACTGGGGGCGGGCGGAAGCGATTCTGCACGCGAATACGCGCGCGCTGTTCGGCGCCAAGCCCTCGAGCCGCCACGTCTACATCATGGTCACGGCGCCGGAGGCGGCCGACGCGACGAGCGAATGGGCCGATGAAATTCTCGCCGCCGGAACCGATCTGCTGCGTATCAACTGCGCCCACGAGAGCGCCGAAGCGTGGGAACGGACCGCTTCGGTGTTTCGCAGCCGCGCCGCCCTGCAGGGCCGCAAGGCGCGCATCTTCGTGGACGTGCCGGGACCCAAGCTGCGCGCCGACATCGTGCAGCGCGAAGCCGGCATACTGCACCTGCCGCGCCGCAAGGACCGCGCCGGACGCACCGTCGCGCCGACCTCGATCCTGCTCGTCGCGCACCACCAGGCGGGCGCGCAGCTTCCGCTGCCCGCGGAGTGGGTCCCCGCGCTGCAGCCGGGCGATCTCGTTGCGCTCACCGATGCGGGCGGGCGGCCGCGCGAACTGGTCGTGCGCGAGCTCGTGCCCGAGGGTGCGCGCGCCGAGTGCGACCGCTCCCTGTTCTTCGCCTCCGGTCTCGAACTCGAATGGCGCCGGGACGGCAAGGTCGTGGCGCGCGGCGCCGTCGGACCGCTGCCCGAACGGCCCCGCGACTTTTTTTTCTCGCCGGGCGACCGCTTCCTCGTCAACGCAAGCGGCGCAAGCGCGGACCCGGCGCTTCCCGCGATCGCGTGCCCCGAACCCAAGGTGCTCGATAGCGTGCGCGTGGGCGAACGCGTGGTGCTGGACGACGGCAGGCTCGTCGCGCTCACCGACGCCATCGACGCCGAGGGCCTGCACTGCCGCGTCCTGCATGCGCTCAAGGCGCCGACCCGCCTGCGCTCGGGCAAGGGCATCGCGTTTCCCGACAGCCGGATCGCGCTCGCCACGCTCGGCCTGCGCGACGAGCAGGCGATCGGATTTGCGCTCGAGCACGCCGATGGCATCGAGGTGTCGTTCGTCAACACGCGGCGCGACGTGGCGCTGATCGTGGAGCGGTTGCGCGCGGCGAATCGCCCCGGATTCGGGCTGGTGCTCAAGCTCGAGACGCGCGAAGCGATGCGCAACCTGCCGGGGATTCTCTTCGAGGCGCTGCGCTACGACCCGGTCGGCCTGATGATCGCCCGCGGCGACCTCGCGGTGGAGCTCAGTTTCGAGCGCCTCGCCGAAATGCAGGAAGAACTGCTGTGGTTCGGCGAGGCGTGCCACCTCCCGGTCATCTGGGCGACGCAGGTGCTCGACTCGCTCGCGCACTCGGGCATTCCGACGCGGGCCGAGGTGACCGACGCGGCCATGTCGATGCGCGCCGAGTGCGTGATGCTGAACAAGGGACCGCACATCGCGGCGGCGGTGCGCATGCTCGCCGACATCATCCGCAAGATGGAAGCGCACCAGTACAAGAAGCGCTCGATCTACCGCCCGCTTTCGCTCGCCGCGGGCGTGTTCGAAGACTGGGCCGCCGCAGGCAAAGCTACTCCGCAACCCCCTTCGCTTTGAGCACCTGCCAGACCTTTTCCGGCGTGATCGGAATGTCGAAGTGGGCGACCCCCAGGTGGCGCAGGGCATCCACTACCGCGTTCGCGATCGCGGGCGGCGCGCCGACCGTGGCCGATTCGCCCACGCCTTTCGCGCCGAGCGGATGGTGCGGCGAAGGCGTCACGGTCTTGTCGGTCTCCCAGTGCGGCGTCTCGAGCGCGGTGGGAACGTAATAGTCCACGAAGCTGCCGCCGGAGATATTGCCCTCGTCGTCGTAGCTGATCTCCTCGAACAGCGCCGGGCCGATTCCCTGCGTCAGCCCGCCGTGGATCTGGCCATCCACGATCATCGGATTGATGATGTTGCCGCAGTCGTCCACCGCGACGAAGCGCCGCACCGTCACCACCCCTGTGCCGCGATCGATGTCCACGACGCAGATGTAGCTGCCGAACGGGAAGGTGAGGTTGGGCGGATCGTAGTAGTGCACCGCTTCCAGGCCCGCTTCCATGCCTTGCGGATGATTGGTGTAGGCCGCGAAAGCGCACTCCTGGATGGTCTTCGACTTCTGCGGCGCGCCTTTGACCGAGAATTTTCCGGGCTCCCACACGAGGTCCTCCTCGCGCACTTCGAGCAGGTGCGCGGCGAGTTTTCTCGCCTTGTCGCGGATCTTGCGCGCGGCCATCGCGCCGGCCGCGCCCGCGGTCGGCGTCGAGCGGCTTGCATAGGTGCCGAGCCCGTAGGGCGCGGTATCGGTGTCGCCTTCCTCGACCTGGATGTCGGAAGCCGGGATGCCCAGCTCCTCGGCGACGATCTGCGCGTAGGTCGTCTCGTGGCCCTGGCCCTGGCTCTTGGTGCCGAAGCGCGCGATCGCCTTGCCGGTCGGGTGAACGCGGATCTCGGCCGAGTCGAACATCTTCAGCCCCAGGATGTCGAAGTCGCGCGAGGGTCCCGCGCCGACGATCTCGGTGAAGCTCGAGATGCCGATGCCCATCAGCTCTCCGCGCTTGCGCTTCTCGGCCTGCTCCTTGCGCAGCGCGTCGTAGCCGATCAGGTCCATCGCCTTGCGGAGCGCGGCGTGATAGTTGCCGCTGTCGTACTCCCAGCCGAGCGCCGACTTGTAGGGGAACTGCTCCGGCTTGATGAAGTTCTTCAGCCGCAGTTCCGCGGGGTCGATGTTCAGCTTCTGCGCGAGCGCGTCCGTTGCGCGCTCGATCGCGTGCACGGCTTCGGTGACGCGGAACGAGCAGCGGTACGCCACGCCGCCCGGCGGCTTGTTGGTGTACGCGGCATCGACCTCGCAGAAGGCGTGCTTGAGATCGTAGGAGCCGGTGCAGATCGAGAACAGGCCGGCCGGGAATTTCGACGGGTTCGCCGAGGCGTTGGCGTAGCCGTGATCGGCCACCGTCTTGATCCGCAGCGCGGTCATGGTGCCGTCCTTTTTCGCGCCCAGGTCCACCTTCATGTGGTAATCGCGCGCGAACGAATCCGCCTGCAGGTTTTCCATCCGGTCCTCGATCCACTTCACCGGCTTGCCGATGACCACGGACGCCGCCACCGCAATGACATAGCCCGGGTACACCGGCACCTTGCCGCCGAAGCCGCCGCCGATGTCGGGCGAGATGATGCGGATACGCTCTTCCGACAACCCGACGTGGCCGGCGACGAGGGCGAACACCGTGCGTACCGCATGCGGCGCCTGCGTGGTCATGTACACCGTGAGCTTTCCCTGGGCGGGGTCGAAATCGGCGATGCAGCCGCAGGTCTCCATCGAGGCGACGTGGATGCGCGGCAGGTAGACGTGCTCGCTCACCACCACCTCCGCGGCGGCGATCGCCTGGTCGGCGTCGGCGCGGTTTCCAGCCTCCCAGTGAAAGGCGAGGTTGTCCTTTTTGTCCTGCTTGTCGGTTCGAAGCACCGGAGCCCCCGGCGCCAGCGCCTTGTGCGGATCGACGATCGGCGGCAGCGGCTCGTACTCGACCTCGACCGCTTCGACGCCGTCGGCGGCGATGTAGCGCTCGGTGGCGATCACGGCCGCGACCTCCTGCGCCTGGTACATCACCCGGTCGGTGGGGAGCACCATCTGCGTGTCCGCCGAGATGGTCGGCATCCAGTGCAGGTTGTACTTGGCGAGCGTCGCGCCGTCGATCACCGCGAGCACGCCCGGGATTTTGAGCGCGGCCTCGGTGTTGATCTTCTTGATTTTGGCGTGCGCGTACGGGCTGCGCACGATGTCCATGTAGAGCATCCCCGGCAGCACGATGTCGTCGACGTAACGGCCCTGGCCGCGGATGAAGCGCGGGTCCTCCTTGCGCTTCATGGAGTGGCCCATGCCGCAGATTCTGGCGTCGGTCTTGGGGGTGGTCATCGGCGTTCTCCTAGCGCATTTTTTCAGCCGCGTACTGCACCGCGCGGACGATGTTGACGTACCCGGTGCAGCGGCACAGATTCCCCGAAATCGCCTCGCGGATTTCCTGCTCGCTGGGGTTGGTGTTCCGCTCGAGCAGCGCGCTCGCGGTCATCAGCATCCCCGGCGTGCAGAAGCCGCACTGCAGGCCGTGCTTCTCGGTGAAGCCTTCCTGCACCGGGTGGAGCTTGCCGCCCTGCTCCAGTCCTTCCACCGTGGTGATCGCGGCACCGTCGGCCTGCACGGCGAGCACGGTGCACGACTTCACCGGAGCGCCGTCCAGGATCACGGTGCACGCGCCGCAATGCGACGTGTCGCAGCCGACGTGCGTGCCGGTCAGGCGGAACACTTCGCGGATGAGGTGCACGAGCAGGAGACGGGATTCGACTTCCGCTTCGCGCGCGGCCCCGTTCACCGCGACGCGGATCCTGTGTTTTGCCATGGGCTATCTTCCTCCCGCGCGGGCGACCGCCTTTTGCAACGCGCGTCCCACCAGGACGCGGGCCATCTCCTTCTTGTACTCGACCGAGCCGCGCCGGTCGGCGCTGGGCTCGCTTCTCGCCGCCGCCATGCGCGCCGCCTCGGCGATCGTCTTTTCGTCGGGCACCTTGCCGGCCAGAAACCTTGCCGCATCGGTTGCTTCCACCGGCGTTGGCCCGGCGTTGGTCAGGCCGATCGCGGCACGCTCGATCGCGCCGTTGCCCGCAAGGGTGACCTGCACTGCGGCCGCTGCGGCAGCGAAGTCTCCGGTCTTGCGCTTCAGCTTGACGTAGGCGCCACCGCTGCGCGGCGGCGGAATCGGAATGCGAATCTGGGTGAGGATCTCGTCCGGCGCCAGGGCGGTGGTGTAGAGCGCCTTGTAGAACTGGTTGGCCGGAACGCTGCGCTCGCCCTTCGGCCCGCGCGCCACGAAGGTCGCGCCCAGCGCGAGCATGATCGCCGGCTGGTCGTTCGCCGGATCGCCGTTCGCGAGGTTCCCGCCGACGGTCGCGCGGTTTCGCACCAGCGGGTCGGCGATCAGCGGGACGGCGTCGCCGAGGATCGGGTACTTGGCGCGCACCAGTTCGGAGCGCTCGAGCGCGGCCTGCCGCGTCATCGCGCCGATGCAGAGAAAACCGTTCTCTTCGCGGATGCCGTCCAGCCCCGGTATGCGCCCGATGTCGACGAGATTGGCGTACGCGCCGAGGCGCAGCTTCAGCACGGGCAGCAGGCTCATGCCGCCCGCCAGCACCTTGGCGCTGCTTCCGTGGCGCGCAAGCAATCCGAGCGCCTCGTCAAGCGATGCCGGACAGTGATAATCGAATGCCGCAGGAATCATCGGACCTCCCTTTCTGCGCAGCGCGCAGCTCCTCAGTCCCAGACCGGAACGGCCAGGCAGCAACCTACCTCAGCCCACGACGCGGAGCAAGCGTTCGAGCGACTCCAGATCGTGAGCCGGGCCGAAGTGATCGACGAATTGCAGTGCAACACGCATGCCTTCGGCCTCCGGCTTGTAGCGCGGATCGCCGAGCAGCGGATTGAGCCACAGGATCCGGCCGGCGCGCTCGCGCAAGGCGCGCATCGCCCGCGCGAGCACCCGCGCATCGCCGTGGTCGAGGCCGTCGCTGAACACGAGCACGGTCGTGTGCCGGTTGACGAGCGTACCGAGAAAGGCCGTGTTGAAATCCTCGAGGCAGCCGCCGATGCGCGTGCCTCCCGACCAATCCGGGACGGCCGCGGAGATCCGCTCGAGCGAGCGCGCGACCTGCGCCGGCGAGACCATGCGGGTCACGCGCACGAGCGACGTGTTGAACGCGAAGATCTCCACGCGCGCGATGATGCGCCGCAGCGCAAAGGCGAACGCAAGTAGCATCCGGGTATACGCGTCCATCGAGCCGCTCGTGTCGTACAGGACGACGAGGCTCGGTTCTTCGATCGCCCGGCGACGCCTTGCGAGCTTGAGGAAATCGCCGTCGCTTGCGAGCGCATGCCGGAAGCTGCGGCGCAGGTCCACCACGCCGCGGGCATGGGTCGGCACGAGGCGGCGGGTCCGGCGGACCGCGA
Source organism: uncultured Enterobacteriaceae bacterium (assembly GCA_964638135.1). Taxonomy (GTDB): domain Bacteria; phylum Pseudomonadota; class Gammaproteobacteria; order Burkholderiales; family SG8-39; genus 2-02-FULL-66-14. The sequence goes on along the minus strand of CAZXAR010000014.1, from coordinate 21,250 downwards.
GCCGCACCTCGAGGCGCGCGAGCAGCCGCTCCAGCTCGGCGATCTCCTCCGGGCTGCAGCGCTCGAACGATTTGCGCCGCAGCAGGGGTTCCGGGCTGTAGCCCGGGACGTCGCCGGCCCGATCTCCGGCGCGCTCCGGGACGACGAGCCGCACGCGCTCGCCATCCCAGCGCCATTGCGCGGGCCCGCGGTGGTCGCGCGGCAGCGCCTGGCGCACGGCCTCGCGCCGGGGCGCGGCATTCCCGTCCCAGTATTCCTCGAACAGCCGGTCGAAGAGGTCCCACGCTTCGCGCGGCACCTTGAACGCGATGCGCAGCGCGCGATGCACTTCGTCGCGATCGAGCAGATCCACGAGCGTCAGCGCCGTCGCCGCATCGACCTCGTCGCCCAGCCCCACGCGCACCTCGCGGGCGCGCAGCGCCCCGGCAAAACGCGCGAGTTGCGCGACCAGTCCGTGCGCGCCGTCCTTCATCGCATCCTGTGCGACCGTCAATCGCCTGCTGCCGCGTAGGCGAGCAGTTCGGTGACCGTCTCATTGCTCGCGGCCTTGAGGTCGTGCTCGTCCTTGAGCAGGCAGCCGAGCGTCGCGTGCACCGTTTCGGCATCGAGCGCGTTCCGGTGCAGCCGCAGCAGCGCCTGCGTCCAGTCGATCGTCTCGGCGACGCCGGGAAGCTTGCGCAACTCGCGCGTGCGCAGGCGCTGCACGAAGCGCGCCACCGCACGGGCGAGCTTGTCGCTCACGCCGGGCACCTTGTTCTCCAGGATGCGGATTTCCTTTTCTAGCGTCGGGTGCTCGACGAACAGGTACAGGCAGCGCCTGCGGAGCGCGTCGCTGATCTCGCGGGAGCGGTTCGAGGTGAGCAGCACGAAAGGCACGTGCTCGGCGCGGATTGTTCCCAGCTCGGGGATCGTGATCTGGAAATCCGAAAGCACCTCGAGCAGAAACGCTTCGAACCCTTCGTCGGCGCGGTCCACCTCGTCGACGAGCAGCACCGCCGGGCCCTCGCGCCGCGCGATCGCGCGCAACAGCGGGCGCTCGAGCAGGTATTCGCGCCCGAAGATCAGCTCCTCGAGCCTCCCGGGGTCGTGCCCTTCGCGCTCGGCGATCTTGAGCCGCAGCAACTGCCGCTGATAGTTCCACTCGTAGAGCGCGGTATGCGTGTCCAGTCCCTCGTAGCACTGCAGGCGCACGAGCTCGGTGCCGAGCATGCGCGCGAGCACCTTGGCGATCTCGGTCTTGCCGACCCCCGCCGCGCCCTCCACCAGGAGCGGGCGGCGCATTTCGCGAGCGAGAAAGACGGCGGTGGCGATCGCGGGCTCGGCGATGTAGCCGCAGCGCTCCATCTCCGCCTGGACGAAGCGGATCTCCTCGTTCATGCCTCGGGCCGCGCGCCGAGCGGATGCAGGCCGACGATCAGGCGATAGATCGCGACGCTCACCACCATTCCCCACACCATGCCGCCGATCATCCCGCCGAGCATCGCCGGCACGCCGCCGCTGCCGAACCACGCGGCGAGCCTGTAATACAGCATCACGCCGGCGACCATCCCTGCAATCATCCAACCGGAACACGTGATGTTCTGCACGAAACGCGCGCAGAACTGCCGCCGGCACCCGGGACGCATGTGCCGCAGCCAGGCGAGCGCGCCGAGCCCTCCGGCGACCATGCCTACGTGCATCGCCGGGAGCCACTCCAGGTGCAGTTGCGCCACGGCGAAAAAATCCGGGGCGCGCGAAACGCACATCAAGGCAATCGCCTCGAGTCCTGCGCGCTGCACGTCGAGCGCGAGCCCGCTCAGCATGCCGAGCGTACCCAGGAGCATCATCGCCTGGGGGGCAGTGATCCCGACGCGCGCCGGCCGCAGCCAGCCGAGCGCGATGAAACCCGTGAGGACCGAAACCGCGGTCACCGCGAGCCATACCAGCTCGCGCGCTTCCCGCAGCGCAGCAAGCTGCCACCACCAGGCGGCGCCGAGCACCGCCAGCGCGCATGCCGCCATGGTGTGCCTGCGGAGCGTACTCGAGAATGCGGTGGCGAGTGCGTTCATCGCCCCGACCTTTTACCAGAAGGGCGCAGGGTCCGACAAATAACATCCGGCGTGCCGGCGCCGGCGCGCCGAGCGCGGCGTTCGGCTATTGGCCGGTCCAGGAATCGCGCAGCGTCACCGTGCGGTTGAAGCGGCCGCGCTCGGCGACGAAATAGCCGTGGCGTTCGAACTGGAAGCGCGCCTCGGCTCCAGCCTCGCGCAGCGAGGGCTCGAGCTGCGCCGTGATCGCCTTCATCGAGGCCGGATTGAGGTCTTCGACTCCCTGCGGATCGGGCACGCTGAACAGGCGGTCATACAGGCGCACTTCGGCGCCAAGGGCGTGCGCGACGCTCACCCAGTGGATGTTTCCCTTCACCTTGATCTTTTCCGCCCCCGGCGTGCCTGACTTCGTCCCGGGGTCGTAGCTGCAGCGCACCGTGTCCGTCGCCTTGTCGTAGCCGGTGCATTCGATCACGTAGCCGTAGCGCAGCCGCACGCGGTTTCCGGGAAAGAGGCGGAAAAAACCTTTCGGCGCCGGCTCGGCGAAGTCTTCGCGCTCGATCCACAGCTCGCGCGAAAAAGGAACCTCGCGCTTTCCCATTTCGGGCCGCTGCGGGTGGTTCGGGACTTCGACGATTTCCTGCTTGCCCTCGGGATAGTTCTCGATCACGAGCTTCACCGGATCGAGCACCGCCATGCGGCGCGGCGCGGACTCGTTGAGGTGCTCGCGCATGCAGTCCTCGAGCACGCCGAACTCGATGCGCTGCGGCGCCTTGGCGACGCCGATGCGCTCGGCGAACCGGCGGAAGCCCTCGGGCGTGTAGCCGCGGCGGCGCGCGCCGGCGAGCGTGGGCATGCGCGGATCGTCCCAGCCCTCGACGTGGCCCTCCTCGACGAGCTGGATGAGCTTGCGCTTCGAGAGCAGGACGTAGGTGAGATTCAGGCGCGCGAATTCGATCTGCTGCGGCAGCGGAAGCTGCAGCAGCCCGGGATGGCGCACGCCCTGCGGATCGGTCCAGGCTTCGGCGAGCCGCTCGTTGAACCAGTCGTAGAGCGGGCGGTGGTCCTCGAACTCGAGCGTGCAGATCGAGTGCGTGATGTTCTCGAGCGCGTCCGATACGCCGTGCGCCCAGTCGTAGGTGGGGTAGATGCACCAGGCGTCCCCGGTGCGGTGGTGCGCCGCGTGCCGGATGCGGACCATCGCCGGGTCGCGCAGGTTGATGTTGCCGCTCGTCATGTCGATCTTCGCGCGCAGCACGTGCGAGCCGTCCGCGTGCCTGCCCTCGCGCATCTCGCGCAGCAGGCGCAGGTTCTCTTCGACCGGGCGGTCGCGGTACGGACTCTGGCGGCCCGCTTCGGTCAGCGTGCCGCGATGGGCGCGCATTTCTTCCGCGCTGAGGCTATCGACGTAGGCGTGGCCGCGCCTCACCAGTTCCTCGGCAAAGCGGTACAGGTGCTCGAAGTAATCCGAGGCGTAGTACAGGTGCTCGCCCCAGTCGAAGCCGAGCCAGCGCACGGTCTCGATGATCGAATCGACGTACTCCTGCTCTTCCTTGGTCGGGTTGGTGTCGTCGAAGCGCAGGTGACAGACCCCGCCGTAGGCCTGCGCCAGCCCGAAATTGAGGCAGATCGACTTGGCGTGGCCGAAGTGCAGGTAACCGTTCGGCTCGGGAGGAAAGCGCGTGCGCATCGGCGCCGGGTCGGGCGGTGCTCCGGCGTGCAGCTTTGCCGGGCCGGGCTTGCCGGCCCAGCGGCGCTCCGCGTACTTTCCCGCGGCGAGATCCGCCTCGACGATCTGGCGAACGAAGTTGCTGGTGGAGGGCGCCTGCGGCGTGCGCGCGGTCTTCGGCATTCGGTGCTTGCGGCCGGGGACGGTATGATGAGGCGAGAATTCTAACTGGCAACCCGCTCCCCGGAGATTTCCGTGAAGGCCGTAGGACTGTTCCGCTATCTGCCGATCGAGCATCCCGAAGCGCTGCTCGATCTCCAACTCGAGGCGCCGGTTGCGGCCGGGCGCGACCTGCTGGTCGAAGTGCGGGCGATCTCGGTGAATCCGGTCGACACCAAGCGGCGCGCACCTCGGGACCAGGTCGAGAAATCCGCGAAGGTGCTCGGCTGGGATGCCGCGGGCGTGGTGCAGGCGGCAGGGCCCGGGGCGAAGCTATTCAAGCCGGGCGACGCCGTGTATTACGCGGGCAGCGTGATGCGCCAGGGCACGAACAGCGAGCTGCATCTCGTGGACGAGCGCATTGCGGGCCGCAAGCCGAAGAATCTTTCGTTTGCCGAGGCGGCGGCGCTGCCGCTTACCACCATTACTGCATGGGAGTTGATGTTCGACCGCATGGGCATTTCCCGCACCGGCGCGCACGCAGGGCGCAGCGTTCTCCTCCTCGGCGGCGCGGGCGGGGTGGGTTCGATCGCGATCCAGCTGGCGAAGAAGCTCGCGCGCCTCAAGGTGATCGCGAGCGCCTCGCGCGCCGAGTCGATCGCCTGGGCGAGAGCGCTCGGCGCGGACGCAACCGTGGATCACACCCGGCCGCTTGCCGAACAGCTCGCCGAACTCGGCGAACCGGAAGTGGACTATCTGCTGTGCTTTGCCAATACCGATCCGTATTTCGCGCTCTTTCCGAAATTGGTGAGGCCGCAGGGCCGCATCGGCTCGATCGTGCGCACGACGAGGCCGGTGGACCTCGCGCCGCTGCAGGAAAAAAGCCTCGCATTTTTCTGGGAGGGGATGTTCACGCGCTCGACTTTCCAGACGCCCGACATGGTCGCGCAGCACCAGCTGCTCGACGAGGCCGCCTCGCTCGTGGAGTCCGGCGCGCTGCGCAGCACGCTCAAGACGCACCTCGGCGCGATCAACGCCGCGAATCTCAAGCGCGCGCACAGGCTGCTCGAGGACGGGCACGTGGTCGGCAAGCTCGTGCTGGAAGAGTTCCGCACCTGATCTTTGAGGAGGACGTCATGTTCGAACCGATCTCGCTTCCCTTCGGGGCCAAGATGCTGTTCAACACCGTGAAGCTCAGGCCGGGCGTGAGCTTCGAGCAGGTGGAACTCGCCGTAGGCGAGATGTGCAACGTCGTGAAGGAAACCTACGGCGGCGACAAGGGCGGCTTCATCGCCGGGCAGGTGTTCGGGTTCTCAGGCTTTGTGAGCGAGGAAGGATCGCTCGGCGGGGCGAGCGCGGCGGACGAGCATTTCGTCATCGTCACGTACTGGCGCTCTTTCGAGGAGCACGAGAAGTCGCACGCCGACGAAACCTTCCGCAACAAGTTCGCGGCCTTGGCGACGATGTGCAGCGAGAGCAGGGAACTGGGCTACGACATGCTCTGGCAGGGCGCGCCCGAGGGCGCGTGAGCGCGCTCAGCGGCTTGCGCGCACATGCTGCGCCTGTTCGCGACGCTCACCGCGCGCTTCGCGCACCAGCGCGGGCGCACCCTGCTTTCGATTGCCGGAATCGCGCTCGGGGTCGCGCTGGGCTTCGCGGTGAGCCTGATCAACCGCGCCGCGGTGGAGGAAATCGCGGCCGGGGCGCGCTCGCTTGCGGGAGAAGCCGATCTCGAAGTCCGCGGCGGGCGCGCGGGATTCGCCGAGGCGCTCTATCCCGAACTCGCCAGGCTCGAAGGGGTCGCGGTGGCGAGTCCGGTGCTCGAAGTGGAGGCGGGTCTCGCGGGAGGCGGGCGCACGCTCCGGCTGGTCGGAATCGATTCGCTGCGCGCCGCGCAGGTGCAGCCGGCCCTCTTCGCCGACGATCCGGCGCGGCGCTTCGATATCCTGAAACCGGACACGGTTTTTCTTTCCGCTTCGGCCGCGCAGGAGTTGCAGCTCGCCGCAGGCGACACGCTTCGCATCGTCGCCGCGCTCGATGTCGTTTCCCTCGAGGTCGCCGGGGTGCTGCCCGCAGCGGCGCTGCGCGGCGTCGCGGCGCTCACCGACATCGCGACCGCCCAGTGGCGCCTGGGACGGCTGGGGCAATTGAACCGCGTCGATCTGCGCCTTGCGCCCGGCGTCGACCGCGAACAGATGCGCACGCGCATCGCCGTGATGCTCCCGGCCGGGGTGCACGTGTCTACGGTCGAAGTCGCCGAGGAGAGCGGGGCGGCGCTGTCGCGTTCCTACCGCGTGAATCTGAACGTGCTTGCGCTCGTGGCCCTGTTCACTGGCGGCTTCTTGGTTTTTTCGGCGCAGGCGCTGGAAGTGGCGCGGCGCCGGGGCGAGCATGCGCTGTTGCGCGTGCTGGGCCTGACGCGCCGCGGCATCGCCCGGCTGGTGCTGATCGAGGCAGCGGCGGTCGGCGCCATCGGCAGCGTCGCGGGGCTTGCGCTCGGCATTGCGCTCGCGCGCGCCGCAGTGCGCTTTGCCGGGGTGGATCTGGGGGCCGGGATGTTTCGCGGTGTGGCGCCCGAGATCGTGGTCCCCGCGTGGCATGCGCTCGCCTACTTCGTCGCCGGCATCCTGATCGCACTCGCTGGAGCCCTGCTTCCGGCGCTCGATGCGGCGGGGGCGGCGCCGGCGCAGGGACTGCGCGCGGGCGACGAGCAGCGCATGTTCGAGCGCATGGCTTCGGCGTGGCCGGGCGCAGGCCTCATCGCCGCGGGCGCGATCGCATCGCAGTTCGCGCCGGTGAACGGCATTCCGCTTTTCGGCTACCTCGCGATCGCGTGCTTCCTGGTCGGCGGGATCCTGCTCATGCCTTGGCTTTCGCAGACCGCGTTTGCCCGCATTCCCCTCTCGGCGCGGATCCCGTATGCGCTCGCCCTGGCGCAGCTTCGCGGCGCGCCCGGCCAGGCCATGGTGAGCCTCGCCGCCATCGTCGCGAGCTTTTCGCTCATGGTCGCGATGGCGATCATGGTGGCTTCGTTTCGCACCTCGGTCGACCGCTGGCTGCTGGCGGTCCTGCCGGCTGACCTTTATTTCCGCACCACCCACGCGGGCGAGACGGCGTGGCTCGAGCCGGAATTCGAGGCGCGAGTGAAGGCCTTGCCGCAGATCGAACGAGCCGAATTTCTGCGCAGTGGCCGCGTCACGCTCGATCCGCGGCGCCCGGCGGTGTCGCTGATTGCACGCGAGCACACCCGCGGCGGCAGCGCGCTCATGTTTCCGCTGGTGGGAGGCGCGCGCGAGCGCGGCCCGAACGATCCGCCGGCAGCATGGATTTCGGAAGCCCTCGCCGACCTCTACGGCTTACGCACGGGAGACCCGATCGAACTTCCCCTTGCCGGCCGGCGGCACGCGTTCGTCGTCGAAGGCGTGTGGCGCGATTACGCGCGACAGCATGGCGCGATCGTGATCGACCGCGCGGTGTATGCAGAACGCACGGGCGACCGGCGGGCGAACGATGCGGCGGTGTGGCTTGCCGCCGGTGCCGCGCCCGCCGAGGCGATGAGCGCGCTGCGCGCCTTGCCGGGCGGCGATCAGCTGGAGATGGCCACGCCGGGCGAGATCCGCCACGTTTCACTGCGCATTTTCGATCGCAGCTTCGCCGTGACCTACGCGCTCGAAGCCGTGGCGGTGCTGGTGGGATTGTTCGGTCTTTCCTCGAGCGTGGGCGCGATCGTGCTCGCCCGCCGGCGCGAGTTCGGCGTGCTGCGGCACCTCGGCATGACGCGCGGCCAGATCGGGGCGATGCTCGCCGCCGAGGGCGGGTTGCTTGCCTTCCTCGGCATGGCGGCGGGTCTTGTGCTCGGCGGCCTGATCAGCCTGGTGCTCGTCTACATCGTCAATCGGCAGTCGTTCAACTGGGGCATGGACTTGCATCCGCCCTATCTGCTGCTCGCGGGCCTGTCGTGCGCATTGGTTGCGCTCGCGGTGCTGACCGCGTACCTCTCCGGGCGCGAAGCGACCGGCATGGAGCCGGTGCGCGCGGTGCGGGAGGACTGGTGAAGCGAAGAGGGTTGCTCGCCGCCGGCCTGGGCCTGCCGTTTTGCGGCTGGGCGGCCGGAGTCCAGTACCCGCGCGCGAGCACGGGGGCGCCGCTGCGCTTTCCGCGCGATCATGGCGCGCATCCGGATTTCCGCACCGAGTGGTGGTACGCGACCGGCTGGCTGCAGACGGCGCGCGGCGAGGCACTCGGCTTCCAGGTGACGTTCTTCCGCGCCCGGCCGCCGTTCGAAGCAACAAACCCGAGCAGCTTCGCGCCGCGCCAGGTTCTGGTTGCCCATGCCGCGCTCGCCGATCCGAAGCTCGGCCGGCTGCGCCACGACCAGCGCGCCGCGCGCGAGGCGCTCGGCCTTGCCGGCGCGGGCGAAGAGACCACCACGGTCTGGATCGACGACTGGAAGATGGCGCTCGAAGGAAACGTTTACCGTTCGCGCGTCCTGGGGCGCGGATTCCTGCTCGAGCTGGAATTTGTCGCCGGACGTCCGCCGCTCGCGCAGGGCGAGGGCGGCGTAAGCCGCAAGGGGTGGCGGAGCGAAGAGGCAAGCTTCTACTACAGCCGCCCGCAGCTTGCGGTACGCGGCAGCATCGAGCGCGGCGCGGGAAGCGAAGCCGTGAGCGGTACCGCGTGGCTCGATCACGAGTGGGCGAGTTCCATGATGGCGCCCGAGGCGGCGGGGTGGGACTGGGTGGGGCTGAATCTCGCCGATGGCGGTGCCCTGATGGCGTTTCGCATGCGCGACCGGACCGGCAGCGCGCATTATTCCGGTGGAACCCTTCTTCTTGCCGACGGCACCGAGCGCAGGTTCGGACCGCGCGAAATCGTCTTCGCGCCGCTGCGCCGCTGGCGCTCGCCGCGCACCGGGGTCGAGTATCCGGTGGCGATGCGTGTGACGGCGGGCGCAATGCAATGGGAGCTTGCGCCGCTCATGGACGACCAGGAACTGGATGCGCGCACGAGCACGGGCACGATTTACTGGGAGGGCGCGGTGCGCGCGCTGCAGCGCAGCGCCGAAGCCGGCCGCGGCTACCTCGAGCTTACCGGCTACTGGAAGCCGATGAAGCTCTGAAGGCGGACAGGCCGACCCCGACGAGAATCAGCGCGATTCCGGCGAAGTGGTACCAGCGCGGGTATTCGCCGAGAAAGAGGGCCGCAAGCGCAACGCCGATCGCCGGCATGAGATGCATGGTGGCGCCGGCGCGCGCCGCGCCCAGGCGCGTCACCACGTAGCTCCAGCCGGCGTAGGCGATGAGCAGCGACCCCACCGCGGAGTACAGCACGCCGAGCCCACCCGGCGGAGTGAGAGTAACTTGCGCGCCGCCCCACAGTTCCCATGCGAGCCACGGCGCCATGAATCCCAGGCCGAGCGCGCACAGCGCAGTCAAGTACTCGGGGGTGTCGAGCGCATCGCGCCGCAGGCGCAGGATCACCGTGTACGAACCCCACATCGCCATCGAAGCGAGCGCCATCAGGTCGCCGACGTTGACCGAAAGCGCGGCGAGCGCGGCCGTCTCGCCCTGCGTGGCGATCGTGAGCACGCCGGCGAACGAGACGAACACACCCACCCATTGCCGCACGCGGATCGCCTCTCCGAGCGCAGGGCGCGCGAGCAGCAGGATGAAAATCGGCGCCGTGGAGAGATAAAGCACACCGCTCGTCGCCGTGGTGTAGTGCAGTCCGAGCCATTGCAGCGCGAGGTGCAGGCCGCCGCCGGTGAAGCCGAGCGCCGCAAGCACCTGCCAGTCGCGCCGGCCGCACGCGCACAGTTTCGCCAAAAGACCGCGCCAGCAAAACGGCGCGAGCAGGGCAATGACGATGACGAGCCGCCCCACGGTGGCGATTCCCGGCGTCACATCCTCGCGCACCGCGCGCGCGACGATCCAGTTTCCCGACCACAGGACGAGCGTACCGAGCAGGACCAGATAGGCGGTGAAACGCACGCGGGCGATTATCGCCTGCATGGTAACCTCGCCGCATGCCGTTTCTCAGCGCCGCGGGGCGCTCGCTCGAGTACCAGTGGATCGACGCCGCGCAGCCGGGCAGGCCTGTGCTGGTGCTGCTGCACGAAGGCCTCGGCTCGATCCGGCAGTGGCGCGATTTCCCGCTTCAACTCGTTCAGGCGACCGGTTGCCCGGCTCTGGTCTACAACCGCTACGGCTATGGCGATTCGGACGTGCTCGCCGAAGACCGGGTGGGTGTGCGCTTCATGCACGACGAGGCACTCGTGTCGCTGCCCGAGGTCCTCGCCGCGCTGCGGATCGAGGCGCCGATCTTTGTCGGCCATTCCGACGGCGCTTCCATCGCTCTGATCCATGCCGGTGCGGGCCACGCGGCGTGCGGGCTCGCGCTGATGGCGCCGCACGTTTTCGTCGAGGATCTCTGTATCCGCAGCATCGAAAAGGCGAAGCAGGAGTTCGAATCCACCGATCTGCCGCAGCGCCTCGGCCGCTACCATCGCGATCCGCGCAGGACCTTCTACCTCTGGGCTGACGTCTGGCTCGACCCGGAGTTCCGCCGCTGGAACATCGAGGAATACCTGCCGCGGATCGACTGCCCGCTGCTCGCGATCCAGGGCGAGGACGACGAATACGGCACCATGGCGCAGCTCGCTGCGCTCCGCGCGGGCGTCAAGACGCGCTGCGAGCTGGTGAAGCTGCCCGCGTGCGGCCACTCGCCGCATCGCGACCAGCCCGAGGCGGCGCTCGCGGCGATCGCGCGCTTCGTCGCTTCGCTCCCCTGACGTGAGCACCCACGCCCTGGCGCGCGACGCGCGCGTGATCGGCCTGGTGGCGCTGGCGCACGGGTTGTCGCACTTCTATCAGATCGTCACCGCGGTCCTGTTCCCCTTCATCCGCGACGATCTCGGCGTGTCCTACGCGGCGCTCGGTGCGACCACGGCCGCGTATTACGTGGTCTCGGGAATCTGCCAGACGCTTGCCGGGTTTGCGGTCGACCGGCTGGGGGCCCGGCGCGTGCTCTTCGCCGGGCTTGCGCTCTGCGTGGCGGGGGTGCTGCTCGGCGGGCTGGCGCAGAACTACGAGATGCTCTTCCTCGCGGCGCTCGTGGGCGGGCTCGGCAACAGCGTGTTCCATCCGTCGGATTTCGCGATCCTGAATGCGCGCGTCAACCCGGCGCGGCTGGGGTACGCGTTCAGCTGGCACGGAATCGCCGGGTTTCTGGGCTATGCGGCGGCGCCCGCGTTCGGCGCCGGCATCGCCGGAGCGTTCGGCTGGCGCGCCGCGCTGCTCGCCGCGGCGCTGGTTGGCTTCGCGATCGTCGCCTTCATGTACGTGCAGCGCGACTCGCTCCATGTCGAGCCGGCCGATGCGCGCCGCGGCGGCAGGCGCACAGCGCTCGCGGCGGACCTGAAAGTGCTCTCCTCGGCGCCGGTGCTGATGTGTTTCGGGTACTTCTTTTTCATCGCGATCGGTTTCATCGCCATCCAGACCTTCGGCGTGGCGTCCCTCATTGCTCTGTACGGAATCGGTGCGCCGCTCGCATCCGCCGCGCTGACCGCCTACCTGATCGGCGCGGCGGCCGGGATTTTCGCGGGCGGATTCGTCGCGGTGCGATTCCAGCGTCACGACATCGTCGCCGTAAGCGGCATGACCGTAGCCGCCGGACTCATATTCGTGCTCGCGTCGTCGTGGCTGCCGGCCGCGATGCTGGCGCCGCTTCTCGCCGCGGCCGGCTTCGCCAGCGGGATCACCAATCCGTCGCGCGACCTCATCGTGCGTTCGACCACGCCGCCCGGCTCGACCGGCAAGGTGTACGGCTTCGTCTACTCGGGGCTCGACGTCGGCTCGATGGCGACGCCGGTGTATTTCGGCTGGCTGCTCGACCAGGGCCACGCGCCGGCGGTGTTCTATTCGGTGGTGGTCGCCTCCGTGCTCACCATCACGACCGTGCTGAATCTGCCGCGCGCCGCGGTGGGCGGCCGCACTGCGCGTTCGGACACCGCTTAGGCGCTCACTCTGTCCTGCCCGGCGTATCGACTCCGCGGATTCGGGGGTTTATAGTTCTCGTCCCGCTACCCGAGGAGGAACCCCCCATGAAGCTCTACATGCATCCAGTGTCCATGACCAGCCGGCCTGTCCGGTTGTTCATCGCCGAAAGCGGCATTCCCGTCGACGAGCAGGTCGTGGACCTGTTTACCGGCGAGCACTACAAGGAGCCGTACGCCTCGATGAATCCCAACCGGCTCGTGCCGATGCTCGAGGACGGCGATTTCCGCCTCACCGAAAGCTCGGCGATCCTCAAGTACCTCGCCGACAAGATCGGATCGCCCGCCTACCCGAAGGACCTGAAGCAGCGCGCCCGGGTGAACGAGATGATGGACTGGCTCAACACGAACTTCTACCGCGAGTACGCCTACAACCTCATCTATCCGCAGCTCTTCCCGCACATGAAGCGCCCGAGCGACGAGGTGCAGAAGGCCACCATGGAATGGGGCAAGGAGCGCGCCAGGGGCTGGCTGCAGGTCCTCAACGACCACTGGATCGGGCCGAACCGCCAGTACCTGTGCGGCGACGAGGTCACGATCGCCGACTACCTCGGCGCGGCGTTCGTCACGCTCGGCGAGATCGTGCGCTGCGATTTTTCGCCCTATCCGAACGTGCAGCGCTGGCTCGGCAACATGAAGAAGCTGAAGAGCTGGCCCAAGGTGAACGAGGTGTTCGAAGGTTACAAGGCCTCGGTCAAGGACCAGGCGTTCCACGCCCTCTGAGCGCGGGGCGAGGAGGGCAGAATGATCAAGGGACTGCACCACAACGCCTACCGCTGCCGGGATTCCGAGGAGACGCGCCGCTTCTACGAGGATTTCCTCGGGCTGCCGCTCGTGAACGCGTTCAACATCCGCGAGACGAAAAGCGGCCGCACCACCGACGTGCTGCATTCGTTCTACCGCATGGACGACGGCTCGTGCCTCGCGTTCTTCGAAGTGCCCGACATGCCGTTCGAGTTCAAGACGCAGCACGACTACGACCTGCACATCGCGCTCGAGGTGACGCAAGCCGACCTGCGCCGCATGTTCGAGAAGGGAAAGGCGGCGGGCGCGGAGACGCGCGGCATCTCGGACCACGGCTTCATCGACTCGATCTACTTCCGCGACCCGAACGGCTACGTGATCGAGCTCACGGCCAAGCGCGAGAACCACGATCAGGCGATGGATCCGGCGGCAAACGGCGCGCGGGCGCAACTCGACGACTGGCAGGAACGCAAGCGCCGCCGGGCGGCGTAGGCAAACAGGAGCTTTGAGCGGCTTGTAAGGAAAAACCTTACAGCCGCAGCAGCTCTCCATGCTGCGCGCGGCGTAGCGCTATGCTAGCTGCATGTCAGCCAGGCGCGACGTCGGCAACCGCGTAACCCATGTTCACGCCGTTGAGGCGCTGATCCCGCTGATCGTGCGCAACGCGCGCGATCTGATCGCCATCGTCGATACCCGCGGGCGGCGCGTCTTCTGTAGCGCGTCCTACAGCCCGCTCCTGGGCGACCCCGAGAGCCTGGTGGGCGGCGACTCGTTGGCGGACATCCACCCCGAGGACCGCGAGCGCATCCGTGAAATCTTCCGCGAAACGGTGGAAACGGGCATCGGACGGCGAACCGAGTACCGCCTCGTGGCGCGCGACGGCACCGAGCGCGTGATCCAGTCCGAGGGCAGCGCGATGCGGGACGATCACGGCCGAGTGGCGGGGGTCGTCGTCGTTGGGCGCGACGTCACCGAGGAGCGGCGGGCCGCGGCGCAGCTCGACGCAGCGCTGCGCAGGCAAACGGCGCTTGCGAAATTCAGCCTGTTCGCGCTGCGCGAGTCTGATCCCGTGCTCGTGGTCAAGCATGCCGTGACGCACGTCGCGGAGGAATTGCAGACCGATTTCGTGAACGTGCTCGAACTGGAGCCGGACGGCAAGGCTTTGCGCGTAGTTGCAGGGTCCGACTGGCCGCAGCTGCGGATTGGCACGCGGATCGGCGCCGGCGCGGAGACGCAGAGCGGGCGGGCGCTGGAGCTATACCGGCAGTCCGGCCCGCCGGCCCAGTCGACGCCCCCGTTTGTGGCGATCGAGGATCTGCGGTCCGACCCGCATCTCGGGAGCACGTACCGGGTGTGCGAGCTGGGCGTAGTGAGCGGTCTCTGCGTCGTGATTCCGGCAGCCGAGCGTCCTTACGGAACGCTGGTCGCACATTGGCGCAGGTTGCGCCATTTCGAGCCGGTGGAAGTCGAATTCCTGCAGGCGGTGGCGAACGTGCTCTCCGCCGCGTTAGAGCGTGGCAAGGCACACGCGGAGCTTTGTGAAAGCGAGGAGCGCTTCCGGTGTTTGACGGAACTCTCATCGGACTACTACTGGGAAATGGATGCGGAGTTTCGCTTCGTCCGGCGCGTCGGGATGCCGCGCGAAGAGCAGCCTTATCCGCTCGAAGAGGTGCTGGGCAAGACGCGCTGGGATCTGCCTGCGCTCAACCTGACCGCCGAGGACTGGGCGAAGCACCGCGCCGATCTCGAGGCGCACCGCGAATTTCGCGATTTCGAGGTCGAGCGGCCGCTGCGCTCGGGCGAGACGCGCTGGATCAGCGCCAGCGGCAGGCCGATTTTCGATGCGGAGGGGCGTTTTTGCGGCTACCGCGGGATCGGCCAGGTGATTACAAGGCAGAAGCTTGCCGAGCGCGCACGGGCCGAGAGCGAGCAGCGCTACCGCACGCTGTTCGACGTCGCGCCGCAGCCAGTCTATGTGTATGACAGCGAGACACTCGTGATCGTGGCCGCCAACCGGCGCATGACCGAGCAGTACGGCTGGCCGCACGAGGAACTCGTGGGCATGAACATGCTCGATCTGCGCCCGCCGTCGCAGCGCGCCGCGGTCGAAGCAGTCGCGCGCGGCCGTTTCCTGCCCGGCACCCGCGAGTGGCGCCACCGGCGCCGAAACGGCGAAGAGTTCGATGTCGAAGTCACGGCGCACGAATTCGAGTTCGGCGGGCGGCCCTGCAGGCTGGTGATCGTCAACGACATCACGGAGCGCAAGCGTGCCGAGACGGCGTTGCGCGAAAGCCGCCGGCTGCTTGCGCGGGCGCAGGAGATCGCCGGCCTGGGCTACTGGGAATACGACCTGGCGAGGCGCGAAGTGCGTGCCTCGCGCGAGCTGCGCCGGCTGTGCGGCGTCGACCCCGAGCTGGGGCCGCAGGCGCTGGATTGGATCCTGGGCCTGATCCAGCCGGAGGATCGCGAACCGCTGCGCGCGGCCGCGCGGCGTGCAATCGACGAGGGTACGAGCTACAAACTCGAAGTCCGCGTCGTCCTGCGCGACGGAAGGCAAAGGCGGATGCTCGTCTCCGGCGAGGCGGTGCGGGACGACGCCGGACGCGCCACGAAACTGATCGGCACCTGCCTGGACATCACCGAGCAGCGGCGCCGCGAGGAGGAATTATGCAGCGCGGCCGATCAGCTTCAGGCGCTGTCGCGACGCCTCGTCGAGGCGCAGGAAACCGAACGCCGGCGGCTGGCGGCCGAGCTGCACGACCGGGTCGGCCAGAACCTGACCGCGCTCGGCATCAACCTCGACATCCTGGCCGGAAGATTGGAGCGGCTCGACGCAGAGGCGAAACGCCGCCTGCGGGATTCGCTCGCGCTGCTCGATCAGACCGCGCTTTGCATCGAGGGCGTGCTCGATGAGCTGCGACCGCCGATGCTCGACGACCTGGGCCTGGGGCCGGCGTTGCGCTGGCTCGCGGACGAATTCAGCCGCAGGACCGAGATCGCGGTTCGGCTGCATGTGCAGGGAACGGAAACGAGGTTCGAGCGCCGGCACGAGGTCGCGCTGCTTCGCATCGTGCAGGAGGCGCTCAACAACGTGGCAAAGCATGCGCATGCCACGCAGGTCGAGATCGCGCTGGCCTGGCAGACCGACGCGGCTCGGGTGGAAGTGGTCGATGACGGCGCGGGGTTCGCAACGAACGAAGCACACGGCCGAAGGGGCTTCGGACTGGTCACGATGCGCGAGCGGATCGAGGCGGCCGGCGGTCTGCTCGACGTGCAGAGCGCGCCGGGAGCGGGAACGAAGGTGCGCGCGCTGGTACCGCTCTGAGCGATGCGGATCCGGATCCTGATCGTCGACGACCATGGCGTGGTGGCCGAGGGCCTGCGATTCCTGGCGGAGGCGCAGCCCGACTTCGAAGTGGTCGGCAGCGCAGAGGACGGCTGGACCGGGGTGCAGCGCGCGCTCGAGCTCGAGCCCGACATCGTCGTGATGGACATGGCGATGCCGCTGATGAACGGAATCGAGGCGACCCGCGCGATTCAGGAGCGGAACCCCGGCGCGCGCGTCATCATCCTGTCGATGTACTCGAACCCCGGGTACGTGTACCGCGCTTTGCAGGCCGGGGCGAGCGGCTTCGTCATCAAGCGCGCCGCCGGGCGCGAGCTGGTCGAAGCGATCCGTGCGGTGCACGCCGGCCGCCGCTACTTCAGCAGCCAGGTCGCCGAGAGCGTCATCGCCCGCTACGTCGGCCGGCCCGGGCCCGAGGATCCCCTTGGCGCGCTCAGCGCCCGCGAGCGCCAGGTGCTGCAACTGCTCGCCGAAAGCAAGACGGTCGCGGAGATCGCCGGCCTGCTGCACGTCTCGCCGAAGACCGTCGAGACCTACCGCGCGCGCCTGTACGAAAAGCTCGGCCTGCACGACCTGCCGGGCCTGGTGCGCTTTGCCATCCAGCACGGCGTAACCCCGCTCGAATAGCCGCGCGCCGGGGATCGGCGTCGCCGGCCCTCAGGATTTCCCGTACAGCGGTTTCAGGTTCGACCGGACAGATTTCCGGCGGCACCGCGAGGAGCATTGCGCCGGAAGGTCGGGCGCGCCGGCGCGCGTGCGCTGCGAGAGCGAGGGTGAATTCCTTGGAAAGACCTGTTGCGGAGAGTCCGACCGTGCTGATTGTCGAGGATCATGAGATGTTGCGCGCGGTGCTGGGCGACTGGATCGAGAACATGGTTGCGGGGGTATCCGTGCGGCGCGTGTGTTCCGCAGAGGAGGCGCTCGACGATCTGGCACAGACCGCCGCCGACCTCGTTCTGATGGATCTCGCGTTGCCCGGCATGGACGGCATCGAGGGAACGCGCCTGATCCGGGCTCGAGCGCCCCAGACCGAGGTCGTGATCCTCTCGATCCTGGACGACCGCGCGCACGTCGCCGATGCGCTGGATGCCGGCGCAGTCGCATTCATATCCAAGCGCAGGATGCGAAGCGAGCTGCCGGCGGTGCTGAAAGAGGTGCTCGGAAGGCGGCGCTGCCGGGCGGATTCCGCCGCGCCTTCCGGCGGCGGCGCGCAGTGAGCAGCCCTGCGCAGCTGCTCGCATTCCGCCTCGGCGAGCAGCGGTTCGCGCTCGAGTTCGCCGCGGTCGAGCGCGTGGTTCGCGCGGTGGAGCTTACGCCGCTGCCCGGTGCGCCGGCGACGATCCGCGGCGTGTTCAGCCTGCACGGGCGCATCGTCCCGGTCGGCGACCTGCGCCGGCGCCTCGGGCTCGGCGAGCGCGAGATCGCGCTCGCCGACCAGATCGTGATCGCGCGCACGCCGCGCCGCGTGCTCGGCGTTCTCACCGAGGGGGATACCGAAATCGCGACCTGCGCGCCCGAGGACATCGTTCGCACCGAAGCCGTGGTGCAGGGCGCCGAGGCGATTGCCGGCATCGCGCGACTCGAAAGCGGGCTGATCCTGATCCACGACCTGGCGCGATTCCTTTCGCTCGAGGAAGAACGTGCGCTCGAGGAGGCGCTGGCGAATGGTTGAGGCCGGCGTATCGGCAACGACCGTGCCGGAGGCGCTGCTCGAGGAATTCGGCCAATTTCTCGTTGAGCGCGTCGGCCTGCATTTCCCGCGCGAGCGCTGGCGCGATCTCGAGCGCGGGGTGCGCGCGGCGGCGCAGGAGTTCGGATATTCGGATGCCGAGCCGTGCATCCGCTGGCTGCTGGCCGCGCCGCACAGCCGCCGCGAGATCGAGATCCTGGCGAGCCATCTCACCGTCGGGGAGACGTACTTCTTCCGCGAGCCCGAAAGCCTGCGCGCGCTCGAAGCGCAGGTGCTCCCGGAACTGATGCGGGCGCGCGCGGCCGGGCGGCGGCTGCGGATCTGGAGCGCGGGCTGCAGCACCGGCGAGGAACCTTACTCGATCGCGATCGTGCTTGGGCGGGCAATACCGGATTTGCCCGACTGGAACATCTCGATTCTCGCCACCGACATCAACCCGCACGCGCTGCGCAAGGCGTCGCAGGGCCTCTATGGCCAGTGGTCCTTTCGCGATGCGCCCGCGGGAATCCGCGAAACACACTTCGCGAAAACGAAGGATGGACGCTTCCGGATCGCCGAGCGCATCCGCTCCATGGTCACGTTCGGATATCTCAACCTGGCGGAGGACGCCTACCCGTGCGTGGAGACCGGCACCAACGCGATGGACATCGTTTTCTGCCGCAACGTGCTCATGTATTTCGAACCGGCGCACGGCAGGCGCGTCCTGGCGAAGCTCGGCCGCTCGCTCATGAGCGATGGCTGGCTGTTCGTCAATCCGGTCGAGCTTTCGCACACCGCGCCGCCGCAGCTCGCGACCGTCAACCTGCCCGGGACCATCGTGTACCGAAAGGCCGCGAGGACGGCGAGCGCCGAGCCCGAAGCGGTCGCCTTGCCGATCTGGCATCCGGGCGCGCCCGTTTTCGGGCAAGCGCCGGGCGAGGGGTTTGGCTCCGGGCCGCTGCCGGAGTGCCCGCCGCTGCACCACCCGGAGATTCCGTTCGGCCATGCGAAGGAACAAGTGGAAGCCGGGGTCTCCGCTCCGAATCCCTATGCGCAAGCCGCGGCGATGTACGCCGCGGGGCGCTACCCGGAGGCGGCCGAGACCCTGCGAGCGGCGATCGCGCAGGGTGCGGGCGATGCCAGGGCGCTGGCGCTGCTCGCGAGGTCGTGCGCCAACCAGGGAGAACTCGGCGAGGCGGCGAACTGGTGCAGCCGGGCCGTCGCCGCGGACAAGCTGAATCCCGGCTGGCATTACCTGCTCGCGACGATTGCCCAGGAGCACGGCGCGGCCGAGGAAGCGCTGGCCGCCCTGCGGCGCGCGCTCTATCTCGACCCGGATCACGCGCTCGCGCACTTCGCCCTCGGCAATCTGATCCGCCGCCAGGGCAGGCTCAAGGATTCCGAGCGGCACTACCGGAACGCCCTTGCGATCCTCCGCGGCTGCGCGCCGGAACAGGTGCTGCCCGAATCGGAAGGCATCACGGCCGGAAGGCTTGCCGAGATCATCCGCTTTTCGCTGTCGCGCGGGGCGGCCGCATGAACGGCGGCAAAAGCGGCCCGGGCGCCGGGCGCGCGCGTGCCGCCGACTGGCGCGAAATCCGCGGCCGGCTCGAAACCGCGCGTGAAGCGGCGCAGCGCGGCTGGCTCCCCGGTCCCGGGGAGACGAGGGAGATCCTGAAGGCGAGAGCCCGCGCGCTCGCGCAGGAGCCGAAACCCGAACAAGAGGCGGCGGACGCCCTCGAAGTGATCGAATTTGTCCTCGCGCAGGAGAAGTACGCCTTCGAGTCGGCATACGTCCGCGAGATCTGCCCGTTGCACGAACTCACGCCGCTGCCCTGCACGCCCCCGTTCGTGCTGGGCATCGTCAACGTCCGGGGACAGATCCTCTCGGTCATCGACCTCAGGAAATTCTTCGATCTTCCGGAAAAAGGCCTGACCGACCTCAACAAGGTCATCGTCCTGCGCTCCGAGTCGATGGAGTTCGGCGTCCTCGCCGACCTGATCGCCGGCACGCGCGCCGTGTCGGTGCGCGAACTGCAGCCGTCGCTGCCCACGCTCACGGGGATCCGCGAGGAGTACCTGCGCGGCGTGACCGCCGACCGCACGGCGATCCTCGATGCGGGAAAGCTCCTGTCCGATCCGAAGATCGTGGTGCACGAGCAGATAGCGGGATAAGCACATGGAAGGAGCCCGTCATGCGGTGGTTCGTTGATCTTTCGACGCGCGGCAAGCTGTTCGCCGGGTTCGGGTTGATGCTCGCCTTGCTGGCCATCATGGCGGCGACGGCCTACCGGGGAATCACAGGAGTGCAGAAATCGCAGAAAGCCCTCTATGAAGAGGAGTTCGCCGACGTGCTCGACATAAAGGATGTCCGCTCCGCCCAGATCGCGAATCGCGCCGACCTTCTGGCGATGATTGCGTTGGGCACCGCCTCCGATGTGAAAACCCTCGACCAGGCCATCAAGGGCCGTGTCAAGCGCAACGATCAGGCCTTTCGGAGACTGCTCAAGCGCAACCAGGACCAGCCGGAGAGCCTTGCGAGGCTCCAGGAACTCGAGACTCTGCGCAAAGCCGTCCAGGAAACGCGGGAAGCGCAGTCCTATCCGTTGATCCTGGCCGGGAAGATCGAGGAGGCGCGAAGCCTGTTCGCGGGCGTTCAGGCCGAGCGGGACGCGAGGATGCAGGCCATCGCGGACGCGTTCGTCGCGGAGACGGAACAACTGGCGCGTGCGGCGCTCGGGAGATCCGAAGAGCTCGCAAGCAATGCAGTCCGGGTCTTCGCGGTGGTGGGTCTCGCTGCCGCGCTGCTGGCGGTTGCGCTGACGCTCTACCTGAATCGAATTCTCGCCGTTCCGCTGCAGGAGATCTCGGGTGTCGCCCAGCGCCTCGCGGTCGGAGATCTGACCGTCAACCTGCCCGAACAGAACCGGGCCGACGAAGTCGGGCGGCTGATCGAGACGTTCCGCCGCATGGTCGCCAACCTGCGCAAAGTGACGCACGAGATCACCGAAGGGGTGAATGTGCTGGCTTCGTCTTCGAGCGAGATCACCGCCTCGACGGCGCAGGTGGCCTCGGGTTCGGCGGAGACGGCCGCCGCGGTGAGCCAGACCAGCGCCACGGTGGAGGAGGTGAAGCAGACCGCGCAGGTCTCGACGCAGAAGGCGAAGTACGTCTCGGAGAGCGCGCAAAGGACGGTGCAGGTCTCGCAGTCGGGCAGGAAGTCGGTCGAGGACTCGATCGAGGCGATGCACCGCATCCGCGAGCAGGTGGAGTCGATCGCGGAGGCGATCGTGCGGCTCTCGGAGCAGAGCCAGGCGATCGGGGAAATCATCGCCACGGTGAACGACCTGGCCGAGCAGTCGAACCTGCTGGCGGTGAACGCCGCGATCGAGGCGGCGAGGGCGGGCGAGCAGGGCAGGGGCTTTGCGGTGGTGGCGCAGGAGGTGAAGAGCCTCGCCGAGCAATCCAAGCAGGCGACCGCGCAGGTGCGCTCGATCCTGGGCGAGATCCAGAAGGCGACCGGCGGCGCGGTGATGGCCACCGAGCAGGGCTCGAAGGCGGTCGAGGCCGGGGTGAAGCTCTC